>CAZDZX010000147.1:0-3113 GCA_964510005.1 uncultured Pirellulaceae bacterium
GCCTTCTAATGCCAAGACATCCCCCATGCACCCTTAATAGCTTGACCACAAATATTCAATTCCTTCCAAGAGAGCCGCAGCGAACTGCATTTCAGCCTGAAGAGAATCATCTATCTGAATCAAACCACATATAACGATAAACTCTTAGTTTTTAATTTCATCTTTCGACTAATGTTGACCTGCCATTTGAGTTCCCCAAAGGAAACACAAAGACCGTCAACGCGCTAATCAAGAGTGGTTTTTATAAACGCATCACTGAAACAGTGACCGCTTATATAGATGCCATCTACTTTATTACACAAACAAATTGTCAAAGATCATTCGATGAACCGAAGTCCATCACGCAGCTAATAAACGCTGCACCTCTTCAAAACTGAAGAGTGCCTTTGGGCTGGACTGGTTCACGCTGGAGACGAAAAATCGCCACAAGCGTTGCACAGCACAAAGGCACTCCCCCGCCATGTGAGTCATGGTCGGGCCCGGGATTGTATGGATATTTCGGTAAGCGTCAAGCCAACCTAAACCCCGAATCAAAAGAAAGGCAAAAATTGTGGGCAATGAATCAAATCACCCTTTTGCGTCTTCCGTGGTCGCGTGTTGCGACAGGGCAGAAGTATACGGAACATCGACACGGACTCAACCCTCATTCAGTCCTTTTTGAAAATTTTTTCGCGGATAGTTTGTTTGCTTCCAGTAGCATCGCTTTTGGTGTGCATATACCGGGGTTTTGTGACGTCTGCCTGTCAAGATTTCTTCGGCGACCCATGTCGATTGGCCCTATCCAAACCCTCCGTTGGGGATGCCTTGCACTAAACCGAAGCGCAGATTGAGCAGATTGACCCACGCCCAGTCAGTTCAACTTCCGTGGAGCTGCTGAGCTCAAAGTTTGATCTCGACGAGGGTCGCGGTATGCGGCGGGCATTCGATTTCAAAGCCGCCAGTGACTGATTGGAGCTGGTCCTCGCCAACGGGTAGCACTTGCGGCTGGCCGGGCCCGAAGCGGTAGGCTCGCAGCGTTCCTTCCTGTTCGCTTCCGTTTAGCTGGATCTGTTTCTGCAACGATGATTTGGCTTGCTTGTTGATCAGCACAACCGTAATTGTCTTGCCGTCATCGCTACGAGACGCATAAACGGAATCGAGCTGCGGCGTTGCCGATGAGGTCTTGAGCGCCAGATTCTGAAAGTGACTGCCGGCTTGGTCGTAGTTCAAAAAGAGCCGAAAAGCGGCTTTTTCATAGTCGTTTCCACTTCGTTCGACCCACAGGCAAGCCGCGACACCATGCTGGCCAAAGATCCCCAAGGCATCCGCGGTGGCCAGTCCGCCGCTGATATGGTGCCCTGCCCCGTAGTTGTATTCGAGGAAGCCCAATCGCGTTCCCGGGTAGTTGGCTTCGATGATCCCTTGCATGCGAGGGATCAGCTGAATCGGCTCGCCGAGGCTCGCAGCGATCCAGCTGTCTTCGACATAAGTGGGATCCCACAGGCTGCGCGGTGCTTGCAGTCGCGCCCGAACGATCTCGGCCGAAGTCAGCGAGTCGCCTTCGCCTCTGGCAATCCGAGTTCCCCCAGCGGTTGCTTCGGAGTACCAATGGAAATCGAAAACGTGCAGCAGCCGCCGCCCTTTCTGCTCGGAGGCCTGTCGCATTTGGGATAGAAAGTAGGCGCTGAAATTTCCATGTTCGTTGTTGAGACTCGATTTGTCGGGAGCGCTCTGCAGGCTCTGGTGAGCGTTCCAGCCATATAGCGATGGTCCCACAATTTTCGCGTCGGCATCGACCGATAGAACCGCATCGGCCGCGGCGATCGCTTGGGATGTGACTTCGCTATAGGTGGTTTTTTCGGGGTGGAGCCGCGGGTGGGTGTCGCTCCACAGCGATGGCTCGTTGTCGAGGCTGTAGTATTTCGGGCCTCCCTGGTTGGCGGTTCCTGCGTTGGCAACTAGCCATGCGACTTCTTCATCGACATAGACTTTTCCATCGTTGAGGTCGGGCTGGCCAAAATTCCCGCCCGGTTTTGCGGCCACGACGGCGGCCCAGCGCTTTGAGGGGGCGGTCTGGTCGCTGGCGACTGACGTACCGTCGCCATCGGCAACGACGTATCCGACCAAGGGAACGGTGACCAAACTATCAGCGTTTTCGGCTTTGTGCCGCGCGAGTTTTTCCAACATCCAAGCCGCGGGCCGGCTGTCGGTTTCATCCAGCGAAACGGATCGGTTCAGCCAGCGATCACTCATGTTATCCGCGTCGATTCCTGCATGGCTGGCATTGATCTCCCAGTTGTAGCCGGTTGTGCGGTTGCCGCCGATTCGCCGAAAGGGCACTTCTTGAATCAAGGGCTGATTGCAGCCGTAGGTCAGGTGATCGATGGTGGCCACGACTTCGTCGAGCTCGACTTCGACGAGCGGTTGGGGGCTGGCTGGGGGTTCGACGGGTGGCTTGGGTCGGCCACAGCCCAACAGCATGAATCCAATACTCAGCAGTGACAACAGGCAGGAAATATTGCGGCAACGCACCATGATTCTGGTGACTCCGATGGCGAGACGAATTGCGGTGCTCGATTTTTACCTCGAGCAGTTCGATTCGATATTACGCAATTCGTTGACCAAGGAAAGGCAGTTGACTTTCGGTGGCCTCGTGGGAGGCGGTAAAAGCCGCCAATCGCAGTCCTTTGCCTTGAGACGCGTATGTCGCTGGCTTTGTCGGTTTTGGATCCCAGAGTGGCCCGTCGTGTGTTGTGTTCGGGCCGCGGAGCGTCCCGTCCACTAGGAACCGTGGGTTGGACGCTCCGCGGCCAACGACCCACCGCAACGCCCCACGGAAAGAAGTTGCTAGGTTTGGAGATTGAAAGCCATTATTCCCTAATTCGTTTTTAACCACGAAAGACACGAAGCACACGAAAATTCAAAAATCGAGTTTCGTATTCTTCGTGTGTTTCGTGGTCAGATTTGCTGTTCCCGACGCCACAAAGACGTCGGGCAAATCAATGGAGACCCGTCGTGTGTTGTGTTCGGGCCGCGGAGCGTCCCGTCCACTAGGAACCGTGGGTTGGACGCTCCGCAGCCAACAAATCAAACAATGCCGCCCAACAAATCAAACAATGCCGCCCAACAAATCA
>CAZDZX010000147.1:3213-10135 GCA_964510005.1 uncultured Pirellulaceae bacterium
CCAACAAATCAAACAATGCCGCCCAACAAATCAAACAATGCCGCCCAACAAATCAGTGGTTTTTGTCACTGGTGCAGGGCTCGCTGGCTTGGGCCGCGGGTTGGCTGGCGAACCTTTGGGAGCAGCGGGAGATGAGTTTTTCGAACATCTTTTTCCCTTGACGAGGAATCGCGTTCGCCGATTTGAGAATCTTCTGGTGAGACAGCAGCCCGTTGGATCTGCGGAATTCAGTACTCTTGAGTCGCTCCAGCAGCGCTTTGGGGTGGTGGACGCTCTGGTGCTGTTGGTGGAACTCCAGAAACCGTTCCACAACGTTGCAATATCGATTTTTCTCGGTCAGCCAGCGTTCATTGACTTTGCGTAGATTCGAAAGATAGAGGTCATAGTTCTTCAGCTCGCGCTCCAGTATCGAAGCGATGTTGGCGACGTCTTTCTCAGGAATTGAGATGTAGTAGTTTTGCTCGGCGAAGGAGAACGGAACCCAGTCGTCGGCGATGATCACCGGGATTCGCTCCAGCAGCATCGTCTCAAGAATTCGATGCGAGTAAGACGCGATGCCACGGGGGCACAGCACAAAGTGACTGTTGATAATGTCATCAATGTACGTTTCCCGCTCGTCTGTAGTGTGGTTGTACCACCGCTTCACCTCGTGGACCTTCCAGCGGTTTTGCTCCTCAGAGCTATAAATGGAAAACAGCTTGCTGCGCAAGCGATGAGAGCAGGAGCCCGCGAACGTAAACAAGTAAGAATCTTGTTTAGGAGGTTCTTTGGGTGTTGTTTCGGCGCCCTTGTTGGGAGCCTCTAAGTGAGGCCAAGACAGGTGCAGTGTGGGATCGAAGTTTCCGGATTCCAGCGAGGTGTAGATTCCCGGCAGGGCTCCCAGCGGAAGGTCTTCAAAGCTTAGCGAGAACGCGAGTTTGTTGTTTTCGTCGGCCCACTCCAGCAGTTTTTGGTAGACCCCGACGTCGTTGGAGGATTTGTGAAAAATAGAATCCACATGGAAAACGGCATCCGCATCTTCGGCATGGTCGACCAACTGAAATTTTGCATTCGGCCGAGGTTGAGACAGTTCCTTTTTTACCCGAGATAGGAAGTCGGGCTCCCAATCTTTGACTCTGGAGGGCTGAACTAAAGCCAGTTTCATCATTGTAAGAGTGGAGAATGCAGAAAGTTTTGGTGGGTTAGGATACAGATGGTTCTCAGTCTAATTCACCGAGGCATTGCCGTACTCCATTTGGGCCATTTTAGGAATTGTTGAGAAGGTTTTTCTCCAACACAGCTACCTGCTCAAGACTTAAGTGAGGTCCGAGATAAGGGGTGAGGTCCGAGAAAAGGGATTGGGTGCAAATCCCCGCCGAGTTTCTCTTGCGTCACCTACAGGGGGGCTACAGTTGCCCGGGCTTCGGCCCTACCCTTCGGCGACCGTTTCGAAATTCTGAACCTGTTGAGGCTTTTTTCCAGCTCCGAAGAGTCTCTCCCACGCGGAGATGATCAGCGTCGTCACAAAGAAAGGAATTCCCTCAACGAGGTATCGCTTGGCCAACCGTTTCGGCTCGGCAAAGAGGCGATACAGCCATTCCAAGCCAAATCTTTTGGCCCATTCGGGGGCGCGAATCAATTCGTCACATAGAAAGCTAAAACTGATGCCCACGCCCAGCCACCAGATGTGAGGAAACTGCAGTCGCAGCATGTTAATCAGGACATCCTGTTTGGGCGAACCAAGTCCCACAAAGACGATGTCGGGGCTGGAAACGGTAAGGTGTTCGGCGATTTCCTGAATGTTGGTCAGTTCCGATTCGAAACCGAATTCAGGACACAGGCAGCCCGCGACCTTGAGACCTGGAAAATCATTCTTCAGGTTCTCTGCTGTTTTCTCTGCGGAGCCCGGATTGCCACCCAGCAAGAAAATCGAGTTCCCGGATTTGGCGGCTGCCTTGCAGACATCCACCATCAAGTCCGTCCCGTTGACTCGCTCGGGCAGGGGCTGGCCTTTGACTTGACTGGCCCAAATCAGTGGCATCCCGTCAGCCACATTGAGCGTCGACGTTGCGACCAGATTGCGGAATGAAACCGAGTTCTTGTATCGTCGTAGGATATCCAGATTGGGCGTTACCACCCAGCCACCAATGCCTCGATTGGCGTTGGAGATGATTTGGTTGACGGTCTGCGCCTTGGTCACGTTGTGGATTGGCATTCCACGCAATTTGACGGTAGGAAAATTGGCGCCTACCCCCTCCGGTGATGCGATTGCTGGATCAGCAGGTAGTGGGGCAGGTTTTGATATCCGTGTCATAAAGGATTCAGTCCGTAAATCGAAAAATCAAAAAATAAGTGGAGGAAGTAATTCTTGAATCGAGGGTAATCTGGAGCTTAGTCTCGTTCGGTTCTAACCCATTCTTTTTCACGGTTAAAGATCAGCGAAAGGTAAATCGTTACTTTGCGAATCACAAACCAAGGGATCGAGGCCAAGCTTTTAAGTCCGACTTCGTTGCGACAGTGGATGAACCAGCCCAGCACGATGCTGGCCCCCATCAAAACGGCACCGCTAAGCAGCAAGTGCAGGGGCAACAGGCTGCCACCTGCCCACACGGACACCATCACCACGCACAGCATCACGAACCACAGCAACCCCAGCAGTGCCAATGGAGGAATGCACAAATCAAGTGCGCTCCAGAAAAGCGAAGGCTTGCCGCGAGTAACCGCTTTGAAAAACATGCGGGGGGCGTTGGTCAAAATGGATTGGAGGTATCCCTGTTCCCAGCGGCGGCGTTGTTGGACATGGGCGTCCCACGCCTTGGGCACGCTGCCATCGATTTTGGCGTGAGGGCAAAACATGGGTGGGTAGCCGGCCAAGGCAAGGTCCACGCCCAGTTCCGCATCTTCAGTGAGCGAGCCATTGGCCACGTTCACGCTTTGCAGCGTGTGCCAAGGAAACGCCATTCCGCTGCCAGTCAATTGGCAGGGCATTCCCAGTCGTGAGGAACCGAGGGGGCGAATGTGATTTTTGAATCGAAGCGTCAGCGAGGAGGCAAGGTTGCTGGCCGCGCTGCCTGCTTGGCCGCCAAAAATGTAGGATCCTTGAATGGGACGATCCATGGCCGCCGCTTGGGTGGCCAAATCGGTCAGTGCATTGTCAGACAAGCGACAATCGGCATCCACGAAAATCACGACTTCTGGAGGATCTTCGGCAAGCGATTCTAAAGCATACTCAAGGGCATACGATTTGCCGCGGAGTTCTAAGTTGTGGCGAACCAAAACGTCAGCCCCATGCTGGCGGGCGACATCGGCGGTGCCATCGTCGCAATTGTCGGCAACGACCAAGGCGCGATCTCCGTCGGCCAATTGAGCGACAACATCTTTCACAGTGTTGGCAATTCCGCTCTCTTCGTTATGAGCCGGGATGATCGTTGCGAGGCGCGGACGGGCACTCGGTTGAGCGGAGTTCGGTCGAGTGTTTTTTGAAGACGGCAGAAAGGACAAAAAACACTCAGCCGCAAACATCCACACGGGTATGAGGATTATGATGCAAAGGAGTACGATCATTGAAATGGAGGGACCAAGGTGATGCGGGACACGATTTTTGATCAGCAATGATGCATTTGCAAGCGACAATACCGAATTGGCGATCTTAAAGACGGATTCCGATTTGAGACAAAAAGTCCATGCCGATCGAAATGTCTTGCCGTGTAAATAGTTTAGTCAGTAGAGCCTTTTCAGGCTCGTGTTTTCAAGATTGGCTTTGGAAACTAAGGAATTCAGCCCAAGCACTCGCTTTCCGAACGGATTATAACGCTCGCGCGGAATTCAGGATTAGGAAACCTCCAGTTTCATCGCCGATTTGATCCTAGTGAATTGAATCTCCAAAGTGAACAGCCGCTACCCTGCGCTCAGGGGGATTTGGGGCTTTCAAAGTCATGGAGCGAAGCAGGCCTCAAGCGGACGAAGCAGGCTTTCGCTCACTACGAAACTCAAGGGTGCTAACGGCTTTTTCTTTGAAGAACAGGAACCGGACAGCTGCCCGCAAATAACCCTGTCCCAGCCACCATTTAGATTGTCGTTCCAAAATTTCTTCTTTGTCGCCTTTGAGTCGAGCCAGTAACAAACGACTGCCGTACAGACCCACGGTTTGAACGGACCTGGCGAAGATCATCAGTGGGAATGTCAGCCTGCTAAAATCGTTGAACTCACGGCGAGCGATGTGGTTGCCCATTCGCATCGAGGCCAGCTTGATGTACTGCGGTTCCAATCGGAAGCCTGGAACTTGGTGATGAACAATCGCAGTCGGGCAGAAAAATACCCGACGGCCTGTTCTTCGCATGCGGTGATAAAGTTCCGTGTCTTCTCCACCTTCCACTAGATCGGTTCGGAAGAAACCGACTTGATCAAAGACGTCTTTGTGCATCAACAGGTTTCCAGTGCCGGGCGTGTTTTTTCGATTGTAGATGTACCCGGAGCCCATGTAATCGGAACAACCAAACAGGACGCGAATCCAAGGCCGCAAGTTTCGTTTGTGACTGTCGCCTCCCACTAAGAGAAGGTGGACCGCGCCGCCCACAGCCTGTACGTCTTGCTCCTTGGCCGAATTGAACAAATTGACCAGCCAGTCGGCTTCGGCCAATTGGTCGTCGTCGAAAAAGGCAATCCATTCCCCGAGCGCGTTTTTGACGCCGCAATTTCGCGCAAACGAGACTCCAGCTTGAGGTTCTTTGACGCTTCGCACGGTGCAAGAAGCAGCGGTGGCCACTTCCTGAACGACATCGGGTGTGTGATCCGTCGAGGCATTGTTGACGACCAGCACTTCATAGCTGAATCCGTCAGTCTGCAACTCAATCAGACTTTCGAGTGCTTCTTTCAAAGAGTCAGCGCGGTTGAACGTGCAGACAACAATGGTTACATCGGGATTGCCGGGATTACTCATAGATGATTCCTCGTGATACTGAGTATCTCTCGCTAAGTTGTTCTGGGCAATCACTCTCACTCTCCTGATTTGATGCGTTCCACGAATGTGCAGCCATGGCTAGGAACAAAGAACTGCTAAACCCGGAAGGGCCATTTAAGCCTGACTCAGTAAACCCTCGAATAAGGCAAAACACAACTCCTCCGATAATAAAAACGTATTCCGTCTTTTTCGTGCGGCGATACACAATCACCGCGTAGAAAAAGGTGGAAAAAGCGATGCTAACCATCAATAGTGCGCCGATAAGTCCCGTTTGTAACGAGGTGTCCACATAGGACGAGTGGGCTTCGCTAATCACCCACCCCTGTCCGATGAAAATATCGTTGATGTGCCCCGGCGTCCAAAAGGCACCAAAGCCATATCCCTGCAAGGGACGATTCTTGATGTAGCTTGAAAGTTCGGTCCACAGCGGCAAACGTCCTGTCAACGAAGTTCCTGTTTCTTCGCCCCGGCCCAGCAACAGCACTTCGCTGTATTCACTGATCGGGTCGAATCCAGCAACCAGAAAACCCAGTACGCTAATCGAGAATACCCAGACCACGATAAGACCGCCGATTGTAATTTGTTTCAAAGGTTGAGTGACCAGCCAGATGACCATCAGTGAAACCGGCAGGACCGCCGTCACCGTCCGGCACTTTGTGATCACGAGGAAGAAAACCGCCACTCCCATCACGCCGTAGAATACCCATTTGAATTTGGGGCGCAGTCGCGCCATCGTGAACGAGGAAATGCTCAGCATCGCCAAGTTCGCAGCCTGGGAATTGGGATGAAGTGTGCCAGCGAAACGGTAGTCCCCCTGATGCGGTTTGAAATTGCCCAGCGCGATTTCTGCCAACACGCCAACGCTCAGTAATCCTGACAGCGTGATGACGGTCGCCAACAGCACCTGTTCCATGGTCAGAAAGCGAGTGATTCCAAAGCAGCCTATTACACAGCACAGCATTAAAATGTATCGGCGAGCGGTCGCCCCCGGGTCGATCGACCATGTCATTGACCCCGCCGTCCAAGCGAGATAGAGCACCAGCAAAGCCATTGGCAGGTTCCAGCGAAAACGGTGCAACTCACCTTTCGCAATTCCGAACAGACCGATAAAAGCGCAACCGAGGAAAGCAATTCTGCGAGCCGAGTTTCCGCCCTCGCCCCAGCTTTCTTGCTGCTCGATGTCTTGGACAAAGTTCTGCACTTCCGACATTTTGATGTCGTGTTCGGCGATAAAGAACGTGCCGAAACAGACCGCTGCGAGGAAGGCAATTTGTCCTCCCCAGATCATGGATTGCCGTTTTTTTTCTTTTGGTTGCAACAGGACACTACTCACTGCGGGTCTCCCGGTTAAGGAAAACCAGCAAGACCGCAAATCGCAAAATAGCGCCCGTGGCCGCACCGACAAGCGACGTCCAGACGGCTCCCATCAGGCCAAATGTGGGAATCAGCAGGATTGCAACCGTGATGGTAACGACCATCAGGATCGCATCGACGTAGAAATTCTCGCGAATGCGTTCCATCACGAACAAGCCGTTACTGGCCACAATCGCAAAGCCCTCAAACAGCTTGCCGACGGCAAGAATCGAGATCGCCAAGTGCAAACCGGCGTATTTTGAGCCGAATATCAAAGCGATTTGGCCGCCAAAAACAGCCATCAATCCAACAAAGGAGCCGACGGCCACTAAAAACAACAACGCCATGCGAAAAATGACTCTTCGCAGCCCATGAGCTCCCTCGTCGACGTAGACTTGCGACGCTTTGGGGGTCAGGAAATTAGCCATGCCTGTGTTGAAAATGTTGGCGATGCCGACCAGCGACATGGCCGCTGCGAACAGTCCCGTGCCCGCCGTTCCGGCAGCGGTCACCAATAACCACGGCAAAATTTGAGTGGGTAGCGAGCCGATCAATTGCCCGCCCACGGCCCATTTGCCGAATGACCAGTTCAGATTCCAGTCGCTCAACTGCCGTTTTCGATCGAATTGA
>CAZDZX010000148.1:0-10101 GCA_964510005.1 uncultured Pirellulaceae bacterium
CGTTAGTGTAGGGACTCCAGATTGTCCCGCGACGAACCGGCATCGGAATCCGCCGAACCTTTAAGGGGCTACCATCGACTTTCACATTGCGTAGTCGTTGAACATTCCGTTCCAGAATCGCCGCGTTAACCGGGTCACGGCGGCCGTCCACAGTTGCGACCAACACTTCTTCCGGACTGACAAAGGATGCGAACATGTCGACATGTCGAGTCGACTCGCCATGCAAGGGTTCCAACACGACCAGTCGCTTCAGGTTGGTGTACGCCTTGAACTGCTGGAGCACGAATGTACGCTGCTCCGTGACTCGGTCGACCCCAGGGGCAGGAGGAAAGTTAACTTTGTTGTCTTCAAAAATCCGGGATGTCGTCAGCGCGAGTCCCTGCCCGTTGCTCAACAGGTTCCCACCCTGAATCGTCCACGGAATGGCATTGTGCTCGACACTGGTAATGCCAGCCCACTCTTTCGGGAAGTTGTCGTCGACAGGGCGCTGACCGTTGTAGAAAAAGTCGAAACACATCAAACCGTCGGGCTGTTCGGCAAGGATCGGGCCGAAGTCACGTAACCAAACCGTATCCAGTTTCAAACGCATGAAATGCACATGGTCCAGCGGCTGATCCGATTCTTGGAGAACTTTCAACGCCTCGACGACTTGGTCGGTTTTGTTGAACAGGACCAACAGTTGGACGTGGTCATGGGTCAGTTCTGCCACGCGAAGGAACACTTTTTTATGGCCCGGCAGCATTTCGCTGAGGCTGATCGCGATCGCATTCTGTTGCTCAAACTCGCCAGCGATCCTTGGATAAATACTCTCGGGGTCGAACTTCGGCGGAGGATTTGTCTTGGGCCGCTTGAAGCGTTTGTGGGCTTCTTCGGGGGTGACGGCATCGGCGGGGATGTGCGATGTCGAAGGTTTTCGGGTACGCGTCGGAGAGGGAGTGACGTACTTGGGCTGACCGGGATTGACGTACTTGGGCTGTCCATAAGTTCGGGGACGCGTTCCCGGATACCCAGGTTGCACTCGCCAATAACCTGGAATCACTTGTTGCGGGCGTTGCGGGCGCCAATATTGGGCGTCAGCAGACTCGCCGCTCAGAACCAAGCAAAAGACAAACGCAGTAATCAGAAGGAGAAATGAACGCATCGAAGACGAATATTACGGGTTGGAAGCTGGCGAGTGGATTCAGTACGGAGATCGGCTGGGTTAGGGTCGCTTTCGCTTTCGCTTTTTCTTTTTTGAGACTTCGGGTTTTTCAGAATCTTCCGGTCCGGCAGTTCCCTGCTTTTCTGGTTCTGGCAAGTTTAGCCATTCTCGAACCCGCATCAGGACCTTGTCATTGGCTGTGGGATCCCAGCGAATCGCCCAGTCCTGAGCGTCGGAACGTTCCAGCGTTACCGTTTCGGAAAACAACTGGTCGTCACGAGACAACAGCAACTCGATCTTGTCTCCTATATCGTACTGACGAATCCGCCTTCCAAAAGAGCCATTGAGTCGAAGGCCGTTGACGGCAAGGATTTCGTCATCCGCCAACAGTCCAAGGCGATAGGCTTGGGATTGCGGCGTTACACGGGAAATCGTGTTGCCAGAAACCTCTGCGCCGAAATCGGGCTTTCCCGGACTTGCATCCGAGGATTCCTGATCATTGTCATTATTCTGACCAGCTTTCGATGTCTGGAGTCCTTTCGGCGGCAAGATGCCCATGAAGCCCATGGCTTCGTCGTAGGGCAGTTCGTCGGTGGAATCAATCGTGAGAGCAAACCATTTCGTAAGGTCCGTACCCGCAATTTTCGATGCGGTTTTGCGAAAGTCTTTGGAGGTGTACCCTGATTTGGCATACTTCTGGAACATCTTTCGCATAACGTCGTCCAAGCATTTCTTGTTTTTGGTGGACTGGCGAATTTTCATGTCTAACAGAAACGCAACCACGGCTCCTTTTTTATAGTAGCTGATACGCGTGAAATCTGAGTTTTCATCAGGACGGTAGAACTTGATCCAAGTATCAAACGAAGAATCTCGTAACGATTGGACTTTGCGCCCCCACCTGCCCTGCACGTCTTTAACGTCGCCGCTGATATTGGAAAGGAATTTCTCTTGATCCATCAAACCGCAACGAACCAGCGCAAGGTCTTGGTAGTAGCTGGTGATGCCTTCGGCGATCCACAGTCCGTCGGTGTAGATTTCGGTTTCATAGTCGTAGTTGACCAGAGGTTTCGGGCGCAGCCTGCGGACATTCCAAGTGTGAAAGAACTCGTGACTGCAGAGGCTCAACCATTTTTGATATTTGCTTTTGTCGCGATAGTTCCAGATGCTGGACAGCACGAGGGTGCTATTATCGTGCTCCAGACCGCCTCCGCCGCCAGAAAGCACGTTTAGAAACAGGTAGCGCTCGTAGGGGATGTTGCCCCACATTTCTTGGTGGGCTTCGACGACTTTTTTCAGGTCCGCAGCGGCTTGAACGCCATCCCACAATCCTTTCTCTCCCACGTTGACTAATTGATGTTCAACGTCGCCGGCTTTGAAGGGGTAAATTTGCAAGTTCCCGGCCACGATCGGGCTATCGACCAGTTCATCAAAATTTTTCGCGCTGTATTGATGGGGATCGACTTCGGTCAGGCTGGTTGCCGATCGTTTCCACGTCGCTGGCATCTCAAGTTTCACTTGGTGAGGTTGAGCCAGTCGCTGGGGCAGCGTCAGAAAGGTAGGGGCTCCGTTGAGAACCGCATATTCTCCGTTGACGAAATTCGTGCGAACGGACTCTTCATTACAGTACAGTCGATAGCCAACCTTAATTTCGGTCGCCATTCCATTTTCAATCATCCACCGGTTTTTTCGGGTCTTTCGCACCGGCAGGGCGTTGCCCTGTTCATCGACGACTTCTAACGAATCCAGATGCCGAGCATACTCGCGAACCAGATAGGAGCCCGGAGTCCAGACCGCCATCATCAATTCGCTTTGCTTTCCTTGCGGACTAAAGGTAAGTTCAATGTGAACATAGCGATTGGCTGCGTCGGTCAGATCGACCACGTAACGCAAATCGTTTCCTTTTCCGCTATTTTTTTGTCCAAACTCAGAACCCAACAGGCTCGGAGCAAACATCAATAGCACGGTCAGTGCAAAACTCAGGCAGCGAAACACGAGGCAGAATCCTCAAACAGAGTGCAGTGCAAAATTACAGTCTAACCATAACCCTTTACAGTCTTCGCGTGATTCGTTTGTACAATTGAATATATGCTGATGTTGCATCGGCAATTGCTATGGATCACAATCCAACTGTAGTCAATAGCATGATTATGACGGCCATGAGGGGCCTCCACCACCATTTCCAACACTAGCTAGGTATCCATCAAAGATGCAGGAGCACGAAAAGCACCGATCAATTCTGTTGTTTGGCCCTCCGGGAACGGGCAAGGGGACCCAAGGAACCATCCTTGGTTCCGTACCGGGTTTTTTCCATCTGTCGGTCGGGGATGTGTTTCGTTCGATCGATATCGGCAGTGAAGACGGCCAAGAGATTTATCAATATAGCTCTCAAGGGAAATTGGTCCCCGATGAGTTGACGGTAAAGATCTGGAAGAAAGCACTCAATGCCTACATCGCGTTGTCGCGCTACAAACCCCGCGAAGACCTGCTAGTTCTCGATGGCATTCCGCGTAACGTCGGCCAAACGGAACTGGTCCAAAATCACATTGAGATCCTGCAAGTGATCAGCTTAGAGTGTTCGGACGAAGAAGAAATGATTCACCGAATTCGGCGGCGTGCGATTCGAGAAAACCGAGCCGATGACGCAAATGAAAAAGTAATCCGAGGTCGATTCGATGTGTTCCGGGAAAAGTCCGCAGCCGTTTTGAATTGTTATCCCGCTGAGATCATTTCATCGGTTAACGCCAGCGGTTCGCCAGCGGAGGTCCTTGGCAGAATCTTGAGTGCAGTGATTCCGATTCAGAATCAGCACTTTCTTGAACACGTCGATTGAGGTTTTCAGCCGGAGATTTTTCGGAGCCGCCGAAATCATTGGCCCTCCGCCCTTGCTCCTCAAGAGAAAAACCCGATGGCCTGATCGATCATGTCGTCTTCGACCACCACAACCACAACATCGTCGGGTTTGATACTGTTTTGGGCGCCCGGAACGAAAACTTGATCCTGACGCATCACGGCTGCGACCAAGCACCTTTCCGGCATCTCGATTTCAGCCAGACTGCCACTGCTGCACATGGCCGATTCGCCGACTTCAATTTCCAGCACGCTAACCAGTCCTCCCGGAAGTTTCGCCCGCGTCAACACGTTGCCCTCGTTCAGCAACGAGTTAATTTGTTTTGACATGGCGTGTTGCTGGCTGACGGCCACGTCGACGCCAATCCGCTGTGCCAACCGCGTGTAGTCCGGGCGACCAATCACGCTGAGCACCTGTTTGGCACCGACATCTCTCGCTTCCACGCCCAGCATCATGTTGACTTCGTCAGCACCGGTGCAGGCCACAAAAAAGTCGGCGGTCTCAACCCGTTCCTCTTCAAGGACTTTTCTGTTTTTGGCGTCATCGTGAACCACAGAGGCGTGATCCAGCAGACCGGCCAGCACCTGGCAGCGCTGCTCATCTTTTTCAATAATCATCACGCGAAAGGACTCTCGCTCCAGCATCCGAGCCAGATGCAGACCCGTTTCGCCTCCCCCTGCGATCACGACTCGCTTAGGCGGTGCTTTTTCGATTCCGAACAGCTTGCGAATGGTATTGGTGTGCTCGGGAGCAGAGAACATCGTGACCCGGTCACCGACTTCCAGTTGATCGTCCGCGTTGGCAATCCACATGGTTTTGCCGCGTTGCACAGTGCCCACACGCACGTTGGCCGGGAACTGGATCTCTCGAATGGGGAACTGTGTGATTTTTCCAGGTTGGCCGATGATCAGTTCACTGACTTCAAAGCCACCCCGTGCCAACTGCTCAATTGCCACCGAACCGGGGGCCCGGATGCTGCGAGCCAATTCCATGGCCGAAAGGTGTTCCAACGATATCAATCGATCGATGCCAAAGTGCTGCTGATAGTCGAAGGTGCTCAGGTCACGAAACACCGGTCCGTAAACCCTTGCAATCGCTCGACGGGCGCCCATTCGTTTGGCAATGCTGGCCGCCACAATGTTGACTTCGTCCGAACCGGTGACGGCCAAACAGACATCCGCGGCGACGACACCGGCTTGGAACAGCACGCTCGATTGAGACGCCATTCCGGTGATGGCGCGAACATCGAATTTGTCGTTGATGGATTTAACGCGCTCGGCATTCACATCGACGACGGTGACGCTGTGTTGCGATCCGCATAGCTGTTCGGCAATGGAGCCGCCAACGATTCCCGCACCAAGGATGACAATGTTCACGAAACGTTCCGTGGGGGTGTTCTTGAAATTATCAGTTTAGCGGGTCGTCCGACAAAATCGAATCGGTCGCTGCGCCACGATTTTCGCTTAACTGTCGGCATGTGAACGTGGCGTTGACGAGGATTTAGTTGCCGGTCGTTGTTTCATCAACGATTCGATAGATACCAGGCTCCAATCGCAGCTGCCGCATCATCATCTGTTTTTCGGCATTATTGGAAACTGTCCCCGACATCGTCGCCGTGCGATCCTGAATCTGGACGGAGATGTTGCCGGGCATCTGATTGACGATCGGCTGTCGTCTCATTCGTGATTCGAAACGAGCTTGGGTGGCGAATCCGGGAGTTCGTGGAGCCTGAAACGAAGGAACCAGTCGCGTTCGCATCGTGCTGCGGTTGACCGTGAATCCATTTTGCTGTCCCCCAACACCACCGCCCTGGTTTGCTTGGGGAGGCTGCCGAACGCCCAAACCATTATTAACGTTGCCGCCAAGAGAACTGCGGCTTTCAGCAGCAAGTGGAATGTTTGAATTGTTTCCGGCGTTACCAACGAATCCTTGTTGATTCAAAATTTCCGCGTTGGCGCCGACGAAGCCTTGGTTGCGTCGATCGAGAATGTTGAGTTCCAGTTGAAACGGATCAACGGTTTGAATTTCGCCATCGGTCGCGCCGGCACCTCCGCCGCCCCCGACACCTCCAGCACCTCCCGCAGCCGCACCCCCATCGACCACGGCTCCGCCATCGACTGCCGGCGCCGCCACTCCACCACCATCGATGCCGCCGATGGCTGGAACGCCGCCAACAGCACCCGACTGCCCATAGGCGATTGAGGGCAGTGACATGCAGGCAGATAATCCGATCGCGCAAACCAATAAGAAACACTTTGAGGGACGCGGCAATAGAGAATGGGTTCTGGGCAAAACCATGGCGGCACCTAATATGAAAGACTTGACGGGACTGCAGACGGGTCAGTTTACCGTATCGACTGGCGGCGGATTAATCCACGATCAAACCAGATTGCTCGGCAAAGTCGCTGGTTCTTCCTGAAAAACTGGTAAACTTTCCCAGAAACTGCTGCCGCTTTGAAAGGGATCCGAAACTTCCCACACTAAAATTGGGTTAGAGGACTAACAGTTGAAATTCATTGAGATTCTTAACATGCATTCAGTTTCTTTGATCCGGCTTTCCTCACTCAAGTTGATTGCCGTTGTTGTCGTTGGCCTTTGGGTGAACATCGTTGACGTTGGGCTCAGCGTGGCACAGCGAAATCCCGAACGCCCCCTGATCGAAGACTTACTCCCTGAAACGACCGTTACCTTTCTGCAGATATCGGACACGCGTGACCTCGTGGAAGCTTGGCAGAACGGACGGTTCAGTGAAATGTTCCGCGATGAAGAAGTCGCCCCTCTGGTTGATAGTGTCGTCACCGAAGGTCTCGCGGCGTACGCCAAGGTCGAAGAAAATGTCGGCTTGTCGATGGAGGAACTGCAATCGCTGCCAGCCGGCGAAATTGCATTTTCGATCATCGCGCCTCGACGTCGCGAACTGCAATACATGTTCGTCGCCGAAATTGGGGAAGAAAACGAAGCCGCCGACAAGGCCCTAGCACGAGTCCGAGAGTTGATGCCAGCCGAAGGTGACGCAGAGCTGGAAACAGAAATCAAAGTAGAGACGTTCCAGGTCGAAGACCTCACGTTTTATATGGTGCAGCGTGAAGGCCTGATTGTGGCCTGCACCAGCGAACAGGAGATCGGCGACTTTTTCCAGCGTTGGGATGGCGGAGAAGTCAAGAAGGTTCGGCCATTGTCCGCCAACCGCAAGTTCGTCACGATCATGAACCGTTGCAAAAGCCAGAAAGAGCTACCCTCAGAGATGCGTTACTTCGTCGATCCCTTGGGAGTCGCCAAAGCGGCAGGTCGAGGCAACATCGGCGTTCAAGCCGCGTTGGCTTTTCTTCCTCTGTTGGGGCTCGATGGTTTGTTGGGAGTCGGAGGAACGGCCATTTTTGGTGATGAAGAATATGAAATGATCTCCCGCAGTCATCTGCTATTGGCCAATCCTAAAAAAGGCGTTTTGAAAATGCTCGCCCTGCGCCCCGACAGCTACGAAGTCCAATCGTGGGTTCCTCACGATGTTCATTGGTACACCGCGACCCGCTGGGATTTGCCACAAATGTACGCGGAACTTGAGAAAGTCGTTGACTTGTTTTCCAGCGAAGGAAATTTCGCAGAACAGGCAGAGCAGAGCGAAGAGTTCCTTGGCTTGAGTTTTCAAGAGGATCTTCTGAAAGTTCTCGATGGACGGATTTCCTACGCCAGTTTTACTTGCAACGTCGAACTGTTAAACGGCACCGCGTCTGTTGTCGGCTTGGGGCTCGAGGATGCTGACAAGGCAGAGGAAGTGTTGCAGAAGTTGTTCAAGAAATTCAACACGGATGAAGGTCTTGGAACAGAGAAAGGTTCTTACAAGGAAATCGATTATTGGTGTGCCAACCAAGAGGGGCTTAAGGCGTCTCGAGAGCGCCGAACTGAAGGACGACGTGCGCGAGCGAAAAGGCGTGATCGGGAGTTTTCTGAGCCGCCTTTTCGATTCCCCAATCCCGCCATCGCCATCATCGATGGAGTTTTGGTAATCTCCGACAGTATCGATGCGTTGAAGCGATGCATCGATGCGAACGCTGAAGACGTGGAAACGCTACGAAACAATTCGGAGTTTGTGGAAACCCGCGAGCACATGTTGAGGCTGCTGGGGACGGATCTTCCCTGTGCGATCGGCTACAACCAACCTCGGCATCAGTTCGAAGCCATTTTGAAATTGGCGGGATCGGAAAGCATCAAGAAAATGGTTCGAGCTGGGGCCGAACGCGATGTGCCAGTGCTGCCCGCCCTTCAGAAAATACTGGACGAAGACCAGCTTCCCGATCCTGAGGTCCTGACAAAGTACCTGTCGCCAAATGGCTGGTTTGCAACCTCAGATGACACTGGATACCACTACCTGTGGTTCCAGAAACGCGTCGAAGACTGATCGGATTCGAAAATTGAGAAGGCGGCATTCGTAGAAGTTGCTGCCATTCGCCCTGCGGTTTTCTGACCAAGACCGACAGTTTATCTTCAATGGTTCGGGACACGGGGGCGATTTGTGCCTCTCTTGGCGAGGATCTTGATAGAGACAGCATTAGGAAACGTTAATCTTTTTGGCAGATTTGGACGAAAATAGAAGTATCCACCGACTCCTTTTTTCCTCCCAGCAAGTCATGCTAACGCGTCGAACTGATGCCCGCAGAAGACGAGTACTCAGCGAAGAATTTGTTCCGACGGAACAATGTGTCGCGGGAGACGATACGTGCAAACCGATGCACCCCTATTCTTACGGAGCCAACCGCCGCAACCAGCCCAAGACCACCGATCTGATTCCCAAACGCCTGCGGGCCGTCGGCCTGTTTCTGGCGTTCATTGCCGGTTGCATTGTTTTGCTGAACGTCATGGCCATTTATGCGGGACCGATCAGCAAAGTCATCGGAGAAAAGGGTGGCCGCGCGATCGCGCTCGGTGGAAGCGGCACGATTGCGAACTGGTTCTGCTGTGCCTGCCTGTTGATGTCGTCGGCTGTCTGCCTACAGCTTTTTAAGCTTCGCCAGCACAAACGCGACGACTACGGCGGCATGTACAAAGTTTGGCTGCTGATGGCGATCTTGTTTTTGCTCGCCAGTCTCGACTGTGCGGTTGATTTGCGGACCATGGCGGCGAACGCATTCGAATACTTCACGCATCGCTCGCTGATGCAGACTCCTTGGTTGATGATGACCATCGAAATGATTGTGTTAGGGCTGTTGATACTGCGCATGCTGTTCGAAGTCCGCATCTCTTCTGTTTCGCTGTTATGTGTCACCATGGTTTGGGCGGGTTTCGTCAGTTGCATTGTGATTCGAAATATGGGCCTGCCGGAGCAACTTGCTTTCGTGGATTCGGACATTGCTTACGGCAACGCGATTCTGATCGGATGTGCTGGAGTTCTCGTTTCGCTCACCACCTACGCTCGGTTTGTTTATTTGCACGCTCACGGGTTTGTCAAAATTGCGACCAAAACCAAGAAGGTAAAACAACCCAAAGCCGCCAGTAAAAAGAAGGAAAAGAAGAAAGCCGCCAAGCCTCCCAAGGCGAAAACAACGACAGCGGCTTCCAAAGAGAAGAAGCCTGCCGCTTCAAAGCCGGCACCTGCTAAGAAATCCGAAGTGAAAAAGCCGGCGACTCCGAAAGTAGCGTCCTCGACTCCGAAAACGAAGCCGGCACCGGCCGCGAAAACGAAGCCCGCTCCTGCTCCCAAGGTTGCTAAACCCGTCGCCAAAACAAGCGCGACTCCCAAAGCAAAACCTGCGACCAAGCCTGCCCCATTGGCTGCCAAAATGAAACAGGCCGCCAAACAGCAGGTCACATACGACGCTGATACCGAACTGGACTACCACGAAGAAGATGAATCGATCTTGAAGATGAGCAAATCAGAGCGTCGTCGGCAACGCAAGCTGGCTCGCCGAGCCAAAAAGGCTGCCTAGCAAATCCGTCCGCCGACCAGAGCACAGATCGCAGCATCTGACGGTAACGCTTGGGACTCCACATGTGTCGGTCTATTTCGATATGGCCCTCGACGCCTTGGACCGTGACGACTCAGCAACGCACACAGGCAACGTATACGGGCAACGCCCTGGAACATACAGGGGCAACGCCCCGGCAGTTTTCCTAGCCC
>CAZDZX010000149.1:0-10068 GCA_964510005.1 uncultured Pirellulaceae bacterium
GGGGCAATTCGGTCGGCGAGGATGCTGCGATCCACAAAGGCTCCCGTACCCGAAGTGCGGAACGAAAACGGAGACGCTTGGCCCGTGGCCGAAAAATTCACGCGAACCTTCGCTTGCTCGAAACGAGGGTCATCGACAACCGTTGCCAGTTCGAGTTTCCGTGTTTTGAATGAGGTCTTAAATTCGTAGGGAGCTGCGGTAGAAATGGACGCGGACATGCCACTGAGTTTCTTTTTTCCGGCCACTTCGATTTGGTTTCCGTTGGTGGAAATTTCAAAATCAATCGGACGGAGGCGAGTCGAGCCAATGACCAGGCCGCTGATCGCAGAGTCGCCGGCAACTGTGACTCCATCCTCGCCTGCCACAATGGCAACTTTGCCTTGGCTGGAGCCCTTGCCCAGATCCGCAGGAATTGGGCTGAACGTGGTCAGGAGAGTCAAGGGAAGGTTGCTCCACTGGGCAGAGAGTTTTCCGCCAGGGCCGGTGATGGGCCATCGCCCGGTAACGTCAACGGAGAAATCGTTATCGCCCCGCGCACGAATGGAACGTAAAAAGGATTCCTTGCCCAGCCTCCCTTCCGCAATCATGCTTCCAATGATCTGGTCTCCCAACGCAAGTTGGTTGGACGTGACTTGAATTCTGAAACTGTCTTTTTCGCTTTTGGAGGGCGTGGCGTTGATCGAGAGGTCGCCGTCAATTTTTGACAACGCTTCACTTCCCAGTACGGAGCTCAGCAGCCAATTGGCCGGTATCTTTTCGGCCGTGATGGAGGCGTCGGTCACCTCGCGACTATCGAGGTCAAATGCGAAGCGACCTTTGCCGTATCCGAAGCTATTGATTCTGGCGGAAACATCGGAAAACTTCAGGACGCTATCGGCGATTTCAATTTTGGCTTTCAGTTTCCCGATATTAACATTCTGTTGCGAGAACGAGCCTTTCAGGATTTCACCGTCGACGTCCCACGAACGCGTCGGTCGATCGCCGACGGCAGGCAGTTTGATGTTGGCCTGAAAATCCAGCGATCCGGGTTGGTTTGCTTGCGCGATTTGCTCGATTCCTTTTTGAAATCGGAATTCGGCATGTGAGTTGTTAAGTTGCTTTGCCAGAAAAGCCGCGGCGGTTGCCGGTGCGACCGCATTCCCTGTGACCTTGATTATCCCCGTGGCGTTTTTCTGCTTAAGCTTCTCGCCCAAGGGCCAATCGATCTTCAGGTTGATGGTTTCAGGTGTGTTGCGGTTCGATTTGATTTGTGCGACGACGGGATCGAAGTGTAGCGATCCATCTTTCAAAAACGAATGGATGGTGGAGTTGGCGATCGGTATGTCGGATACTTTTCCCGCGTCCGTTTTCGCGTTCACATCCAGCGTCCATGTTTCCATCTGTCCGGCGGAATCCAATGGAATCTTCAGAAAAGCTTTGCCCGATCCGGTCACGTCAAATCCAAACTGTTGATCGAGTGCTGAGAGATCAAAGGTGGCCAGAATGTCGTCGGCGTCTTGATTGGAAGTGTCGGCGTTGACGGTGACTGCGCCCTGTATGTTTTTGGTAACCCCTAGGGAAGTCAGTTTCAACGGTTGGATTTGAACATCCACGTTGCCGGATTTCGCATGAATTTTCCCATAGCCGCCGTTGAATGTGTCTCCGTTGGCGGACAGGCGAAGCGTCGTGTCGATCTGCTCATCGACGACAACGGAACCGATTGTTTTGCCGGTCGCGTTTCCGAACACCG
This sequence comes from uncultured Pirellulaceae bacterium, assembly GCA_964510005.1. Classification (GTDB taxonomy): domain Bacteria; phylum Planctomycetota; class Planctomycetia; order Pirellulales; family Pirellulaceae; genus Mariniblastus. The sequence goes on from CAZDZX010000149.1 coordinate 1,730, forward strand.
AATCGGGAATTGCTGGGACCAGACGGCGTAGCCAAACCACATCAATGTTTTTGAAGGTGCCTTCGAATTTTGAGACGCAAGGCAAGCCATCGATTGTTGTCGTGCCAGTGCCAAGGACAATGTCTGAGTCTTCGAACCCTGCTTCCACGGCCCGGTAAGTCACCAATCCGTTTTCGATCAAGATGTCGGCCGATCGAATGTCAATCGGCAGGTTGAATTTGTTGATATGCAGATGGGCGCCGGCGGTGGTGACAACGGCTGAATAATCAGATTTCGATTGGGGCGATAGAGAAAACGATCCCACGAGGTCAAATACGCCACTAACGCCCAGATGGCGTTCGACGCTGGGTGGTATGCCGGGCCATTTTTGCCAGTCACCATCAGTGGGCTCGAAGGAATCAGCTTCGAAATCGAAATCCAGTTGACCGTTTTGTTGCAGCAGGCCGTGGAAATCCAACTGACCGCCGACAAAGTCACCACAGTTGCCGGTGAGCCGAATGTCGGAACCGGATTCCGTGGTCGCCGACAATGTAATGCCGGAGAGGTTGAGGGTGGAGTCCTGATCGGAGAGGGCGACCGAGACGTTGGTGACAGAAATTTTCTGGGCGGGCAGTTTCAAGCCGACCAAGGAGAATTCAGGGGAGGGTCCGGTTTCGACGTCGGTGTCAAATTTGAAATCGACGCCATCAAGCTGCAGTGATTGAAAATTGAGATCGCCAAGGAGCAATTGGCTAAGAGGTTGATTGGCTGTGATTTGTCCGATCGCCAGCGACATGCTTTCACTGTCGGCAGCAACGTCTGTCAGTGAGACGCCATCGAAACCGATCGACAGGTTTTTGATTTTGGCGCTGTCAAATCCTGCATCCCTCAATTGCTGCGTGATGGTTTGCGCTGCATAGTATTCGGCGAAAAATTTGGCGCAGACGATCAGCAAAACGACAATCAACAGCCGGATCAGCCATCGCTTGGCTCGGCCTTTTTTTCTTGTTTTGGTGGGTTGATCGTTCATTGCATAAAAAAACGGTGCCAGGGAACCGACACCGTTTAATCGTCATTTTCGAGTTGGTTCGACTACGCCATCCCAAGGTTTTTCTTTTCAGCAGCAAAGATATCCTTGGCTTCTTCGATCGAAGAGGCCTCTGGAACCGCATCAGCGTCAACATCAAACCATTCTGGCTGGAACTGGATGAAACCGTGTCCGCCTTTCTTCTGCGAGTTTTTGATGGCTTGGCGTGCCGTCAATGCGACGCATGCATCCGCCAACGCGACTTCGCCGTTACACCGAGGCTGGTTCTCTGGGTCCTTGGTGCTGATACACCATGCCCAGTGCTCGATTTCCTCTTTGTAGCCACGACTGACGTAGCCGGGACCCTGAGCCGACTTGGCCGGTGCATCGTCGCCGGAGGCGGTTGTATCCAGAACGGCAACGCCTTTTTTCTGCTGGACTCTGGTTTTGTAATTCGCGCCCTTGGATGGGTACAGCAAAACGTCTTTCTCTTTTTCAAGAATCATCGTGCCCTTGGTGCCCAAGACGGCCTCGCCGTAGCCACCGTAGCCGTTTCCATTGATGGAAGAATAGGTCACCACGATTTTCTTGTTGTTGTCCGTGTCGTAAGACGGAATGCTACTGCCAACACCTTTCTTGTGATCGTGGTGGTAGCCGTAGTTGTTGATTTGGTCGTAGTAACCGACATCAAAGTTGTAGTCATAGCCCTGTCCCGGATACTCGAACATGCAGTAAACATGGTCGGCAGCATCGCGATCCAGTGGTGCGGTCTGACGTCCACCGACGGCATGCACGGTCAGCGGATGAACGTGCTTTCCTTTTTCCTTGGACAGTGCTGCGATGAAGATACTGGCGGCGTCGAGCTGGTGACTGCCCAGTTCGGCCATCAAGCCACCTCCGGTTCGGTCCCACAGACGCCAACGGATCAGTTCTTCCATGGCGGTGCGAGTGCGGTCGCCATAGACAGATTTGTCATCGACGTAGCCGTACTGTTTGGCATCGATCTGCTGATCGTTGTTCAGTTGGATCCACTGAGCAATTTTGTGCTGAAGGTCGCTGCGTGCACCGGGAGAGGTGTCGGGATGCCGAAACGTCTTTTTGAGTTTCTCTAGGTCGGCGGCGATGCGATCGATTTTCTTTCCCGCCAACGTCATCTCGCCGCCGGGAATCGGAAGCGACCACGAGTCTTTGCCCGGAGTGTTGTTGCGGTGCCATTGAGCGCGAATCGAGTGGATCTCGCCAAGCAGGCCAAACTGAATCAGGTTGACTGCGTTATCGTAGAGCACGCTGTAGTGACGTTGGTGCCCGATGGAAAGGACTTTGTTTTCCGAGTGCGCGACACGAGTCATCAATTTACACTGGGCCACGTTGTGAGCCATCAGTTTTTCGCAAAGCACATGCTTTCCGGCTTGCATGGCCGCGATGGCGATGGGCGCGTGGAGGAACAGAGGCGTGGCAATGATGACGCCTTCGATGTTCGGGTCTTCAATGGCCTTTTTCCAGTCCTTGTAGACGGTGACGTTTTGACGGGCCGTTGATTCGTCATCCCAGCCGTAAACATCCATCAGGCCCTTGCGAACGCGCTTGGCGTTTTTGGAAGACCAGTCGCCGTGGAAGGCGCGATGGATCGAAGAGGGGCGCATGTCACAAATGGCGGTGACTTGCACGTAGTCCGGGTTGATGGCACCAATCAACACGTTGCCTTCGTCGCCGGTTCCGATCACACAAACGCGGACAGGGTTTTGTGGTTTCTGGTAGCCAAAGTACATGGCTCCGGCGCCGACGGCGGTGGCACCACCGATGGCGACAACGTTTTTCATGAACTGACGACGGTGCGTCTTGTCGAATTCGGTCATGGACGAGTAATAATTATCTCGTCCGTTTTCTCGTTGTTCAGGAGTGAGGCTGTTCATGATTAGTCCTTGTTGGTCTAAGGAGGAAGCTATTCGATATTTGGAAAGTCAGGTTGTACGGTGCGGGTTTAGCTTTGAAGATCGGGGTGTTGCGGTTTCGGAGCAAAGAAGTAGTCCAAGCCACCGAATCTCCCCGCACAGGTTGCGAACAGTACAAAGCAGGCCACCATCTCGATTGCTTGATAATAGGTTGGATCGGTTCCGGGCACCCAAAAAGGCTGAGTCATCAGGACCGAGAACAAAAATAAACCGGCTGCCAAAGAAGCAAACCGCGTAAAGAGTCCCAGAATCAACAGGACCCCGACAATGCAATCGAACCAAGGGATGATTTTGTTAATCCAAGACAGTTTGGCGGTGCTTTGGTCAAAGGGGCGGTGCAATGGAAGCGGGCCCGAATCACGCTGCTGTTCTTTGACAGCGATGCTGTTGATCTGACCTTCGAATGAATCCCAGATTTCACTGACTTCGGTCTTCCATTTGGAAAGTGCCTTGGATCGATCTTTCCGAATGCTGTCGACTTGTTCTCGCAAGGATTCGACTCCTACTGCAACTTTTTCTCGACTGGCTCCATCTTTATTGAAACCCGACAAACGGCCCTCTGTTCCGTAATAAGCTAAAACGGGGACGCGGTTGTAGGTAATCCACTCTAATAAAGCCCGCTTATGAGAGAGAAACGCCAATTGAGCTTGGCCCTGTTGTCCTTTCAGTGTCTCGATCCGGTCGCTTAATTTGGTAGCGTCAAATGCGGCTTCGTCGCCTTTGGCTTTGAGGTCATTCAGTTCGCCCTCCATTTTCTCGAGCAACTGGACACTTCCGAATCCATAGTAATCTGAGGCTTGGCCGACAAAATCATCCCAGACAGCAAGTGTGGTGTTGGGGTCGATTTCGAAGTTTGCGGATTCTGAGTCGGACTTTTTGACGCAAAGCTGCATCATTCCCCCGGAATCATCGGCCATGCTGTGGAAGGTTTCGGCGAATGGTCCCTTGGCCCCTTTGAGGAAGTACTCGGCCGAAAAGCCATTGTCGAGCTTTGTAATGCCTTCTTTATAGAAGTGAAAACCGACGACCAGTCTGAGGGCGATAATGGCCAAAAAGGCGAGGAAAACGTGGAATTTTGACAGATTGGAAAACAAGGAAATCTCCGCTGGGTCGTGCGCCGGGAATAAAAAGCTCCCGAGGCGCCTTATGATTCATCGAGAAAATGAAGGCTTCATTATATCCACCGCTGAAAATTTCATCCCGAAACGAAGGGGGGAATTTTCCGACTCATGGAGAGTTTTTTGAAGTCACGGGCGATTAAGCCGGTTGCCTGCGACAGGGGGTCACAGATTGGTGGATCGCGCGCTCTCCAGAAGTTTGGTAATGAGTTCTTGATCTTTGGGCCCTAGTTTCACAAATTGGGCGTCAGTTATAGCTCTGTGAAAACGGGCTTTTTCTTCGTTTCCGACTTTTTGATAGCAATCGATCAGAAACTCTCGTGTTTTCATTTCAGCCAGAGTCTCTTTATCGGAGCGGCTTTGGAAATAGTCTTTTAGGGCAGCCTCGAAATCAGCAATGGCTTGTTCGTAGTCTTGCGCGTTTCGGGCCGCATGGGCGCGTGTTCGATAGAGGGCGTATTGTCGGGGAAGCAATTCGAAGGTCTTGGATACAAGTTCCGGACTTCCAATTTCCCGTTTCTGTCTAACTGCAACTTCGAGCAAATAAACGATGATCTCGTCAGCAGCAAACTGATTTTTGGCGATGTTCCATCGAGCGCGGGCTTCGACAACGTCACCCTTGATCAAGTTACGCATTCCCAGAATGATATGCACCACATTGGGCGAGGGGCTATCGGTGGTCATGTTTCGCAACCAAACGTCTCTTTGAGGAGAGCCTTTGTTGACGTCAATATAGTCCACCAGACGCTGATAGATTTCGAGCTGGCCACGGTTGGTTCTGATCGCCAAGCAAAGCGCGTAGAGTCTTTCGCGAAATGATTCCTCGTCTTCAAGATTGTTGAAGTCGTCGGCTTTGGTGAGGTAGATCAAGGAAGCGAGTTGCTGCATCTGTTTACGGGCCTCGGGAGTTTTTACCGTCCGAAATCCTTCTTCCATGATCTCGATCGCCGAGTCGTAATCCTTGACTCCGATCGCGCATTTAATCATCGTGACCCAGAGCTGAATCATGTCGGTTTTGAATTCTGTGAGTCGCCCAATTTTCCGTTTTGCAACTTGGAAGTAGTTGGCCGCCTCCTCGTCCTCCCCCAATTCATTGCAAATGAAAATCAGTTTCGGCATCGAATTGACTTGGGCAAGATTGCTGAATGCTTCGTACTTGGTCAAATCCTCCAGTTCGGATTTTGCGAATCCCAAATTCTGTCGGTATTTTTCGGGATCGGTTTCCTTAAGCCTCATTGCCCGAGACAGATACAGGTCCGCCAAGTTTCTCCGAGCTAAAACGTCATCGCTAGAGGCAGATTCGAGGTATTTCATGGCGAGGGCGTTACGTTCTTCGGTGAAACCGTATCTGCGTTGTTCCTCTAAAACTTTTCGAGACAGCCACACGTTGGCTTGGGCATGGTAGACGGCATTGGACTCGGCGATACCTTTGCTTAACTCTTCTCCGTCTTCTCCGCGGGCAAGCCATTCCATCAGCCGCACTCCCTCGTCGCGGCTTTCAGGAACAGCGGCAAGATTTTCAGCGTGAAGATATTTGAATTGGGTATTCGTTGGCTCAAGCGACATCATTTTTTGTGAGAATAGCTTGGCGTCCTCAATCTTTTGGTTTCCGCGATAGTATTGGTGGTAACCCAGGGCAGGCCCCAGCGATACTTTCTTGTAATAATGATCAAAAGCCCAACTCAGAATCGGAACGACTAGAAGGATCCCCAGTGCGGGCATGCCTCGAAGAAACGCAAAACCGGATCGTGAAGTCGACCAAGCCTGAATCATAAAAACGAGAAATCCCCAGATCAGCCTGAAGGGGAACCAAAGAATGGTCAGAAAACTGGACTCCGTTGTCTCACGAATCGAGTCATCGCCTCTGAGCAGCGCAAAGAACCTTCTTTGCAAACTACCACGACTTTCGTTGTGTTGCTGTTTTCCCATCGTTCAACCAAAAAAAAATGACTTAACCAAAAACAATTGGTTCTGCTTGTTAACAAACTCTGCTCAGCCTATTTCGGGGCAGGCGACTCCCCGCGTGATCCCATCGCGTTTTTTAACCGCGCCACAAATGCCTCGGGAGGATCAAGACCCAAACCGCGATAACATTCGATGGCCGACCGGAGCGTATCCGGGTGATTGGGTCGAAAACGGATTGACGCTTCGAAGGAGAGGATCGCTTCGTTGAGCCGGTTAAGCTGTTTGAGCGCTGTACCTTGTGTGTGAAGGTAATTCGAAAGGTTAGAGATCTGGGAGCGGTCGACAGCCGAGATCGCTTTTCGAATCAACTCCAAAGCTCGCAGCGGGTTGGTTTCTTCGGCAACCAAATAAGAGTAGGCAAGGTTGTTGAGGATTACTGGATTCGTTGCGGATTTCGCTTGGGCCCTTTCATAATGCAAAATTGCTGAATCGTAATCACGGTCGAGCATTGCTCCGGTACCCAACTGGTTCAGTACCGGTGCAGGAGCTTTGGAATAATCGGCATACGGATCGTAGACTGACTTCGCAACTTCTGAGACTTCCGGAATTTTTGAAATGTTTAGCTCCGCCAAACCCTGTAGGACACCCGTGTTACGTTTGTCGAGCTCATACGCTTTTTTAAATTTTTCGACCATTCGAACCTGAATGTCTTTTTTATGACTAAAACCGGGACTTGGGCCTCCGATATTGCGACCCCAATTGTAGTAAATTTGTGCCAGTAGTTTTCGTAAGAAAACCACTCGCGAGCTTTTCAGTTCGGAGTTTTTTAACTGGAGGCCGATTTTTTCGGCCGCATCATCGTACCGCTCCAACTGCATCATCGTGTCCGCAATTCCCCGCTGAACTGCAAACCATCGCTGGTCAATTTCATTGATTTCTTTTGTTCTTGCGAGTTCTTCATACTGCTCCAAAGCACTCTTAATGATCAGTTGGTTTTCTTCTGGCGTACCTTTGAGATTGTTGAGTTCAACTAACTTCCGAAAGACCACGGGATCCTCGTCGAGCAATTCCCTGAATAGTTCAGAGGCTCCGTCGTAGTTCTTCTTGCGGGCCCGCAACGTTGCCAGCAAATATTTGGCAGTCTTGTTATCGGGTTCGTCGCTAAGTGCATGTTCCAAATGGGTTTCCGCTCGGATCACATGGAACTGCCGAACAGATTTTCCTGACAAATCCCGTTTGGCGAGCTCAATATGAGCTCTGGCATGACCGGCTCTGTCTTCGGGAGCAAGCTCTGCAAGAATTGTCCAACGCTGTTCGGCCTCTCCTTTTCGCCCCGCCAAGTCCGCTAGATCATAGCGATAGTTAGGGTTTTCTGGAGCGAGGGAAATTAGCTTGTCCAAGAAAATTTCCTGCGAGGATTGTAACTTTTTGGCTTTTTGCTTTTGCGCTTCGGTGGCAACGAATGTATCGCCGCTACCAGCCTGCACAGCCTGCCGGCGCTGCGCGTCTTCGATGAGAAGAATCAAATCTGATTTGGATTTCTCAAACAAGTACTTGTAGTGATCTTCAACGGTTTCCCGGTTGCCAAATTGGGCGTACAAGAAGATTGCCGCTCCCAAGAGGGAGACTAAGAATGCTGGCAGTCCCAGCATCAGGGCGCGATTTCGAGACGATTCTTTCCAAGCAGAAGCCAGCCCTTCGCTAGGGGCCCTGAAAATGCTGACCGGTAACATCAGCAACCGTTTCAGTTGATAGATTAAATATCCCATTTTGCGTCACATTGTTGAGTGCTTGATCGGCGCGTGAACGGCTGTTCCACCCACAAATATCCTATTGAGTTTCAAGCTTTCATTGTACCCGGCTTTCGCTGCGGTTCAGCAAATAGGGTAAAGGAATCCTCCTCCGCCCAACTTGCCCACAAAAAGCCAAAAATCCTTCTGCAATCATTTTGACCGCCAAAAACGGTTTTACTCGAATTCCTGTCAAATTGGGCATATTTGAAAAATTCAGAAGAATCGGGAAAGTCGAACGCTTTCAATCGCCGAATAGCAAATGGGGGCAATCCAATTGCCAGCCAATTCAACCGTTTTGTATGCACAGTGCCATGAAGAAGCCCAAACTGCAATATATCGCGAAATTTGCAATTTTCGCGTGCGGATCGCTCGCTCCATTCGGTCTCAGTTCCGCGGATGCGGCTCAGTCGCAGCAAGGAGGACTGGCTCCAATCGTTCAGTATGTTAGTGAACCATCAGCCACGGCTAGGACACCTGTGTCTCTGCCTCCGATCGTGCAAGTGACGACCCATAGAGTGCCCGTTCAAGGGAACAATGCAGCAATTGTTCCTCCGATCGTTTCATC
>CAZDZX010000150.1:0-10018 GCA_964510005.1 uncultured Pirellulaceae bacterium
GCAACACCGGTGGCTGCTGCTGCAACTGCCCATCCACAACGACAACGTCCGACTGCTCCTTGGGATATTCCAGACCCTCCCGCGCCCGAACCCAAACGCACTTTCCAAGAAATGCTCTCCGGTTTCATGCTGGACAAGAACATTCGCTGGGGTGAACTGGCCAGCGGAATCCTGATCGTCGGAAGTTCGGTGGGGCTCGTGGTGAGCCTGCGGAATGAATTAAAAGACACCATCCCTTACTTTTCGGCACTGCTGTTTCTGCTGATCACGGCCGCCATTCACGGGGCTGGAATTTACACGTTTCAGAAATGGAAGCTGCGCAACACCAGCCGCGGTGCTCTGCTGATCGGCTTATTATTGATCCCTCTGAACTTCCTTGCCGCCTGCATTTTATCCAACGAAGAAACTCAGCGCCGCGAACTGACCGACCCGCTATTGTGGATCGCCATTGGTGTTGGGCTGGTTTCGTTTTCGGCAATGACATGGTTCTCCGGAAAATGCTTACTGCGAAAAGGCCAATTGCCACTGTTGCTGGTAACGATGGGTTGCGCCGCGGGCACGTTATTGATCAACCGCGCCGAAGGGATCGACGAATCGACCTTTGTCAAACTAGGGCTAACAGTGCCGTTGGCCATTGGTTTCATTGCGGGCACGACCTGTATCTTCTGGAAACAGTGGACTCGTCTTCGCTGGCCACGACGCGCCGTCAATCGACTATTTATCTTTCTGGGCGTTTCCTTTTTCTCCTTTATCGCCGGGGCCGCGTTGCTGGTCATCCGCGCGGAACACAATCCGCCGACGTGGGTCGCACTGGCGCCCTCGTTTTCACTAGTCGCCCTGATCGGGTCGTGGATCGGCCACACGGTCTGGAAAGATGCCACCGGCAAAGACTCCAAATCGATGTCGCTGGCCGGTTTATCGCTGATGATTTTTGGCTTGATCGTCGTGGTGGTCACATGGGGCATCTCGTTTGCCAATCCAACGGTGCTGTTGGTGACGTCGTCGATCCTTGCCATCGGGTTTTCGATTTTTGGAATCCATCGCTCTCAACCCGGCATGCTGATCGCCGCATGGACGGCACTAGGAACGTTGATTTTGTGTGCCGTCAATCTGTATGTCGGCGAACTGCCATGGGATTCATGGACGGAGTTGCCTCGACTGGGGAGAGCCGCGATCAGTGGACGAAGCGGCATCAGTTTGTTGGCGTTGGGAATCGGAATCATTGGCGTTCACCGCGGGTTGAAATCGCGATTCAAAAAGCATAAACGTTTCATGCTGGTGGGCTGGGTCAGCGGTGGATTGGCGATCCTCGCAGGCATGTTGCTCACGGTGACCGCTAGTTTTCGTGACCGCGACGACCTGTTCAACAACATGGCCGCCAGTGGACTGCTGGGGATCGTCGCAATCGCCGCTGTGATTGGATTTCTCTATACGCAATCTACCGCGGATGAAACCGAACAATCCGCGGCCTCGCCGGCGCAAAGCTATGGTCCCCTACTGGCAGTTGCCTCCATTCCGTTTGCGTTTCTGGCCCACGCGTTCATCTGGAATGTGTCGCTCCAGCAATGGCTCAACAACGCTGCGTTTTCTATCGACTCGAATTTGACTTTAATCTTGGCAGCCCACGCCCTCATTCTGAGCCTTGTCGCGGTGACGGGAAAACACTTTTTCGGGCCGCGACCCCACTCTAACGATCCAACTTCCAAATCCAATCACTCCTTTTTTTGGATGGCGTCGATCGCATCGGTCACCGGCGCTGCGGCCCTGATCGGATGCACCTTCCTGATCAACCAACAATCGGGCATGGCGACCTTAATCACGCTCGCCATGACGGCGTGCTGCTTACTGATGGCTTGGGCGTGGCAGCACGTTAACGACTCGAATCCTTGGTCGCGAGAGATTCCCTACGTGATGGCGTTTGGGGTCATTATGGCCGTGATCGAATTGGGGACGCGGCTATCATGGTGCCCCATGATCGATGCACCGCGCCACTGGCTGATTCAGTCGATGGCTCTTTCGGTTTGGTTTGCGGGATGGTGGGCGCTGGTGTGGGCGGCGGGCAAGTCCGAAAAATACAAATTCATCCAGATCTCACGCCCGGTCACCGTTGGCATCGCATCGGTGTTGGCCCTTGCGCTGATCGTGCTGACGGGAACCACACTGGTGTTGGAATCCAACGTGGAACTGATTGGTGCAGTCAGCCCATCGTTTTCAGTCGCTGGCGATCAAACATGGACTCTATTGGCTCACCTGTTGATGGGGATGGCACTGCTGGTCGCGATCCTCAAGGAACCTGTCGGTGTGCTGGGGGCTGCCATTATCGCAATCTGGTTTTCTGCTTGGGCTGCGGTTGGGCTCAGCTTTTCTGATCAAAATGCGGTGGCAACCGCGATGCGCTGGTTGCTACCGGTGGGTGGAATAATCGGTGCCGTCCTGATCGCGCTGCGGCGTCCGGCAGTGCCGACTTGGGCACTGACCAGAAGTCGACTTGCCCTTTCAGGCAAATCGGTGTGGTCAAAAAAGACCACTCAAAATTTGATCGATCTGGCGCTGGGCATCACCGCAATCGCAGTCATCCTGTTGTCGACCGTTGCAATCGTTCGGGTCATCATGTTTGGCAGCGTCGATGCCCTAGGTGGGCCACTCAAAGGGACCCTGTTCGGGGACATGAAGAAAGACATTTCTTACGGAATTCCTATCGGCATCATCGTTCATACGTTTTTGCTGTACGCCATTTCGGAACGCAGAACGTGGTTGGCCACGCTGGGATCAATGGTGTTTCAATACTGCGTCATACTTTCAGTCGTTTTGCTGTTCGTATCGCCCCACCCCAAACTGGCTTCGAATTGGTTCATCAATATTCTGCAAGCGGTGTCCCTTGGGATGACCGGGTACGGGTTCATTTGGTGGTACTTTCGAGATCGAGTCAGCAACTCCGTCGGCGACGTTCCGCTTTCATCGACTGCTGTTTCGCCACCGAAAAAACGAAAGATCGGTCAACTGCGGATCCACACCTTGATCAACGGATTTTTGATCTCGAGTTTGGCAGCGCTGGTGATGGTTCGTTTCTTCCGGTCTCCCACCGTTACTGGAGACTGGATCAATTCCGTAGGTGGTCCCTTGGGGATTCTCGCTTTGGGAATTTTCGTAACGCTGGTTTGCTTTGTCTGGAAAGATGAAATTTTCGGCAAAGAAAACCAGAAGGCTCGAATGTGGCTTTTATGCTGGGCGGGGCTGGCGCTGGTTGGAATACTAGCCGCGATTTTTGATCGAACCGTGGCCACCGGCGCCGACGAAAAAGCCTATCTCCCGTGGATCACTTTTAACTGGATCATGTGGGGAAGTCTCGCTGTCTGCCTCGCGCTGGTTGTGTTCGTGTTTTTCAACCCGAAGCGATCCGACCAACCTACAAACTTTCTGCCTCTGTCGAGCCGACTGTTAGGTAGTCAGACCCTTCCCATTCTGCTGGCCGGTTTGATTGTGTTTCTGTTTGCGCTAAAGGGAATGGAGAGTTTCACCAATTTCCTCAACCCATTCCTCGCTGCGACGGCGCTTGTGGGCGTGCTGACGGTGGCTGGATTCCTTCGCTTCAGTGGGCTCCTAGGATTTGTGTCGGCAGGCGTCGCCTGTTGCACAACGCTTTCGTTGGTGGCAAACGATCCTTGGGACAGGTTTGCATCACAGCAACCGTGGGACCTCAACCTCATGGGAATCGTATTGGCAGTGTTGGCTATGGCTTGGAGCAGTTTCTATCCACTTAAAAGAGCCTTCGCTGCCGAGCAGCCGATTCGTTCCCGAACGTTTTGGATGTCGAATCTAGTCACCGTTGGAATCCCATGTTGGTTGCTGCTGGGGTCGCTCGCTCAATGGGTGATTGATCATGAATTCCCAACCATCAGTTGCCTGAACAACTCCGCAGGCATTTGTCTGTTTTGCTTATCGGCAGCTTTGATTCTGGTCCAGCTTTTCAACGGAGCCCGCAAAGGACTGGTGATCGCCGGATGTCTATGGACGTTTGCGGTAGCGATTTTTGTGGCCGTCGTAGTCGCCAACGGTTCCATCGAACAGCATTTTGCCGCGGTCATGTTCTCGCTGGGAATTACCGTCGGCTTGCTGGGCGTTTTATGGAGTGCCCGCCACACATGGATGGCAATGCTGAGTCGTTGGAATGCACCGAATTTGGAAAAACTGGAATCGTCATTGCGTCACCAACTGCCGATCTTTGCCGGGTTCGTCGTTTTGGTGGTTCTGTTGACGAACATTGTCGCCAGCCTGAATTTTGATGATCGGCCTTCGCGATACCTAACGGCCTTCAGCACCTTTGGACTGGCGATCGGCACTGGCTACCTCTCCGATTCACTTCGTCGACGTTGGCTTCAAGTCCATAGCTTGGTCTTGTTAACCTTGGCAGTGATTTTTGTGGCTTGGGCGGATTTATCTCCGGCAGAGATTCACAGCAACGCCACCGAGTTGATCGCTCGCGCCCTGTTAGTGCTGGCGCTGGCCATGTTTGTTTACGGCGGTTTGGTGTCGCGATTTGTGAGTCGCAGCGAAACGTGGTTGCAGTCGCTTCGCGAGACTGTCGTGTTCACGTGCGTGGCGGCTTTGATTTGTCTGGTGCTGGTCGTGGCTTATGAATATCGCCACTTTCAACCCGATGTCGGTTGCGGGATGTCTTTTTCGCAAGCACTAGCGGTCGCGCTAGCCGTTGCCGGGATGGCGTTTGGTTTGATCGTGATCGCTGTTCGACCCGCCAACGATCCGTTTTCACTTTCGTTAGAACAACGCACGGGCTACGTCTACGTGGCTCAACTGGTCGGGGCGTTATTGTTCATGCATCTGTTTTTTACGATGCCGTTTCTGTTTCAAATCGGGATTAAGGAATACTGGCCCTACATCGTGCTGGCGGGATGCTTTGCTGCGGTGGGGTTCGCCGCGTGGCTGGAAAAACGAAAACTCCCTGTGCTGGGCCAACCGACGCTCAACAGCGCCATCGCGTTGCCTCTGTTGGTGGCGATCGGAATCTGGAACTTTGAATCCAAAGCCGACAACGCGTTGGTGACCCTGATCGTAGGGTTCGCCTATCTGACGATCAGCTATGTGCATCGCTCATTGATCTGTGGTCTGGCTGCGATCGTGTTTGGCAATTTTGCATTGTGGCAGTACTACGGCAGAGTCGAGGGTTTCAGTTTTGCGGAGCATCCTCAACTGTGGTTGATTCCGCCAGCGGTCAGTGTCCTCATTGCGGCTCAACTTAGCCTGCGCAAACTGACCGCCGCTCAACTGGCTCTGGTTCGATACATTTGCATCACGACGATCTATCTGAGCTCGACCAGCGAAATTTTCATCAATGGATTGGGGACGCAATTGTGGCCACCGATGGTGCTGGCACTTTTGTCCGTGGCGGGAATCTTTGCGGGGATCATGCTGCAAGTGCGAGCATTTTTGTACCTCGGAGCGGTCTCGTTGCTGTTCGCGATGGTCACGATGGTTTCTCACGCCCAGCAAAAATTGGAGCATGTTTGGCCGTGGTGGGCGTTTGGAATCACGCTAGGAATCGGAATTTTGGTGATGTTTGGGCTGTTTGAAAAACGCAAGAACGACATGCGAGCCGTCGTGGATCGTCTGAAGACGTGGGATCTCTAGAAGGGCAGGGCACCAACGAGGGTTCGCCCCCAATTTCTCCAGCCAACCCAAACGCTTGCTAACCGCAGGCTGCTATCACAAGTGATCTTGTCCAATCAACGCAAATTGACGAAAAAGTGCAGGAACCGTTAAAGATCAGGCAGGACGCCCGATCCCTTTGAGAAGGTATTCGTCATGGAAGACGACAAAATGAATTGCTGCGGCCGATATTTAAACGGCACTTTTACGCGCCAGCGCACTGCCATCTTATTTTTGGCCGGTGTCATCGGGTGGCTCGTTTTTCCCGTCTCATTCTCCGTTGCACAAACGGGAATCCGCACTGCGGCGACCCAGCAAACTCAGTATTACGGAAAATGGGATCATCCCGTCGAGCCCAAAAGCTCGGGCATGCTGCAGCCGTCACGCGACCTCAATAGTGATGGATTCCAGAAGCTCTTTCCGCCATCGAATCCAAAGCCCTTCGAAAATCATCCAACATTCAGCCGCCTGCAACCGCCTCCGGTGGCTCCCCCACCGCCGCGATCCCGTTCGCTTAACCCGCTGCCACAACCGGTGCTTACAGGGCAGTTTGTTAATCGCGAATCTCCCAATACAGCCGTGGCAAGCTACGAATCCGACATGACGACTCGGATCTCTCCCAACGGGAACATTCGATCGACCTTTAGTGAGGCGTGGCCCACGGCAGACAGCCAAAATGCGGCCGCCGGAATGGTTGACCAGTTCAAAGAAAAAGTCCAATCGACGATCGGCGACCTGAAGTCCAACGACGGAATGATGTCTCGGCTGACGGGCTTCTTTACCGGCCAAGACAACGCGGGCATACGCAAAGTCATCGGCGGCCTCGCCGTTGTGCTGGGCGGTTACTTTGGCCTGCTGTGGTTGATCAGACGATTTAACTTTGCTCCTAGCCGCGGCATCCCTTCGGAAGTCATCGAAGTGCTGGGCGTGGCTCCCTTTGGTCCTCGCAAGAACCTTCAACTGGTCCGCTTGGGAAGCAAACTGCTGCTGTTGATGAACAGCCCCGAAGGCACCCACCCGGTTGGCGAAATCACCGATCAAGAAGAAGTCGAATACCTCGCGTCGCTGGTCAAAGGCAAACGGTCCACTCCCAATCCGTCGACGCTTACGGCCATTCGCAACATTGACAATCAACAACGTCGCTCGCGAACCAAGCCCCTATCTGAAATGGCGGATGATGAATTTTCCGTTTCCGCGTCGCAATTGATGAAAGCCCTCAAAGCTCTCCGAAATCCGAACTCGACCAGCGTTTTTGAGGCCTAAACATGTTTCGTTTAATGTTGCGGCTGGTCGGACCGATTCTCGTTCCCCTGGCCTGTTGCAGTTTATGTCTGGCGATGACACAGGATGTTGCTCCGGTGGCAACTCCCGTAGCAGAGACTGCAGGAACCGGTTTTGAGGATCTGATTTCAGGCATGGATGACCCGGGCTCGCGGGAGTCGCTGCCTTCGTCGATCAAACTCGCCGTCGTAATCGGAATCCTCTCATTGGCACCGGCAATCGTGCTGATGACGACTTGCTATGTTCGAATCATTGTCGTTTTGACTTTGCTACGCCAAGCTTTTGGCATTCAGCAATTGCCGCCCACCCAAGTGCTGACCGCGCTGTCGATGTTTGTCACCTTCCTGGTGATGACGCCTGTGTGGAATGAAGTCAAAACAGAAGCGGTGGATCCATACACGCGTGCTGAAAATCCGATCTCATGGCAGGAAGCCTGGGACAAAGGCGTGGTGCCGGTCAAGCAATTTATGTCCAAACAGATTCGGGTCGCTCAAAACGAAGCTTCGGTCGCGATTTTCTATCAACACCGACCTTCGGCTTCGCAGGGCGCTCCCGAGTTGATGCCCGAAACTCTGGAGGACGTCCCGATCAACATTTTGCTGCCCGCGTATATGGTCAGCGAACTCAAAGTCGCGTTCCTGCTTGGATTTCAAATCTTCCTGCCGTTTTTGATTCTGGATCTGGTGGTTTCATCGGTCACGGTATCGATGGGCATGGTCATGCTGCCACCCACCATGGTCAGTTTTCCAATGAAACTGATCCTGTTTGTGCTGGTCGATGGCTGGAGCCTTGTCTTGGGCATGTTGCTGCAAAGTTTTGGCTGACCAGCGAACTGACTTTTCGGCATCTCTCCACGTGAGAGCGTAATCATTAACTTCACACGACACGCGAACAACCATGAACCCTGAACTAGCAATTGATGCCAGCCGCGAAGCCGTCAAACTGTGCATGCTTATCGGCGGACCGATCCTTGGTGTCTGCCTCGTGGTGGGATTGCTGCTGGGGCTCGCTCAAGCGATGTCTCAAATTCAAGATACGGCGATTTCGGCTGTCCCCAAGATCCTTGCTGTATTGGTGGCCGTCGGTTTGACGCTACCGTGGATGTCCGAACGATTGGGAGAATACGCTCAACAACAATTCGGGACCCCGATGTTTGGCGCGGTGCAAGCGCAAACACTGCCGGCCCCCGAAGTTAAATCTCAATTGGTCGTCGTACCGGTCTCCAATTCTACAAGAGTTTCCTCTCCCTATTTCCCGACTCTGGATGCAGAACCGTTGGCGCCACCTACCGTCACACCGCCTCAAGCCACTCCCAGCGAGAATCCGTTTCAACTTCCACACTACCGCTTTTCGCGGCGACCGGGAGAGAACATCAGCGGTTAGCGGACTCCATCCGAATCGACAGCAGCAGAACCATTGACGCTGCATTGCCAAAGCCAACACTATGACCACCGAATTCCTGCTGATATTTTTTCGCGTTGCAGGATTGGTGTTCACCGCTCCGGTGCTGGGTAGCAAGGCCATCGGAATCCGATACCGAATCGCCCTTTGTGTCGTGTTGTCGATCGCCAGTTTTAGTTTGCTGACTCCGGATTGGAGTCCACAGAATCTGAATTTGGACATCGGCGATCCGGGCCAACTCCTTTCCCAATCCTTGGCAGAACTCTGTATCGGCGTTTCGATGGGACTGGGAACGATGATCATTTTCTCATCCGCTCAGATGGCCGGCACCGTGCTGGGGCAAATGTCAGGACTCAGCTTTTTCGGGTCTCTGGATCCCGCCAGTGGCGAAAACGGATCCACCACCGGAACTCTGTTCGGCCTAACATCGACGGCTGTATTTATCCTAATGCAGGGCCCGGAACTGGTCGTCAGTTCGGTTTTGCAATCCTTCGGAGCATTGCCACCGGGCAGCGCGATCGATCCCGTCGCGCTCATTGGATTGCTGCCAGAACTACTCCAGCAGAGCTTTGTTTTGACGTTGGGCGGAATCGGACCGGGGGTGGCCGCGATTCTTGCGACCAGTCTGGCGTTTGGTTTCGTCTGCCGCATCTTCCCGAACATGAATTTGACTTCGCTGGCAATTGCATCGAACACATCGATGATGTTCCTTTCGATCTTTCTGACGCTGGGCGGATGTGTCTGGCTGTTCATGGATGACATTGGACCGACGCTGGAATCGATCAGTAGCGTGCTGAGCGAAAATGTGGAGGCCCGTCCATGAGCCTGTTTAACGAAGACAGAAATCATGCGCCCACACCGACTCGCCTGCGTCGGGCGAGGCAAGACGGAGACGTGGCTTACAACAGAGAACTGGCCACTGCGATTCAGATCCTTGCCGGAGTCGCCACGCTCTGGTTCAGCCTTTCCACGCTGGGCAAGGGATTGGGCAGAGTGGCCACGCAAACGTGGAGATCGGCCAGTATTTCAACAAGTTCGGCGATGACGGAAAACATGCAGTCCATGGTCTGGCTGACGGTGCGATTGCTGTTACCGACATTGATTTCGCTGTCGGTGATCGGCATGTTGGCTCACCTGATCCAAACCCGATTTTTAATCCGTGCCCCCAAAGTTTCGTTGTCGGCCGTTAGTGGCAAACGCTGGTTCTCTCGGATGTTTTCGTTTGCTTCTGTGGGGCAGATTCTGTTCGCGACGCCGCAAGCCATGATTGGATTGTTGACTGGCGGATTTACGATCTGGATTTTGCGAGAATCGTTTTTTGCGTTGGGAGGTCAGCCCACTGACGTGATGGCGGATTCATTGTTTCGCTTAACGGCGATCGTAGGTTTCGCAGTCGGGATCAGCTTGTTTTGCTGTTCGCTGATTGATTATGGGTTTCGTTGGTTTGCTCGCTGGCAGCGTTTACATTTAACGGACCAAGAGATGCGCGAGGAGCGACGCGGCCAAACGCTCGATCCTCAGATTGCAAGAATTCAGCACGATCGAATGCGAGATTCGGGATCGAGGCGCTAAGTGGCATAGGCTTCCAGCCCGTGAACGCGCGCGATCACAGGTCGGAAGCGGAATCGAATTTGCGGACGAGTCACCCCGCATTCCGGCTGAAGCCAGTACT
>CAZDZX010000151.1:0-9984 GCA_964510005.1 uncultured Pirellulaceae bacterium
CGCTGAGCAGTTTTCGTTGGCACAGTTATCAGTAGTTTTGCAAACCGCAACTACCGACCGCGTTGAATGGAACGACGCACAATCATCCGCACGCCGGTTCTGCGCAAGGGGCCCATGTTGTGGCCAAGGTTTTCTGCGTTGCCGATGGTTCGATTGACCACGTAGTCGAAATTCTGTTGCACCCAGTCGGAGCCATTCTGGTCCATCTCAGCGGCCAGCGATTTGCAGCGCCAGCAATCCGAACCAAGGCCAATTCGGTTGATGATCTGAGTCATCTCTGTGCCCGGTCCGCCGGCGACTTGCGCGCGAAGTTCTCCCGCGGAGCAAAAGAACCCGCAGAGCAACAATAGAGGAAGAACGATTTTGATATTCATTAAATTGCCGAATTAAGATTGTTGAATTGAGAAAGACTAGAAGGTCGTACCGGTTGAAAGCTATCCGTGATCCACTGAGGGGTCAAATTCGGTTGAAGCCTACCCGCGACAACCGTTGGGTTGATAACATTCAAACGTGTTTTTCGTGGATGTGCTATCGAACAACGATAACCATGTAAGTGCCTTACCGCTCGCTGGTAGCGTTTGCACCCCAGCGATTCAGATCCACAGCTTTAGGCGACCGTCGAGCATGTCGGGCAACTTCTTCTGAACGAAACTGCGGGCTTGGGATTTTGAATAGCGAGTACTCAAATGGCCCGCAATGATCAATTCGTTATTGAACTCGTCGCGACGTTGCACAAAATCATCCAAGTGCATGTGGCCGTTTTTGTGAATCAAATGCCGACGGTGATCGGGCGCCACAAAGGTCATCTCGGTGATCAAAATCTTGGCTTCGTAGAAAAGCGGATTGTCATCCAGGCCCCGTGGCGAAGTATCACCCGTGTAAGCCACGATCGGAATGCGAACTTCCTCCGTGACCTCCGTGCCGGCAGTCCGCAAATCCCGAATCTGCTCGCCGCTTAAATCGTGGAATTCTTTTTTCAACTTGCGACGGCGATCGAAAATCACATACCCCATGCTCGTCACCGTGTGGGTGGTGCGCAGCGTCTGCAGTACCAGCTCGCGGGACAGTTCGTATTCTTCGCCCGCGGTCAGACCAATCAGCTCGCAGGGCATCCGCCCCCGGTCCAGCGTTTCGAAAGCGCCCAGCATGTTGCGGACTTGCTTGACCATGTAGGCCGGCATGATCAGCCGCGGAGGGGCCATCTTCATCAACCGGCGTCGCGAGACATGCAGAGGGATGCCAGCAACGTGATCCAGATGGGCATGTGAAATAAGCCACGTTGGTGTGCCCATGAACTCCCAAGGGTGGGCTCCCAGATCGAAACCAAGTTTCAATTCGGGAATTCGCCAATACGACTGCACTGCCGCGCGAGAGTAGCCTTCGATCGTTAAATCGCCGTGGGTGCGGCTCAATACAGGGACGTTTTCGGGCATTAGGTAGCAAATCCGCTTGCGTGGAACATAAAGTCAGCTTGTTTCTATTCGGTTCGGACAGCCACTAAGGCCCCCGGTTCGCAAGCTTTCGACCACGAATGGCCTGCAAAAACGGTTAATATGTCAGAAAATTGGGAACACTGGTATCATTCGAGCGTTTAATTATCCGAAAATAATACAAACGTTGTTCATTCATTCTGGTTAGCCCATGCCCAGTTCGATCTCACTCCATTTTCGCCTGATGCTGGCCTTTTTTGCGCTGGCATTGGTTGGAACTCAGCCCGCCTTCGCTCTGCCTCAATTCGATGCTCCCGATTTCGGAGATTCCTTTAGTCTTGATGCCGGCGGCAAGCCTCTGGCCATCGAGGCGACTTTCGAGAGCGAGCCCGGAGGCCAGAAAGGCACTGTCAATCTGAAAGTCACCCTCGGAGAGGGCTGGCATGTTTACTCGGTGACTCAAAAGCCCGGCGGCCCCAAGATCTCCAAGATCATTCTGGAAGACTCCGATGCCTTTAAGCTAACGGGCAAGTTTGAACCCGATAGCGATCCTCACGAAAAAGAAGAAGGCTTTCCGGTCACCAGCGAGTACCACGAAGGCACGGTTGTTTGGAGTGCTCCGGTTGAATTCGCCAAAGGCACCGATTTGAATGGGCTGGAGATCATCGGCAAGCTAACCGGTCAGCGCTGCAATGATAATACGGGCTGCGTTCCCTTCACGTCTCACTTTACCGGAGTTTACTCAGGCGAAAAGAAAAAAGTCGCCGCAACGTTCCGATCAGAGGATTCCCATCTGCTGCTTAGCGGCAAAGTCATCGCTGCAGATCCCAAGGACAAGCAGTTGGATCCGGGCGACAAGGGCTTTATCGAAATCACGGCCCAACCGACCGACGGCTACCATATTTACGAGCGAAAAAATCAAGGGCCCGGTCCTGATGAACTCGGAAACAAGCCTACTTTGATTGCTGTCAGTAAAGCCACCGGTTGGAAAATCGGTAAGATCGAAGAGGGGACTGCGAATGCCAAAGTGGCGGGCAAGAAGGAGGGTGATTTGGCGAAGTTCAAAAAGCCAGCAAAGTGGCGAATCCCGTTTACAGTATCCAAAACTGCCGAAACCAAAAGTTATACGCTGGCTGGTGCCATGGGATACCAGACCTGCACCGAAACGACATGCGACGCGCCTTCTGGGAACAAGTGGCAGGTCTCGATTCCGGTTGGTTCGCCTTTGCCCGCGACTGGGGTGATTGTTCAGTGGAAAGATTCGATTGACTACGCTGAGGCGGCCAAGGCCGTCGAACAAGGCGCAAATCATAAAAAAGACGCAGGAAAGTTTGAGGGTAAGTCTCTTTGGTTTATCTTGCCGGTGGCTTTGTTGGCCGGTTTCATTCTGAACTTTATGCCTTGCGTGTTGCCCGTGCTGGGCCTGAAGCTGATGTCTTTCGTGGGCCAAGCCGGTGAAAACCCCAGACGGGTTTTCCTGCTGAATGCGGTTTTCGTTATGGGAATCCTGTCCGTGTTTTTGACACTGGCGGCCATGGCGGTGTTCTTTAGCTTGGGTTGGGGCCAAGCGTTCCAGAGCACGATCTTCCAAATTATTATGATTGCCGTCGTGTTCGCGTTCGGAATCAGCTTTTTTGGCGTTTGGGAAATTCCCATTCCCGGTTTCGCCAATTCCGACAAAGCCAACGAACTGGCTGGCAAAGACGGTTACTCGGGGCAGTTCTTCAAAGGCGTTTTGACGACGCTGTTGGCGACGCCTTGTACCGGGCCTTTGTTGGTGCCAACGATCGCATGGGCGATTGCTCAACCTCCAATAGTGACCTTCGCGGTGTTTCTGACGTTGGGACTGGGGATGGCAACGCCCTACCTGATTGTGGGGATGTTCCCGAAACTGATTGCCTACTTGCCCAAGCCCGGACCGTGGATGGGGATTTTCAAGCACGTGATGGGGTTTGTCATGTTGGCGACGGCTATTTTCTTGTTGAGTGCTGTGACGGCCGATCTCAAGACATCGGTACTGTCGCTGTTGTTGTTCATTGGATTCGGTTGTTGGTTGATTGGCCGCAAGCAATACGAAGGCACTTTCCCGCAGCGAATGAAGAATTGGGGCTATGGAATTGCGACGATCGCGTTGGGGGTCGTGTTTGCCTTCTTTATCTTGTTGCCGTGGTATGAGCTGGACTACCAAAAATTTAGTCGACTGGCTGTCGATAAACATCTCAGTGAGGGCCGTACCGTTCTGGTGGACTTCACTGCCGATTGGTGAACGACTTGCAAAACCAATGAGCGGTTCGCTCTAAACACCAAGCTGACTAAATCTGTTATCGAAGACCAAAACATTGTTGTCCTGAAGGCTGATCTGACTAAAGAAGATCCGGAAATTAGTGGCATGCTGACTGAGTTCGGAAACACGGGCGATGGTATCCCTTACTATGCGGTTTTCCGCCCCGAACAAGATGAACCTAAGCACTTCAACGGGATCTTTCTTGGAGCCACTTCCTTTTTGGAAAAAGCGGGGCTGATTGGGGGCACCGAAACGGCTGTTAAGTCCGATGCAAAGCCCGAATCGGACAAACCGGCTGTGGTGGAGAAAATGCCTGCTCCAGCGCCCGCTGATGCGAATGAGGTTGTGGAAGGCTTCGAACCTATCGTTCAGTTGCCGCCACTGCCCGCCAGTTAACACACCGAGATTTTCAAACACATGAACGCAGCTGAAGATTCACCCAAGCCCCTGCTGATCTATGATGCAGACTGCGGGTTCTGAGAGAAAACGGCTCGTCTGGTTCAGACGTGGACTCGCGGAAAAATTGATGTGTTGGGATGGCAGTCGATTCCTGAACGGATGGCCGAACTGGGCCTGACCGATGAAGACGGATTGGAGCAAGCGTGGTTTGTGGACGCGCGTGGTCGACTGACCGGAGGCGCCGAAGCGATCAATCGCTCGATGCGACACGTGTGGTGGTTGTGGCCGTTGACGTGGCTCTATTTCATTCCGGGGATCCGGCAGATTCAAAATTGGGTCTACCGCTGGGTGGCCAAGAACCGTCATAAGCTGCCCGGTGGGACAGCGTCTTGTGCGCTCGATCAACTACCACGAAAAAAATGAGCCGATGCTTGCGTAGGCTGATTTCAGCTCCGAAGGGCTGTGATTTTTTATCGAGTCGGGCGATTCTCAACGTAGCTGATGTCGCAAGACTTCTGATTTCATTGGAGCCGTTACTTTAAGGATTGCAGCCCCATGCGCGATGGTTGAAACCCTAGGCTAATTGCTGCTGTCCCTCCGGGACAAAATCATCCTGCGATCCCTAAAGTAAGTGCCATTGGGCTATCGCCTTGCCGTTCATTTGTCACGCCGTGAATCCGAGCTCTATTGTATGAAGCGTGAATGTACTGGCGGCTGAGACCGGTTACTCTTTCGGGTCGTGTTGGGTTGTGGATCTTTCCCATGCGTTGAGTAGACCACAAAACTCCTGGAATCCGATTTGCGGATTTGTTTGGCCGCTTTTAATAAAAGCCACTTCAACTACACTTTTTGGCAACTCACAGAACTGGTGATGGATCGTCTGCCGACGATTCGTTTAAGGGAATCCGGTGAAAATCCGGGACGGCCCCGCCCGCTGTAAATTGACTTGGCCTGTTTCACAGGCCGTATGCAAGAGTTCTTTTCGATGCCATTGCCTTACCGGCGAGAAGGCTGAACTCCCAAGGTCAAAAGTCAGAATACCTGCCTGTTTCTGTTTTGATGGGTCCCGCGAGGGTAGAGATCCATGAAAGAGTCATTTGTTTTTACTCATTGATTCCTTTTGTGGAACGACTGCGCAATGTTGCCGTGGTTTTCCAATATCTATGAATATGTCCCTGAAACGCGGTTTCACTTTGGTTGAACTGTTGGTCGTGATCGCGATCATCGGAATCCTCGTGGCGATGTTGTTGCCGGCGGTTCAACAGGTCCGCGAATCGGCGCGGCGGGCGCTGTGCTTGAACAATTTGAGACAGATCGGAATCGCTCTGCAGAATCACCATTCTTCCCACGGCGAATTCCCCGTGGGAGGAACTAGTTTTCAGACGACTTTGAATCCGGCCGACACCCAGATCGCATGGAGCGCGTTTTTGTTGCCTTTCATCGAGCAAGGCAATGTGCATGAAGGGATCGACTTTCAAACCAATTTCAACAGTGTCGGAAATTCAGATGCGGCGGCCGCAATTATTTCCGTCTATGTCTGCCCATCGAGCCGGCGGGGCTTCGAGCTTTCCAGCTCACGCGGACCGATTGATTATGGAGGCATCTTTGGCGAACGAATCACGTCGCCGAATGACCCGCCCAAGGGTCTGATGATTTACGGCGAGGCCCTGTCTCACAGCGATATCACCGACGGGTCTTCCAACACTCTGATCGTTGCCGAAGACAGTGACTTCAGTGATGGGCAATGGATCAATGGCCGCAACCTGTTTGATCAAGCTTTTCCGATCAACGCGGCGCCTTCGTTTGAAAACGATATCCGTTCAAATCACCCGGGGGGCGCCAACGGGACGTTTGCCGACGGCAGTTGCCACTTTTTTAGCGAAGATATCGACTTGGAAGCACTGGCCGCAATCTGCACTCGTGGCGGCGGCGAAATCAATCATAACTTTTGATTTGCTGGAATCGTTTCAGTGAGACCACGGTCTTGGCCAGTGGTCTGGCAGCAGGGTTTGATTTGGTGGCGATTGATCGGGCATAGGAAACCGTCGCCGGTTTGCTGACACTTGGGATCGAGAAAGCGTTATAGTGGAGGGAGTTGCCAAACACCCTCTGCGAGCGTTTTAGATGATCCGGTTCAATTGTACTTCCTGCCAAACACTGTTAGATGTTGATCAACAGTATGCAGGTCAATGGGTAACCTGCTCTCAGTGTTCCGGCTCGATTCAGGTTCCCGCGGCTGAATCGGCTTTCGTGGCAGAGATGGTTCCTGTGGCCGAGCTAAGTCCGGGATCGAGTTTGATGTCGGCTGTCGATCCTCCCAGCGACTTGCCGCCATTGCCGCGTCCCTCATTTTGGTCTTACTTTGGGGCTCTGGTTGGAGCGGGTTTGATCGGAGGAATCGCTGCTATTTTCTGGGGGATCGTGGCTCCCTTTATCGGCTTCGTGGGGCCAATTTTCGCTTGGGCAGTCGGAGGTTTGTTTGGTCTGTTTGCAGGCTTGTTCGCCGGCAGGAAATCGTTTGCTTACTGCACCACCGCGACCTTCTGCGGGCTTTTGTGCATGCTTTTTGGCAAACTGATTTCTGCCTTAGTCGTGATGATCTGTGTCAGTTGGTTGAGCATGATGCAAAACATGCAAGGATTACTCATTACTGACAACGTCGTGACGATGGGCGTTTGCGAGGACCTGCTTGACGAAGAAGCTTTCTCTGATGAAGAAAAAGAGATTGCCGAAAATCGAGTGGAAGGCTTTTTTACCAATCAGCCAGAAATGGCCGAATCGGATCCAGCGTGGGATTACGATGTCGATACAGCAGTGAGCGTTAAAATCTCCCAGCGTTTGAACACATTGTCGGCTGACGATCGCGAAAAAATTCTGGAACGCTCGCGAGAGAAGCATCCGGACTGGTTTGAGGATGTCGATTTGGCCCATGCCGTGTTGGACCATCTGGTTGCGGAAAAATTATTGGACAGTAAAGAACTTCATAAACATGGGGTCAAAAAATTGGCGGCAGAGTTGGAGGAAGAGCGTGACTATGCCTATGAAGCCGGCCTTGATTCGGATGTCAAAAAGAAACTCGATGCCGATCTCAATCAAGCGATTGCTGAAAAATCTCGCACCCTCACCGAAGAACAGCAGGAAGAAATCAGACGGGCATGCATGAAGAATCATCCGACTTGGACGCCCAATCAAGGCGAACATCTCGTCGTGCTGGAGAAAATGCTGGAGGAAGATGCGATCCCTGAGCATCTAAAAAAGCTTGCGCGACAGCAAATCAAAGAGGAGTTGGATTACGATTACGCTAATGTTGGAGTTGAGGAAGACTACGATAAAATCTTGAAGCTCCAAGCGGAACTTGAGAAGCTAGTGAACATCGAACGGAGTAAGATGAGTCAGGAAGAGGTTGATTCGCTGATCCGATCGGCAAAACAAGCTCATCCGTTTTACCCGTTTGATGAAGTGGAGGATTTTGGCGGGCAAACGAACATAGCATTCGGTAACTTGGAAAACACAAAAGCAAATTTTGGCTCAGATGGAACTTTCCTAGGCAGTTTTCTGTCCCGGTTCAATTGGCTAGACCTACTCTGGTTTTTGTTGGGTTTGGTCAGCTGTCTGGCGATCGTTTCTTCGATAGGCAAAAATAGAAACAGGAAACTGGCGGCCGATTTTTGAGAAAGCCGGTGGCAGAATTTTAGGTAGTAGGAATACAGATTTCGATGCAATCAGAAAAACTAAATGTTGGGCTCGCTCAGATCGCTCCTGTCTGGCTGGACCGCGAAAAAACGACCGAAAAAGTTTGTCAATTCATCAACATGGCTGCGGATCAGCAATGCCAGTTGGTGGCCTTTGGGGAAACGCTGCTGCCCGGTTATCCATTTTGGCTCAGCTCGACCCACGGTTCTAAATTCAACTGCGATATCCAAAAAGACATTCACGCCCATTACCTTAAATCGGCGATCAACGTCCCGCGTGGAGACCTCGACTCGATCTGCAAAGTCGCCAAAGATCGCCGGATCGCGGCGATGGTGGGTGCGTTTGAACTGGGTTCCAATCGCGGTGGGCACACGGGTTACTGCACGCTGTTCTACATCGATGCTCAGGGGCAAATTAAAAACGCTCATCGCAAACTGGTCCCGACCTATGAGGAGCGATTGGCGTGGGGCAACGGCGATGGTAACGGGCTCAACACGTTCCCCCTGGGTGCGTTCACCGTTGGCGGTTTGAATTGCTGGGAGAATTGGTTGCCGCTGCCCCGAGCGACGTTGCATGCACAGGGAGAGAATCTGCACGTGGCGGTCTGGCCCGGCGGCAAAGAGAACACCGAAGACATCACTCGTTTTGTGGCCAAGGAATCGCGTTCCTACGTGGTGTCGGTTTCGGGGCTGATGCGAACCTCAGATATCCCAGCGGACTTTCCTCATCGAGATCTGATTGTGGGGGCCTATGAGTCGGAGATGATTTCCAACGGCGGTTCCTGCGTGGCGAACCCGGATGGCAGTTGGCTGATTGAGCCGTTTTGCGACGAGGAAAAATTGCTGGTCGCGACGGTGGATCACACCGAGGTGCTACGGCAGCGACAGAATCTGGATATTTCAGGGCACTACTCGCGCCCCGACGTATTTAAGCTTTCGGTAAACCGTGAGCGGCAACAGATCCTCGGGGAGCAGGGATGATCGGTCGTGCACTGCGGTTTGTGGTTTCCTTGCCGGCGCGATTTTTGATTGGAATGGTGCGGTTTTATCAGGTGACGATCAGTCCTCTGAAGCCAGGCGTTTGTCGATTTCAACCGACTTGCAGCGCCTATTCGATCGAGGCCATTAGAAAGTACGGCGCCATCGTCGGCGGTTTGAAAACGATTTGGCGAGTCTTAAGATGCCAGCCCTGCTGCAAAGGCGGATACGATCCGCCGTAGGTCGGTGGTTCCAGAAATTTGGGTGTCGTATTGCGATGGTGGATTGGTCTATTTTGATTCCACTTCGCGCATGATCCACTCTTCAATTTTAAGCGAGCCCGTTGCGTGGACGGCGGATACCGTTGGCTTGACGTATCGCTCGACCGTTCTGCCTTTGCCAGGCAATTTAAAACGATCGCCCTTTTGAAGAATGGGACGGTGCTCTCTCATTTCGCCAAACTCGTGACGCGCACCGGCTGCCTGACAGGGGAACCAATGGCCCTTGCCGGTTTTGTCTTCAAGGTAAAACTCGGGATAGGTATGCCCCGGGACCCAGACGGCCCTCGCGGGAATGCCGCGGCTGCGACAGATCGCGATAAACAGCGATGAAAGTTCTTCGCAGTCGCCATGGCCGGCGTCGAGGGCTGCGACACATGAATGGATTTGCTGGTCAAATTTGTATTCGACGTTTTCTCGCACCCACGTATAGATCGCTTCTACCTGTTCCCAGTCGGAAAGAGTTTTGGTTTCTGCGGCCAGCTTTTTGCCGATGTCAACAATTCGTTTTTCTTTGGACTCGATAAAAGGGCTGGGTCTGAGCCAGCTTTTCGTTCGCCCGGTGAGCTTTTTGGCGATACGGAAATCGGTGGTGTCTTCCGGTGCAAGAGTGCTGCCGCGGGTGACACGGTAACGTACGGTCGCTTCGGCGACATCGCCATCGCCAAGTTTGGTGATTCGGAAAGCCATGAACCGGGCGCTGCGGTCCAGTGTTCGATACGTGATCTTGCCGATGTTGCCGGATCTGTTTTCGTCGAGCAATTCGACTTTCTGTTCCGGCCAAGCAATGGGGACAGGCACCGCGACGCTAACCTTTTCGGCAATGCCATTGCTGCAGCTCAATCGAAGTCCAAATTCCCAAACCTTTTCTTCGGCCTGATCGAACTCCATTTGGAAACCTTCAGGTTTCGTTTCGGGGTTCG
>CAZDZX010000152.1:0-5119 GCA_964510005.1 uncultured Pirellulaceae bacterium
GCTTACAAAAAGGCTATCAGGACAGTGGCGGGTTATCGATAGGTTTCCAATTCCATGAATAGCCGCACCGCACCTGCGGTCAGCATCAAAAAGGAAAGGAACAGAAAGATCGTGTAAATGTTCACGCCTTTCTTGTTGACTGGAGGTGCCGATGGCGGAAGTGGCTCAGCAGACATCATCTCTTCTGGTTGAGCGTACTCAACAGCGCCCCCGAAATCGTCAAACTCAGAGTTTGCTTGTGACAAAGTCGTCCCTCCGAATGGTGTCCCTCATCCAACCACGAAGAACTTTCATGGTCGCCTTGTCGTTTCTGACACCAGTGACGATGCCGCGACCGATGTAATCAGAGCCACGACGAACATCGAACTCGTGACCTTCACGCACTCCGTCATCGGAACCCGCAGCGATTTCGAAATAATTTCCGTCGTTTCCGACACCGATAACCACGGCTGACAATTTGGGAACGATGTGGCTGGTCAGCGAATTCTCGTCGAGTCCATTGTTGTCCAAAACTCTCTTCAGCAACGCTAATCTTTCGCCAAGATCGCGGGTTTGGACTAGCAGCGTTTCGATGGCGTTTTTCTGGTCGAAGTTTTCTTTGGTCTTGTTCTTGAGTGAGTTGTTGATGACGCCAAGCTTCTCGACCAGTTCCGCGTTTCTCTGGAGGGCAGATTCAAGCTCTTTGTCCAACTGCTTTTGACGAGCCACAGCCTCTTGCATCGTCACCAAACGAGCCTGACCCGTTTGTGTACTCTCACGGAGAGCCTCTTTGTTGTCAGCAAGCTCCGAGCTGATTTCCTGAACGCGCGACGTAAGGGCGGCGATCTGTTTGGCTCGAGCGACTTTCTCGCGAGCGATGAAATCCTTTTGGGCAATGGTCGCCGACTTTGTTTCGTTGAGCGATCGCTGGACTTGCGCAGCTCGAGTTTTTGCGGTGGCCGCTTCTTCTTTCCAGTTCACGTGCGCGGCACTGACCATCAACGCGACGGCGAAGAAGAAAATACTCATCAAAAGAATGAGCAGTGTTAGGATTTTTCCGGTCAAATTCATTTTGGATCCAAGTTTGTTGAGCGACCAAGTGTTGGAAAAAATTCAGGATTGGGGAAGCCAGAAGGATTGGCAAAGGTCTGACGACTCAATCCTCCAATATTTCCCCTTGGAAGTATAGTTAACGTTGGGTTTTCAGTGTCAACGAATTTCCAAATTTGGCTCTAATGAGCCCTCTTTTACTCCCTGCATTTCATCGGCTCAAACCCGGTTTCGCTTAAAAATTGCCCGCTCAGGACCAGTCAGGACGACTAGGTGACAACGTTTCCCCCAAAGGGGCGTTTCTCAGCCCTCATTGCCGACGAAATTCCTACAACCCGCAGGACTCCTGAGCGAGCGACGGCATGGGTGCTGTCACTGGAAAGTGGGTCGTGTTAGCCCCGCTCCCGATCCAATCCGCTGCCCCTGCCCTGCAGTAGCATCCGCAAATCGGCGCATCAAAATGGCTCATTCGAGTGGGACAGAATCTGGATTGGATCCGCCAGAACTTTCTGACCTGCTGAAATGCCAACAAGCAGCAACGTTGGCAACGCCCATGCCTAGGTAATCCGCCAACAAATCAAGCGGGTTGAATGTTCGAGTGGCAACAAACATTTGGCTGAACTCTTCTAGGGTCACAAAGAAGGCCACGATCAGCGTACCGCTCAACACCGCCCACCGACCGATCTTCCAGCGACAACAGGGCTTGTCGCCCATGGCCAGATTAACCACCAGCGCCAACAATCCCATCATCACAAAGTGACCGATTTTGTCCCCCTGGGGGATCGAGCGAATAATATCGTCGAAAATATTCGGCGTGCCGGTATTGGCCAAGTAAATCGCATACAGGATAAAGAGGGTCACCCCCGCCGCCAGCCACTTCATCAAGAACTCCGAATATCGATTGCCACATCAAGGCTGTTTGTTAAGCAACTCCACCACGCTTCAGCCACCGCGCGCGAACTACAGCGTCGCGATTGTAGGCCCTGCCATCAAGGAACTCCAGTTGACCCAACCTGAACCCGATCGCTTAGACCTAAAAGTCCTGCCGCTGACACTCTGTCTGTACATGGTGATGCTGGGGATCATCGTCAATTGGGTCGCAAACCTGATCCACCCCGTGAGCTTTGGACGCGCCTGGGGATTTCTGGGACTGCTGTTGCTGTGGGTCGCCTTCCGCGGCGTCAAATGGTGCTTCCGCGTCTTCGCCGCAGCCAACACGCCGACCAATACAACCAAACCGGCGCTGGCGATCACCGACAAAGGACCCTACAAGTACTCGCGAAATCCCATGTATGTTTGCTATGCCATCGGCTACGCAGGGCTGGTGCTGCTGATGGATTCGCCAGCGATGGTGCTGGTCCTCGCCTACTTCATTTACCTGATGACAACGATCATCATTCGCCCCGAAGAAGCCTACCTCGAACGAACCTTCGGCGACGAGTACCTGCAATACAAACAGAAAGTTCGCCGCTGGATCTAGAAACCCATTCGACCTCTGTTTACGAGTGAAGACGAGCGGCGATTCGCGTTCGGCCTTTGCGCATTTGCGCCATTACGCCTCAGCGCGGCTTGATCTGGACCCGAATCCCAGTCGACGGGCCGATCGTGATGTTTCGCCTTTTGGGAACAACCGGCTTCGCTTCCCGCAGTTCTAACTCGTATCGCGAGAAAAGCGTCGCCAACACGATCGCCATTTCATGCATCGCAAACGCCGCCCCTGCACAGCGTCGCACGCCGCCACCAAAGGGCAGATACTCCGACGGCGCGTAACGCCTGTCGATAAACCGAGACGGGTCAAAGCGATGCGGATCGGGAAACACTTTTTCGTTGTAGTGAGCCAACACAATCGCCGGCGCCACCGCGTGTCCCGCCGGAATACGAAACTCACCCAGCTCCATCGGCTCTTTTAAGACCCTCAAAATATCGGCCACGATTGGGTTCAGCCTCAACGATTCGCTAACGACCGCATTGAGCCACGGTAGTCTCGCAATCTCGCCTGGCTCCTTGTCCGCATTGGCATCCAGTTCCGCAACCAGCCGCTCCCGCGCGTCTTGATTGTTCAACAAGTAGTACACAGACCACGCCATCGCAACGGCCGATGTTTCATGCCCCGCAAACAAAAACGTGCCCAGTTCATCCAGCAAGTGCTCCAAATCCATCGCCGAACCATCTTCGTAGCGAGCTCCCACCAGCAACGACAGAATGTCCTCTCGGCCTTCGAGAGTCGCCTCCCGTTTTCGGATTTCGTTAACCGCGTTTTCTCGCAACTCGCGGCGCGCCCCTTCAAAACGATCCCACGGCGACAATCCCAAAAAACGAAACTGGGTTTTACGCGAAAAGAAAAACATCGGCCACGTTTGTTTCATGACAGCTTCCGATTGCTGCGCCAACGTCGCAGCCGCCTCTTCATTGTCCGCCCCCAAGATGACTTCTACGATCACGTCCAGCGAGATCGCCGTCGTCACGTCGATCATCGAAACGGTCCCACTGTTGGCATACCGATCGAATAAGCGAATCGCAATCCGCTGCATCGCATCGACGTAGGACTTCATTCGCTGCCCATGAAACATCGGCATGATTAGCTTTCGCTCGCGACGGTGGGGCTCTCCATCGAGCTGCAACATCGACCCCTGACCCAAGATCGGTTGCAGCGTGTGTTTGGCGAAGGTCTCAAAGATCGCTGGATCGGCGCTGAAGATCGTGTCAATCAGATCCGGCCGGCCGGTGACCACGATCGGACCGTTGAGCGCATCAACCAGAAAAGGATCGCCAAATTCAGCCGCCCATTTTTCCAGCGTGGCGTGGGTGTCACGCATGAAGCTTAACGTTGGCTTGAACTTGCCTTGCGGCCCCGGAGGCAATCGAATGTCGGGTTCACTCATCGTCGTTAGCTGACTGTTCCATCGGATCGGATGTCCACCCTGTCATTCTACGGCAAATCTCACGAGCCAGCCCTGCCCTTTTCCATATGAGCCAAGCTGTCACGGTGACCCGCAACGGGCTGGGATCGACTGGCCTTCATTTTGGGGATCGGCACGGCATCCACCCGAGCTTCTTCAGCAACCAGCGGGCTGTCAACAACCGGCTCATGATCAACAAAAGTCCCCATCCAACGATCCCAAACATTAAAAAAGGCACCGAAGTTACAGCGCATGTTGGTGTGATGATTATCGTGGTGGGTCACATTGTTGAGCCCCTTGAACAACCAGTGCTTAGACACCCAAGCCGGAACCATCTCATGCCCGGTATGGCCAGCGATGTTGATCATCGAATCGTAGGACAGATAAGCGATCAACACGATGGGCTTCATGGGCACAAAAACAATGATCAGCCCCAAGCAAAGAAACTGCAAAACGGCCTCGGCAGGCTGAAACGCAAAAATCGCCCACGGCGTTGGGCTGACGGATTTGTGGTGACCGGCGTGGGTGTATTTGAATATGGGACGCCAATGCATCAGCCGATGCGTCCAGTAAAACAAGGTATCGTGAACGACCAAGCAAATCAGAAAACTGAGCGGCAAGTACCACAGCGGGTACACAAAGGTATTCCAATAGATCCCCGTCAAACCGGCTTTGTACAACTGGTACAGCCCGGTGCCCATGACTGAGAAAATCAGAATCGTCTGCAGCGACATCTTAATTTCTCGCCGAATCCCTTTTTCACTCGGACGTCGTTCTTGAATCTGACGCTTAGCGATTTCGTCGTCCGAATTCACAAAGTACTTGCGATAGGCATGCCAACAGGGAATCAGGTACCCCGGAACCAGCAAGAAGAGAAAGATGACTGCAAATTCGATTAGCAGTAACAAGACGAAATCTGCCAATGCAAATCCTTTGCGAGTCGCTGGAGAGAGAAGGGAAGGAGGAGGAGAAAATCGAATCCCACAATTCGTGCGATGTCGATTGAAAAGCATGAAAGCAAATCTGGAGGGAGCGGACATCATACAACGCGGCGAAAGATGGCACAGCCACTTGAGTGATTTTTCACACTAGGCAAGCTATCAGTCCTCGACTGACGAGCACTTTCCCAACTGTCGTTCGCAAAGTGTCACCTTCGCCAAAAAAGTTGTCCGAACCAGTTGTCCGAACCA
>CAZDZX010000152.1:5219-9980 GCA_964510005.1 uncultured Pirellulaceae bacterium
AGTTGTCCGAACCAGTTGTCCGAACCATGTGGACTGGACGCTCCGCGGCCAGAACACTCACCAACCGCAACCAGAACACTCCGCAGCAGAAAAAAAGTTCGCCCCTCTCCCAAAATCGAATACAACATCAAATGTAACCAACCTCTTTAAATAGTTCCGGCCGCGGAGCGTCCGGACCACACTTTGGCGGTCCAATGGCTCACATCACAGACTTCAACTACTTCGACCCGTCCCAAGAGCTAACCGTCACCTACAGCAACCTTCCCCACTGGGAACAACCCGGCGCAACTTACTTCATCACCTTCCGGACCAACGATTCGCTGCCGACATCCGCGATGAAACTTTGGGAGCGAGAACGAGACCAATGGCTCGCCCGGCAAACGAAAGACCACTCGCCAGCATCGTGGCACGATAAATACAAACGCCTAAACAACTCCCAGCGCCAGATCTTCAACCGCGAATTTCGCCACAAATTAGAGTCAATTCTCGACGACAGCCACGGCGATTGCATCTTGCGCCACCCCGCCCACGCAACCGTAGTGGCTGACTCCCTGCATCACTTCGATGGGGATCGCTATGCTCTTGGAGACTTCATCGTGATGCCCAACCATGCCCACCTGCTGGTTTGTTTCTACATCGGCATCCGACTACGGGAGCAATGTTATCAGTGGAAGCACTTCATGGCTTCGGCGATCAATAGAATTCGCGGCGTCAAGGAAACGATTTGGCAAACCGAGAGCTTTGATCATCTGGTTAGAGACTTGGAACATTTTCGAACTTTTCAACAGTACATTCGAACGAACCCATCGAAAGCTGGGCTCAAAGAAAATGAGTACCACCTGCATACGATTGATTAACCGAGCATGAATCATTCTTTGTCCGTGAATGAACCGTGGCTTGGACGCTCCGCGGCCAAGAAATACGAGTCTCTAAGTTCGGGCCGCGGAGCGTCCCGTCCACTTAGCTTCATCTACTTTTCCTGCATAGATTCGCCCTCGGTGAATTCATGGCAGCAATCGCGGTTGGTCCGTAATATCTCTGGCGACAACCAACCATCAGTAACAAAACCCGGCATGAATTCGTCCCATCTCGTTTTACTGACTAACCTTGTGGCGACTCTCTTTATGGTCGGACTGATCTGGATGGTGCAAATCGTCCACTATCCTCTCTTCGACGACGTGGGAGAGCAGAACTATCTGAGCTACCAACAGCGGCATCAAAGCAACATTACTTACATCGTTTTGCCGGTGATGTTGGTCGAACTGGTCACCGCCGTCATGTTGCTGTGGTATCCCATCGAGGGCGTCGACAAGTCCCTCGTCTACGGCGGCATCGGACTGGTGATTGTGATCTGGCTGTCGACCGCCTTCCTGCAAGTCCCCTGCCACGACAAACTGGTCAAGGGTTTTGATCCGGCGGCTTACCGTTGGTTGGTGGATTCGAATTGGATTCGCACCTTCGCTTGGTCGCTTCGCGGGGGATTGGTGACGTGGATGCTAGTTCGAGTGTTGTCCAAGTAGAACCGTACTACCAACTCTGAGACCGCGAGCTCAACGTGGGCTGGACGCTCCGCGGCCAGCTAATCCAAAACCTCAGCCACGGTTTCCAATTCCAATCGGCATCTCGCTTCAACGACATCGGGCCGCGGAGCGTCCCGACCACGTTGCCTATCAATCCACCGCAATAAAACAAAAGGGCTCACGTGACAAAGTCACGTGAGCCCTCCTGCCGTGCGGTCTCAAAGACACGCATTAACCCCGGGAACACCTTCCCGGCCAACATCGACTGTTTTCGTCTCGTTCGAGGAAAGACGGTTCAGCCAACCTTGATTCCGAATCGCTCAAGCTAAACGTTGTCGAGCATCGCATTCTCCAAAAAAATTGTGAATCGCTAAACCGATTGCTGGACTTGAGCAGATTCGTCGACCGACACTGGAGCTGGCGCTGGCGCCGTAGTACGGATTCGAGTCGCAGTGGCGTTCGCTTCGTCGTTGGCTTCGGAAAGAAACGCACCGTGCAGGCGGTCCCAATCCATCACCAACGAACCGCCTTCTTCAACGTGCGAATCAGCCCAGTTCATCAGCAACTCAAAACAAGCGTGATCGATGTAGTCGACATTCTCCAGACAGACATGCAGTTCCGCATCGCCGGGAAGCTGGTCCAGATACTCGGCCAAAATCGGCAATCGCAAAAACGTAGCCGCTCCGCGAAGCCTTAACTCGAAGCGATGCTTCGCTTCGTCGGCAATCAATTCGACCTCCAGATGACTAAAGCGATGCAGCAGCTTGGCCGCCGAAAGACCAACTCCAACCATCACACCGATCAGTAAGTCAACCGAAACGATGATCACCAGCGTTGTGATGTAAATCGCGGCTTCCGATTTACCGACTTTCAGGAGTCCCTTGAGCTGAGCCGGATTGAGAAGCTTGAATCCGGTGTAAACCAGCAAGGCACCCAAAGCGGATTTCGGAATGTAAGCCAGCAACGCTGGCAGGAAGCAAATAAACAACAGCAACCACGCCCCGTGCATGATCGTCGACTTC
Source organism: uncultured Pirellulaceae bacterium (assembly GCA_964510005.1). Taxonomy (GTDB): domain Bacteria; phylum Planctomycetota; class Planctomycetia; order Pirellulales; family Pirellulaceae; genus Mariniblastus. The sequence continues at coordinate 7,762 of CAZDZX010000152.1, forward strand.
CGCGTCCTCGCTCCGGCCTGAACATTCGCCGAACTTCGCACAATCACGCCCGTCATCGGCAACGCACCCACCAAGCCGCACAGCAAATTACCGACGCCCTGGGAAACAAGCTCTTGGTCGTAATCGGTTTTGACGCCAATGTCACGCGACATGTCATCGACAGCCGCAGCGGTTAACAGCGTCGCCGCACTGGCCACCATCGCGATCACAAACGCCGACACCCAAATGGATGGATCGGTCATCAAGCCGAACCAAGAAACCGCCGGAAAGGAGACTTCGCTAAACATGTTCTCAGGCACTGAGAGCTGGATGACTTCGAATTGAGCGTAGATTGAAAACAGCGTTGCGGCCACAATCCCGACCAGTGCGCCCGGAATGAAACTAATTTGCTTGGGCGCCAGTTTGGTCCACGCGACAATGGCTGCGATCGTCACGACACCAATCAGAGCTGCCAGGTGATGATTGGAATTGCCTTCCGTGAAACATGCCATAATCGCAGCTGGGATCGTGGCGAGATACTGCAAGCCACCCCGAGCCGGTGTATCGCCCCACATCGCCGTGTGATCCAACATCACGTGAAACTGGCTGATCAGAATCAACGCCCCGATCCCCGAAAGCATCCCTTTAATGACCGATGGCGATACGGCTCGAAACCACCTTCCCAGCTTCATCTTGCCAGCAACCAGTTGCATAATTCCTGCTAGCACAACCGCACATCCAAGTGCTGCCATGGCGTAGGTCATTGCGGCGTCTTCGGCGCCGGCCGTTTCACCCCCCAACTGGCTCAGGTATTTATCGCGATTGGTGACAATGATGTCGGCAACGATCACGAACAGTCCTGCCGCCGGCCCGCTAACCTGCAGTGGCGATCCAGCGATGAATCCAACGACAAGGCCCCCGATAATCCCCGTTATCAGGGCTCGAGCGGGATTAACCCCAACCGCGACCGCAATTCCGATGCACAGCGGCAGCGCGACAAGGAATACGACAACCGACGAAAGGAAGTCGTTCGTCATAAATCGAAAGGGCCCCTGAGGCTCTTGTTTCGGTGTGGCAAACTCAGAATCAGCTCGTTTTAGCATTGTGTTTCCTTAACCAATGTTTTCGTATCTATCCCTTACTGTGTTTTATAGGCTTATTTAACCTGTGGCCGGAGTAGTATTTATTGGTTTAACATGTCGAAAATATTGACATGTCACAATTGACGACATATGGTGCCTTTATGGAATGGCTCAACTATCATCACCTCTTCTATTTCTGGAACGTCGCCAAGGCTGGAACGGTCACTGCGGCGGCGAAAGAACTGCACGTTGCGCGGACGACGGTGACAGCACAGATCCGCGAGCTGGAGAAATCGGCCGGCGACAAACTGTTTCGCAAATCTGGGCGTTATCTGGAACTGACCGAGTTCGGCCAACACATTTTTCACTATGCTGAAGAGATCTTTTCCATCGGTCGCGAACTGACGGACTTCATGAAAACGGGTCAGCAGGGAAGGACCAAGAAGTTCACCGTTGGGATGCCCGACGTGGTACCCAAACTGATCGCGTTCGAGTTGCTCAAACCGGCGATCCACCACCCCGAGGGTTTTCATATCGTTTGCTATGAAGGCAAGCTTCCTGAGTTAATGGCGGATCTGGCCCTGCATCGACTTGATTTGATTATCTCAGATGCGGTGGCACCTCCGACTGTGGACGTGCGAGCCTACAGCCATCGGCTGGGCGAATGCGGACTGTCGTTCATTGCCGTACCCGAGATGGCACGCAAGTACCGCCGCAAGTTCCCTTGGTCACTAACGGGGGCTCCCATGTGCTTACCGACCGATCACACCGCGGTGCGACGTTCGCTCAACCACTGGATGGACGAGAACGATGTTCATCCCAAAGTCGTGGCTGAATTCGAAGACAGTGCTCTACTAAAAGTTTTCGGGCAATCGGGTTTGGGAATCATCCCGATCCCCACCGCCATCGAAAAGGAAGTGAAATCTCAATACGGAATGCAACTGGTTGGCCGACTGGAAGACGTCGTCGACCGCTTCTTCGCGATCTCCGTAGAAAAACGAGTCCACCACCCGGCAGTACTCGCGATCGTAAAACAAGCTCGCAGCAAGATCTTCGACAGCGAAGAGTAGCTACTCGACCTTCAGGTCGTTCAACACGCGCGTGATCGGTTGTTTTTTAACCGCGAATGGACGCGAATAAACGTAAATCCCATGATCG
>CAZDZX010000153.1:0-4524 GCA_964510005.1 uncultured Pirellulaceae bacterium
TGCTCCAATTTTCATTTTCTCATTGGCGATGTCAGGCACAGCCTGACCTACTTTTGCTCACAGGCTGAAAGCCTACGCCACCTTTAGGCAGCGCCCGTGTTCGCGACGTCGAGGATCCGGCGCTGCCACAAATCGAGAAGGCCGTTTGCCGTTTCCTGAGTTACCTGTGACGGGAGATAGGAAACATCCAGCGTCAGTCGGTCGCCATAAAAGTTGACCGAGAAATTGATGCTCAAGTCGGCATTGCAAGGCAGCACCAAATGAACGGTCTCTATTTGAAGCGAGCCAATTTTGATCTTGCCATCGCAGGTCGGCAGTAATTCGTCTCGGGCAAACACGCGCCCTAAATTGGAGAAAACCGTGGTGGCAATCGGTCGGCTGTTTGCCTCTTTTCCGTTGTGTTTCTGATTTGATTTGAAGCGTCTGAGCAATGGCCACAGGCGGGCGTACAATTTGACGGACTCGAGCCACGCGTACTGCAATTTCCATTTCCGAATGAAAGCCAGTTGCTGAACAAGATCGGCCAGTAGTTGAGGATTTTCTTTGCCGTCCTGAATCAGTAAATTTTGATCGGCTTCGAGATAGGCCATGGAAACACAATTGGCCGCTGGCATGTGTTGATGGGTTTCGTTTCGCAAGGAAAATGGAATCAACATCCGCATACTCTTGTTGTTCGACGAGCCGTTAGATTCAACAACTGATTGCTCGAGATAGTTGCCGATCACATGAAACAGCTGTTGAGCTAAAACGAGATTGGTGGTGGCACCGATCGTGCGAGCGTAATCGCCGATCTTCTTTGTGGCACTGCGGTCCAGCGTTGCGGAGCATTGACGCGCCGGTTTGCCAGTTGCTGCGTCGTCGGTTTCGCACGTCGATCGCAACGAGAGGGGGCGGGCAAGTAACATCTTCGCGGCTCGTTTTGGGCGAACGACCAGGGCTCTCCAGATTCGGTTCGGAAAGGTATACGAATGTGGCGTGCGATGGTCACGATCCAAAATGCTTTTGGCGTCGAAACATGGCGATGCCTTTTCCGATTGGCCTTCTGTCAGGAACCGATACTGACAGAGCACGTGTTCGATAAAGTCGATGGCGCCTTTGCCGTCGCAGCAAGCATGCTGGAAAACAAATCTCATTTCGGTTTGGGGTTGTCCACCGTCCTGATATTGCCATCCGTAAAACCGAAACCCGATTTCATTTTCCAATTCAATGGAGTGAAAATCTTCCATGATGGCTCGCCCGAATGCCGGGTCACCTGCAAGCCATTGAATGATCGGAGTCCGATCCGAAGCAGGCCGCCAGTGGCTTGAAGAGTGGGTAGGGCCGATGGAGGCATTGGCTTGCAGCAGCGGCTGGTGCTTTAGCGCAGCGATTATCGATTCTTCGAACATCGCGACATCGACGGGCCCGGTGCAGCACAGTCGGATAACAAACTCCATTAGCGAGCCTGAGATTTCGTTGGACATGGTCCACTCAAAAGGCGTCAGGCTGAGTCCACTAATGATGCTCATCGAATCGAACGCGGTCTCTGTAAATGCCCGTTGAAGTTTCGCCACGTCCCAATCATGACGTTTGGCTGATGTTCGTCACGATTCCCACACGCATGTTAATGGGATACGCCCCCAACAGCGATGAGAGGCTTTGAATTTTCTGTCGCAACGCAATGCAATACCGATCATCGCTAAGGTTTAACGATGTTTGACCCACGGGTTTGTTCGAGTTGTGCCGATCGTTAGCAATTGTTGTATGCAATGCGGGTGGAAAAGTACCCCCAAAGATCCCAGACAAACAGTAAGCTCGCTTCGAAATCCAACAATCCGTGGGACCGTTACAACTCTGACCGGAGTGCGGAGTTTCGGTTTTGCGTGCCGATAGACACCTCGGTAGCACAATGCCTTAGGACCCACTTGAGGTTGTTTTACACGCGTCACAGTTTCGGCTTGAGTGATTCATTCGAGCCAGGCTGTTGGGATTCGCCTCCTGTATCGCACCTAACCACTACCATCGCCAATCGCTATGAAAAGCGATCGGTCCCGCCCAGACAGAGCTTAGACCCTCATGCTTTCAAACGGCACATCGCAAAAACAGGAAGCCCACACGGCTTCCGAGAAAATCAACCGTCGTCGAAGACGCCGAAGAGTTCCCCAATCGCTCCCGTTGGATTCGCTCGAGATGCGGGAGGCCTGTGAACGGCTTCTGCGACAGAGCCTGCGAATCGGTGAAGAAGAACTCAGCAGAGATCTGCTGGAGGACCTGTCAGGACAGCTTCCTCAATGGCTAGCCAATCAACAGGAAAATCAACTATCCCATCTGCTGAGTCTTTCAGGCGAGGCTCGGCTTGACCGTCTCAAGGAGATGACGGCCGACGAGGGTTGCAGTGTTGAAATTCGTGCGACTCGCGTGCTGCCCGACTTTCTAATCGAGTCAGTGAACGAAGACCTTGCGAACATCGAACAACTGAAAGTCGAAAACGGAGAGTTCCGGCAGTTGGCCGGCCAGGTACAAATCGAATCCGAATTGCAACGTTTGATTCAGGGTTACTCCCGACGATTGGGGGCCACTGCGGCGGAGTTTAAAGACGAAGACGACGCCGAATCAGAAGATCTGTGGTTTGACGAAGAGGCAATGAACGACCGTTTCCTCAAAACTGTCGGTCAAACCGAGTCGAGGGTCGTGTTTTTACTGGATCGTTTGGCGGAAGTGATTTGCGAAAGTTTTCGGATCGCAGTTGCCAGCCATTTGGAGTCCCAGCCGGACTCGTTTATTGCTTCCAAGAGTTTGTCAGACGCCGACTCGATTGCTATCTGGCGTCGAATCAAGCTGGAAGAGCGACTGCTTCCGGTGTTGTCCTACACTGGCAACAGTCGCGTTCCGGTCGCGGTTCTTCGCTGCATTCGCAAAGGGCTTCACATGTTGACGCCGGCCAGCGCTACTCAGGCGTTGGCTCCGAAGACTTGTGTGAGCGTCCACCAATTCGCGATGGATTCTCAATCGGATGTATGGCTGCAGTGCGAGGCACTGACGATTTGTACTTGGCTGGATCCTCAGAATTCCAAAACGTTGCTTGAGCAGAGAGCGCGCAAGCGTTTGGGACCGGATGACATTTTTGTTCGCAAACATGTTTGGGGTTTGCTGACGGAACACCTGCGGATTCACCGGCGAGCCATTGTTGATTTCGATGTTAAAAGTGAATCGAGTCCGTTTGTGCGGCAGGGAATTGCCGAGGCGATGTTGGTTTCGGGCAGCCTGACCTCTGCTGAAATTTACAGGGAACTTTGTCTGCATGATCCCGAATCACAGGTGCGTTCGGCAGGATTAGCCGCGAGTTTGAAAAATCCGCTTTCGCCAGATCAGTATCGGCGAGTCCTGGAGGTGATCACTCAATTATTGGCTGATGAGCAGGATCCATTGGTGCTGCGATCGGCGATGCACGTTTCGGCAAGCTTGTTGGGGCGGCTGACGATTGGCAGTGATGAATTGGAGCGTGCTTCAATTCAACAATCCAATCCAAGTGACGAGATCGACTCGCTGATCGAAGAAATTGAGGTTCTCGATGGGGATGATGAGCTGCGACACGAAGTGGTGGGATTGTTCAAAACCGAAGTTTTGCCGCAGATCCGATCGCTTGAGTGTTCCAGCGAGCAGATACCGGTGAGGCGTTGGGCAGCCCAGTACGCCGAAAAGATCACGGCTTTGCTAGATGATGGCGTCGTTGAGTTGGCACGCCAAGTCACCAAGGTTATGGCATCGGAACAGGGCAAAGTTTGCAAGGTGCCACGAGATGTTTTTCGTGAGGTCCATCAGGACAAGATCGGTCGAATGCTGGCCGTGTTGGCGATCAATGATGCTGGCTTTGCAGTTCAATCGGGTTTAACTTCGGACCGAATTCGCCGTGGAGAAAAATTTGGGCTTCGGTTGTGGCGGCTATGGTACGAGGCCACGCACAAGGCGACCGATAAGCTGAAAAGGTTGCGTCATGCCAAGGGGCGGATCAGCGGGTCAACGATTCGTGTTCCTTCACAGGTTCGTCAACAGCAGAGCGGAATGAGCGTTCCGGGTGAACCGCTTAAGATTTCGAACGATGGGACGTGGCGCCCGTTCTTGCCGCTGGTCGATGATTTTGTCTCCGCATTGAATTTAGGTTGGTTGCGCCAAACGACGGTCAGTTTCTATACCAGCCAAGGAATCACTCGGGTGACGACTCCCGAAAGGTTCTCCGATAAAATCCGGGCGCTGTTTATGCTGAACTTTAAGTTCGAGAATTTGGCTGAGCTGAGAAACTGGGATCAGCATTCGTGGTCGGCAAGTTCCTATGTCAATGAACTCCGAAAGGTCGGGTTTGAAATCGATTTTGACCGCCACCCGTCGGAGTCCGCGAAACGCTCTAGCAAGAAGCGGATCGAAGACGAAAGCGTCACCCAGTTCTTTGAATTTGAAAAGAGCCAGTGAGCTTGATTGAGACGCTGCGACTTTGGGCCAAAACCCTTTGCTTTGTTGGGTAAAATAATCCCTGCGAAAATGTCGAAA
>CAZDZX010000153.1:4624-9946 GCA_964510005.1 uncultured Pirellulaceae bacterium
TGTTGTGCCGCAATTTGGATCTTGCTTGCATTAATTGGCGACCCAGAAGTCCATCTGAATCGGGTTTTCCATGCTTGCTCTGGAGAGCCGGATCGGGCATTTTAAGAATTGATGATCGGGCCTAAAATCTGAAGATGATCCGAAGTATCTGGAAGCTGATTAAAACCTCCTGCATCATCTGGGCGCGGGCGAACTCTTCACGGATGGCCGCCGCATTGACTTTCTTTACAGTACTGTCATTGGCGCCGCTGCTGGTGATGGCGATCGGAATTGCCGGCTTCATCTACGAAGACCAGGTGGCCGAGCAAGAAGTCATTGAGCGGGTCTCACAGTTTGCCAGCGACGACATCGCGGCCATTATCGGCAGCTTGATCAAAAACGCTTCGCTGCAACCGGAGTCCGGTTTGATCGCCAGTTCGATCAGTTTGGTGGTTCTTGTGTTCGCGGCGTCGGGTGTCTTTTCTCAGTTGCACGATACCTTTAACGAGATTTGGCACGTGCCAATTGAAGATCGCAGTGGCTGGTTTTTTCTGCTGCGAACTCGGCTGATTGGAATTGCGTTGGTGTTTGTCGCGGGCGTGTTGCTGTTGGTGACGATCGTCTTGAGTACCATATTGGAAACGTTCGGGGGTTGGTGGGTGGAGTACTACCCCAGCGCTGTGCGTTGGATTTTGGTGGCAGATCGAGGCGTCGCATTTTTGCTCACGCCGTTGGTGCTGTCGTTGTTTTTTTGGTTGTTGCCGGTTACCAAAGTCCACTGGCGCGACGTGTGGCCGGCGGGATTGCTGACCGCCGGGTTGATCGCGTTGAGTCGTTATTTGATCGGATTCTATCTGCGGTTTTCTTCAACCAGCGAAGCCTACGGGGCGGCCGGCTCGTTGGTGGTGCTGCTGATTTGGGTCTACGTCACCGGGATGGTCGTTTTTTACGGCGCGGCATTCAGCCATGCTTGGGCCCAAGTGTTTGGGTCACGAAGCGAAATAGAGACATCGGCTGAATCGTAAGAGAGGCACTGAATATCGGGAGCTTTCGGGATGCTGTGGAGCTAGCGTGATACCTTTCAGGATCGAAGGCAACTAGCCGACCGGATTGCGAATCAGACCCGGCAAGATATCTAAGTCCATGTCTTCGACTAGGCCGGCTTTAAGTCTTTCAATGGCAATTGCGCCCATCACCGCATTGTCGGTGCAGTGTTCGAGTTTCGCAAAGTGAAGCTCAATGCCATTTTTTTCACAGGCAACGGCCAGCTGTTCGCGAAATACTCGGTTGGCAGCAACGCCACCTCCGACGCACAAACGTTTTTCGTTCGCGCTGCAGTTTTGCTTGACCGCAGCAATTGATTTGGCGACCAAGCAATCAACAACGGCCTGCTGGAAGCTTGCCGCAAGGTCGTTTCGTTGTTGATCGGACAAAGACGACGGATCAATTTCGAACTTTCCGGGGCCGGTGATGGCGTAGCGCACGGCGGTTTTCAGGCCACTGAAAGAGAACGAAATTTTGTCTTCCGATAGAAAGCTGCGTGGGAAATTATACGCGGTCGGGTTTCCGTCGAGCGCGACTTTGGAAATGGAGGGGCCGCCGGGATAAGGCAGGCCCAACATGCTGGCGACTTTGTCGAAGGCCTCACCGGCAGCGTCGTCTATCGTGCCGCCTAGAAAAACGTGTTCAGTGGCCGAGCGGTAATGGTAAAGATGTGTATGTCCGCCGCTAACAACCAGCCCGACACAGGGGTAGATCGGTGTGTCGCTGGAAAACTGACAAGCGAAAATGTGGGCGTGTAAGTGATTCACGGCCACCAAGGGCAGCGATTTTGCCAAGCAGAGCGCCTTGGCTGCAGCCAGTCCAACCAGCAGGGACCCCGACAGGCCAGGCGTATTGGCCACCGCGATGGCGTCCAAATCGTTCAGTGTTATACCGGATTTGGAAAGAGTCTCATCGATGACAGGTAGAATTCGTTCGACATGAGCTCGCGCTGCGATTTCGGGTACGACGCCCTTGTAAATTTCATGCAGAGCCGCCTGAGAAGCGACCACACTGCCTAAAACTTCCAATTTCTCGTTGATCACAGCGGCCGCGGTTTCATCGCAGGTTGTTTCCAGGGCAAGGATGATCATGGAGATTGGTGCAGGTTAATCGGGGATTTGCGAAACTTGGACGAAGCGATGGAGTTTAAGCTGACGGAGGAAGTCACAAAAGCGAGCCAAGGTCCGTTTTTCCATAAAAAATTGGGTTTTGGTGAAATCTGGGCTCCGCAAGGGGGTGTGGTTTTTCGGCCTGCATGGGTCGTATCGAGCTCCGGTTATACTTTCACCGCCAACTAGAATCCTTGAGGTGGATGGCGCCCAAAACGGCTGGACTGGGGGCTAGATTCCGCTGAGAGAAAATCTTATGAGAAGAATCAAATTGAACACCGCTCGAAAGTTGATCGTCCTGCTTGCTGTCTTTTCGCTTGGATTTTGCATTGGGACTCCGATCGCCGATGCCCAGCAAGCGAAAGAGCAGTCACCGGGATTGAAGTTTGATTTTCGCAATGCGCCTTGGCAAGGCGTCATCGAGTGGTTTGCTGAAGAAGCCGGATACAATCTTGATCCGGTCGACCAATGGCCCGAGGGCGGATTTACGTTGCAGAGCGACGAGCCGCTGTCACCCATTGCTGCCATTGACGAAATCAACCACAAACTTCGCTTGAGTGACCCACCGAAGACATTGCTGCGAAATCGAAGCAAGCTGTATCTCGTGGATGCCACTCGTTCTTTGCCAGCGGAACTGGTTGAAACGATCCCCGTTTCGGATTTGGACAATCGTGGCAAGTATGAGCCATTGCAAGTGATCTTCAATGTTGCGGACTTGGATATTGATGAGATCGAAAAATCGATCCGTCAGCGAGTCAGTGACTACAACCAGAAATCATTTCAGGTCTATCGGTCCAGCAAGCAGATCTTTGTTCGCGAGACGGGTGAAAATCTGAGGTTCATTCGCGATTCGCTGGATGCCGCGCGGCAGAACACGATGCTGCCGTTGGCTTACTCGCTGAAACATTACAGTGCAGAACTGTTGCTCAAAAACATTCAACCGCTGCTGGGTTTGGATGATGAGTACAAGAGCAAGGATGGGACGTTACGAATTTCGGTCGATCAAGTGCCCGGCTCTCAACGACTGATTCTGTTTGGAACGCCGGCTGCGATTCGCAGTTTCGAGCGGATCGCCAAAGTCATGGATGTTCCCGTGGAAGAACAGGAATCGGTAGAAATTGACGCCCCCTACCCGGTTGCCTATCCCGTTAGCAAAGAACCCGAGATGACGTTCAATGTCCTCGATCGTTTGTTGCTTGACTACGAAGGGACGCGCATCACCCTGGGCAAAGAAACCGGGCGGATTGTCGTTTACGGCCGCAAAGACGCACACCAGACTGTAATCGACACGCTATCTGAGCTGGAAGGAAAATCAGGCGAGACGCTGGCCGTTGTCAAACTTAAAAATGGCAATGCCGTGGAAGTCCTCGCCGCCGTTCAAAGCTTGCTGGGCCAATCGGCTGATGACAACAAAGCCTCCGGACCGACGATGATCGCCAACAGCGCTCGAGACTTCATCATGGTGCGGGGCAAGCCTTTGGAGGTCCTCGATACTCGCCGAATCATCGAAGATATCGACTCCAACCTGATTCCGTTGAGTGATGGTCTGCGGACTGAAAGACGTGTGATTCCGATGTCCGCTGGAGAGCGAGATCGAATCATGGGCTCGCTAGAAGAGTATTGGCCGACGATGGGTCGCAAGAACACGTTGCGGATCGAACGATCGTTGCCGATGGAGCAGCGGGGTAAGAACTCCAATGGAGCTTTGAAAATTCGTTCCAACACCGTCGAAGAACCGGCTAATCGCGGCAGTGACTCAAAATCAACCGCCCCCCAAGCTCAGAGTTCTAATCCACAAGGAAGCCATTCCACTGACACGACGCCTGCAACGACTCCCGCGCCATCTTCGGGAAGTTCGACCCGAGGCTCGGGAAGTCACAACATTCCTGATTTGAAGAAGGCGATCGGTCATGTTGCCTTTTTTCTGTCTCCCTGCCGTCGTTTGTCGGCCAGCGGCCTGCTTCAAGTGGCTCAGGGCTCTAGCGGCGGTTTAGCGGACGGTTCCGGCAACAAGGACGGCTCTGATTCTGAGAGCGCTTACAAGGTGCCCGATCAAATCAAATCTGTGCCGGGAAGTCCGGTTCGTGTGCGGGCCACGGCTTTCGGAATCGTCATCGAATCTTCAGATTTGGACGCTGGGGATGACATGGAATTCTTAATCAATGACTTGATGTCGGAAAGCGTTGACGAGCAAAAAACTCCGACGATCTTTGAGCTGAAATACGAAATGGCGTCTCGGCTTCAAGCTCGCCTAGAGGATGTCTTTGGAATCTCCTCTGGCGGCGGCGGAGGCGGTGGCGGAGGAGGGATTGGCGGAGATCTAATTTCTGGCGTCGCATCCAATGTGCTGGGAGAGGCGGCAGGCGGATTGGCGGGAGGTCTGTTGGGTTTCAGTGGTTCAGGAGGGGCAACGGCAAGCGAATCGCTTCTCGAAGGCGATGTGCGTTTTGGATCGGAAGGGCGTCTGAACGTTCTGTACGTCGTGGGAGCAACGCCCTCGGATGTGGAGCAGATCAAGACCTTTGTCGATTTCTTTGATCGGCCCAGTGCGGATCAAGACCCACAATTGGCTGGGCAGTTCTTCAGCATCAAGATCAATCACCGTGACCCTGAAGAGATCAAAGCGAGCATTGAGACTTTGTTCCAGATTTATTTTAAGAGCCCCCAAGAACAGCAAGGCCAAGGCGGAGGTGGAAACGATACCAATCAGTTGCTGCGAGCCGTGCGAAATGTTGCCGGTGGGCGAAATGGCGGGCGAAACGGTGGAGCTCCGCAAGAAGAGCCAACGCTTCCCAGTGCGACATTGGCAGTGGACAAGGGGACCTCCAGTTTGATCATGACGGGCCCCAAGTCCGTTTATCTTGAGGTTCTTGAAGCCGTCACGAAACTCGATCAGCCGCAGTATGAGCAGTCTCAAACTCGTGTCGAACTTTCGGTGAAGGGACTCGATCCAGAAATTACCGTGATGCTGCTTAAAGAGATGTTCGGCGCTGAAAAAATCAGCGATATCGCCGACGCTCCCCCGGAAGAAGAAAAAGACCCAGCTGCAGAGGCGGCGAATGCTCGCCAAAACCAGCAGCAGAACTCCCGCAACGCGGAAGCGGCCGACAACGCTCGGCGTCAACTGCTCCAGAACATCGCCAGACAGCGCGGTGGCGGTGGTGGTGGCGGACGTCGGGGTGGCGGTGGC
>CAZDZX010000154.1:0-9899 GCA_964510005.1 uncultured Pirellulaceae bacterium
TTTTTGACGTTGACGTTATCATGGGCGCCAGTCGAGGCTAGAGTCGCGAACTTTTCGCTGGTGTTCGTGGTCTGGCTTGTACGCGATGCATCGACAGCCTTCAAAACGATTTCTACTGAGTTTGAATTTGCCCCCAACGCCGACTTCCTGGCGCGATGAATTTCGCAGCCTCATTTCCCTTGCGATTCCGTTGGCTTTGGCCCAACTGGCTCAGAATTCGCTTGGCTTTATCGATACCGTGATGGTCGGTTGGTTGGGCGATGAAGCGCTGTCTGGGATCGCCATCGGTAGCGCCATGTTTCACTTCGTCGGCATGATTGTCTCCGGGATTCTGTACGCGGTCAGCCCGATGATCGCCCATCAAATCGGAGCCGGGAAAAAGGATAATCTCACCGCAACGGTCCAGCAGGGATTTTGGATCGCCATTCTCGCTTTCATTCCCGTCGTGATTGTTTTCTGGAACGCGGCACCGATTTTGCGTTTGTTGGGGCAGCAGGATCATGTCGTTGAAATGAGTTCCGGATATTTGAAAGCCGTCTCTTTTGGCATCCTCCCGATGTTGCTACTGGTGGCCCTGCGTGGGTTTCTGGAAGGACTGTCCCACGCCCGACCTGTTTTGTGGATCTGCGCGGCCGGAGTCGTAATGAATGTCTTCCTCAATGACGCATTGATGTTCGGGCGATGGGGGTTGCCGGCTTTGGGGTTGGTGGGAACCGGCATCGCCACGTCGCTGGTGTATACGCTGATGTTTCTCTTGGGGGTCATTTATGTCTGGAAATTCCAAACCGACTATCCGGTTTTTTCTTCGTTTCCGCGGATGGACCTCCCGCTGGTCCGAGAGCTGCTCGTGCTTGGATTGCCGATCGCACTGACGATCAGTTTCGAAGGCGGGATGTTTACGTTTGCGACCTTTATGATGGGTGTCATTGATGACCAGCAGCTGGCGGCCCATCAAGTCGCTTTGCAGGCGGCTTCGATTTCGTTCATGATCCCGTTGGGAATTGCGATCGCCACCTGCGTGAGGGTCGGGCGTTGGGCGGGGGCTGAAGATCTGCTCAGTGCAAAGCGGGCCGGACAAGTCGGCATGCTCACGGCCTTGGGGGTGATGACGATCGGTGCGGTACTGTTTGGCTTTTTTCCGAAAGTCGTGTTGGGTCTGTTTTTTGATTTGTCGGATCCGGATTACGAAACCGTGGCTCGCTACGGAGTTACCTTTTTGCAAATTGCTGCCTTGTTCCAATTTGTGGACGGCTTGCAAGTCGCTGCCTCGCAGAGCTTGAGAGGGCTCAAGAAAACCCGCGAAGCCATGTTTTTGACGTTGGTGGCTTACTGGGGGATCGGAGTTCCGGCCTGTCTGATTTTAGGATTTACCTGCGGACTTGAGGGACGCGGTTTGTGGTACGGATTGATTCTGGGGTTGGCCGCCGCGGCGATCATGTTGACGTGGCGGTTTCATTGGGAGTTCCGCCGAGGCCGTGAATAACTTGTAGCTGGACTGGCAACAGTTCAGAAGTTCATGGTTTCGCTATCCGTTCTCTGGTGCTCTCTGAAGTCTTGCGGCATCAGCTACGTCGCGAGCCGCAGCGTAAGACAAAGTCTCTCGCCCGAAGAGATTTGCTCCCGCTAGATCCGTTTTAACTCAATCCACTGAAACTCATTCGTGGAAGGAACGGCGGTTTCATGCTGATTTTGATCAAACAAACGAACCTCCCATTTGCGTTTCGTCGCCAGCGTTAAAAAATCGCGAGTGTTGCGTCGACCGGGGTCTCCAATGAAAAACAGACCGCCGGAATGGAGCAGCTGTGCAGCCATCGCAAGCAAATCAGCATGGGAATCGGATTCGTACAAGACGTCACTGGCAAGACAGAAATCGAATTTGTTTTCGGTCGTCCCATCGGTCCCATCACCAGCCCAATCGAGAACATGGCCGCTCGAATCGGCGAACCCGTTGCGCTGTGCATTTTCGATTGCGAGGGCCACGGCCAGCGGTTCATGGTCGGTGAAGACGACTTGCAGACCGGCTTTTAACCCGGCAATTCCCGCCAAGCCGATGCCGCAGCCCAATTCGATGGCGGTGGCTCCGGCGGGCCATTGGCGATTCAGGATGCATTCAGCCGAACCTAGGGCGGCATCCCAGATCTTTCCCCAATAGGGGTCAACGCTTTCGCCCCGAGCGGCTAGTTCGAGGTAGTCTTCTTCCCGAGCCGGCACGTGGACTATAATCTCATGCCGGTCGATTTGAATTTTTCTCTCTATCAATGAACTCATCAGCACAATATCCAGTCAGTATCGCACCGATGATGGACTGCACGGATCGCCACTATCGGTACATGATGCGGTTTCTCACGCGCAAGACACTGTTGTACACCGAAATGGTCACGACCGGTGCAATTCTGTTCGGTGACAAGAATCGACACTTAGATTTTTCACCGGAAGAACTCCCGCTGGCCCTGCAATTAGGCGGTGATGATCCCGCTGCGCTGGCCCAATGTGCGAGCTTGGGGCAGCAATGGGGATACACGGAAATTAATCTGAACGTCGGTTGTCCCAGCGACCGCGTGAAGAACGGTTGTTTTGGAGCCAGCTTGATGGCGCGGCCCGAACGTGTCGCCGAATGCGTGAAAGCCATGAAGGCAGAGGTCGATATTCCTGTCACGGTCAAGCATCGGATCGGCATCGACGATTTGGACCAATACGATGATATGAAGAATTTTGTATCGATTGTGTCGGCTGCCGATTCCGATCGGTTTTCAGTACACGCTCGAAAAGCATGGCTGCAAGGGCTCAGCCCGAAACAGAATCGCAACGTTCCTCCGCTTCGATACGATGACATCTATCGCTTGAAGTCCGAATTTCCTCAGCTGGAAATTGAGATCAATGGCGGCGTCCGCACGTGGGAGGCGACCGCGACCCACCTGCAGCATGTGGACGCGGTGATGATTGGGCGGGCGGCCTACGACGATCCCTTTATGTTCTCTGCGGCGGATGAGTTGTTCTTTGGTGGACGCTGCGATACAGTGTCGACGCGGCGGGAGTTGATTGAATCGATGTTTCCCTACGTGGAAAAAGTTTTGCAAACCGACCAATGGCTTTCGCGAGTCACGCGGCATCTACACGGGTTGTTCAATGGGATGCGGGGCACCCGAGCGTGGAAGCGATTCATGGCCGAAAACGCTTACGGAGAGCAGGCGAATTTGGACACGCTCAAGCGAGCCATAGAAGTTGTCCCCGATGAATCGCTGGACAAGCCCTTGTCTTTTTCGGTTGTCGGATGAATCGAGCGGACTCTTCAGATTTTGAGAGTCCGAATCAGGCTCCGCGACCGGACAACAGTTCCAATCCGTTTGCGACACCGCTGTCGATTTCCTTGCCGGAATCGCTTTGGAGTCAATTTTGGCGATTCCTGACCGGTAAAGGACTCAGGGAGGCCCAGTTAAGAGAAGGTCTGAGAGAGGGTGAAATTTTTATGGGGATCGGGTTTCAGTTTGATCCCGATCACCCCGACCAGCTATTGGTCTTTTCTCCCTCGACGGTCGTTGATGAGACTCGAATGGAAATGATCTTCGATGAATCTTTGCTGGCGATTCGCAAGCTGGGTGGTGCGTATCCGGAATTCAAATCATTGGTTTTGGAGCGGAGTGTCAAGATTCAATTGGTGACGAAGTATCACGTCGGTCGGGAGGTGCTCCTGGAAAGGGAATTGCCCGCGGAAGAAATCGCGACGCTGTTCGATGGCGAAGAAGAATTGGATCGCGAACCGCCATAGGGGTGGGTTGCCGGTTGCGTTCCGACTACTCGCCGCGGCTCCAGATGTTGGCTTCTCCGTCGGGAGTGAATTCGACGAAAATCACGTTGGGGTTGCAGCACACCGGACAGTCTTCGACGTACTCCTGATTTTGGCCTGCTGAGTAGTCCAGTGGAACGACGATCTCCTCACCGCAGCTATTGCAGATGTAGCTTGATTCATCGTCAACTTTTCCACTTAGGTCAGAGTCAACGTTTTCGTGATCTTCAATGTCGTAATCCATTGTTATTTCCTGACTAAGGTCCGAAACGGTCCATCCCGGCAGCGGTGACATTTGCGTCTTTAAAATTGAGTACTTAGGATATTGCTTGTTCCAGCCAGTAGCTAGGTTCAGCTGTGGCAACTTGGAGCCCTCCTAAGGATTGCATCATGAAATCTCAACTGTCTATCGCCTTGTTTGTCTCTGTTTTGTTGGGGATGGTTCTGCTGTCGCAAAATGTTGTTTCTGCCGACGAACCGAATTGGTATCCGTTCGTGGTTGCTCGTGGGGCGGATCGAATCGCGATTCAGAATACTCCGGTGCACCAGCGTCCAAACCGCCCGATGCACATCTATGGCAACGCGGTCAGGCGGAGTTACCAGCGCGGTACCGCGGTTCCGTCCCCACGCGAAATCCTCCGTCCATCGGGAAATCTCCGCTCGCGTTTCGAAAATCGCCGCGGTAAGTGAAGCGGACAAGCCCTAGTGGGCGGCGTTTCTTGAGACAGCTTTTCGGGTCAAGGCCCGCGTCCATTCTGTGTTGAGCGGCAAGCCGCTAGCCGCCGGTAAGTTTGTAGTACCGCCTTAGGCGGAATGCGGGTGACTGGTCGGCAGGATCGATTCCGGCGCCGTATCGCTAGCGATGAAATGTCCCGGAGGGACAAAATCATCCTGCGATCCCTAAAAGCAAGTGCCATTAGGCTAGCGCCTTGCCGCTCATGAATGCGATCTACGGCCTTGCCGTTCATGGATGCGTTCCACGAGGCCTCGCCGCATCATGATTACAGTCAGCGCACAAAAAAGCCCGTCGTTATCTGACGGGCTTTTCGTTTTCTCTTTCGTTTGTCCGGCTCGAACTATGCCAAATCAAATCGGTCCAAGTTCATGACTTTGGTCCAGACGGCAACAAAGTCGTTGACGAACTTTTCGCCGGCGTCGTCGCAAGCGTAGGCTTCTGCGATGGCACGCAACTGGCTGTTGCTGCCAAACACCAGATCCACTCCCGTGGCTTGCCATTTCACGTCCGATGATCCAGGCTCGCGAGCTTCGTACAGGTGTGGGCACTGAGCGTGCTTTTTCCACTCGACGCCCATGTCAAGCAAATTGACAAAGTAGTCGTTGGTCAACTGTTCGACGCGGTCGGTCAACACGCCGGCTTTGGATTCGCCGTGGTTGTTGTTCAACACACGCAGTCCACCCAGCAGCACGGTCATTTCCGGAGCCGTCAACGTCAACAAATGGGCTCGGTCAATCAGCAGCTCTTCTGCAGGGCGATCGAAACCGTCTTCGAGGTAAACGTAGTTGCGGAAACCGTCAGCCGTTGGCTCAAGGTAACCAAAAGAATCGACTTCCGTGTTGTCAGCCGTGGCATCGGTGCGGCCAGGCGAAACGGGAACGGAAACGCTGTGGCCAGCGGCTTTCGCGGCAGCTTCGACAGCGGCAGATCCGCCAATCACAACCACATCCGCAAACGATACTTTGACGTTGTCACTGCGTGAGGCATTGAAGTCGTCAACGATCTTCTCAAGCACGGGGATGACTTGAGCCAACTCTTCCGGATTGTTGGCTTGCCAATCTTTCTGAGGGGCCAATCGCAATCGTCCGCCGTTGGCACCGCCGCGTTTGTCGGTGGTGCGGAAGATCGATGCTGCCGACCAAGCGGTGCGGACCAGTTGGCCGATCGACAGTCCTGAGGCCAGCAGTTTTTCTTTCAGATCCGCAACCTCTGCATCGCCGATCAGATCGTGATCCGCTGCAGGGCAGGGGTCCTGCCAGATGCGAGCGTCGGGAACTTGTGCTCCAAGGCAACGTGAAACGGGGCCCATGTCGCGGTGCGTCAGCTTGTACCATGCTTCGGCGAACGCTTTCGCGAATTGATCTGGGTTCTCGTGGAACCGTCGTGAGATCTTTTCGTAGGCCGGATCCATTCGCAGGGCCATGTCGGTTGTGAACATGATCGGAGCCGTCGCCACGCCGCCTTCGTGAGCCGGTGCGACCAACTCTTTGGTTGCTGGATCAGTCGGAACCCATTGCTGAGCACCGCCGGGACTGGTCGTCAGATCCCAATCGTAGTTGAACAGATTTTCAAAGTACTCGTTGTTCCACTGAGTCGGTGTGCTGGTCCAAGCGCCTTCAAGGCCCGAGGTGATCGTGTCGTTGCCGACGCCCGATCCATAAGTGTTTTTCCAACCCAGTCCTTGCTCTTCCAAGGAAGCGCCTTCGGGTTCGGGGCCGACGAATTCAGCATCGCTGGCCGCACCATGGGCTTTTCCAAACGTGTGTCCGCCGGCGATCAAGGCCACGGTTTCTTCATCGTTCATCGCCATGCGGGCGAAGGTCTCGCGAATGTCGTGAGCCGCCGCAATGGCGCTGGGGTTGCCGTTGGGGCCTTCCGGGTTGACGTAGATCAAACCCATTTGAACCGCACCGAGTTTGTCTTCCAGTTCGCGGTCGCCGGTGTATCGCTGGTCGCCCAACCACTCGCTTTCCGGTCCCCAGTAGATGTCGCCTTCGGGTTCCCAGACGTCTTCGCGGCCGCCAGCAAATCCGACGGTTTCAAATCCCATGTGCTCAAGGGCTACGTTGCCGGTGTAGACCATCAGGTCCGCCCAAGACAGCGAGCGACCGTATTTCTTTTTGACGGGCCACAGAACGCGACGGGCTTTATCAAGGTTCGCGTTGTCGGGCCAGCTGTTCAAAGGCGCGAAGCGAAGCGTTCCCGACGAAGCGCCGCCACGGCCATCGCCGACGCGGTAGGTGCCCGCGCTGTGCCAAGCCATGCGGATGAATAGAGGGCCGTAGTGACCGTAATCGGCAGGCCACCAGTCTTGGGAAGTCGTCATGACTTCGATGATGTCGGCTTTAAGAGCATCCAGATCAACTTTGGCAAACTCTGTAGCGTAGTCGAAGTCGCCTTCCATCGGGCTGGTGCAAGGCGTGTTCTGGTGCAGCAGTTTTACGTTCAGCTGATTGGGCCACCAGTCCGCGTTAGAGAGTCCTGCTGCTGCCGTGTGACGTTGCTTGGCCGGTGCCATGACTGGGCATTTTGTGATATCGCCGCCGCTTGATGATGACATGCCATCCCTCCGCTATCGAAATTGTGCTGATGCTGAACCGGGAACATCCCCGGCTTAGAACGCATAGTATCTGTTCGCGGCCCATATTTTCAAGGTGCATAGCCCGCATAGAAGTGATGTATGCCACGCATAGGGTTTCTGGCAGAAGAACTCGGTGGCCCGCACCGGGTTTTACTGGCTGGCTTGGACCACCAGATCCAGCGCCGCTTTGGTCTCGGGAGAGGGTTTGACGCTGCCGGGGCGTTTTCCGTCAGCGATATCGTAGGGAGTCCAAGAATGTTTGTTCTGTTGGTTCCAGACTTTGGGGGTGGCTCCGATTTTAGCGAGCGTTGCAATGGCGTTAGGATACGCCCGGTAGGCGGCACCATGCATGGCGGTCTCGCGGTTTTTGTCCACGTGATCGGGATCCATTCCCAGCCCGTGTAGCATTTTGATCGCGGCACAGACTTCTTCTTCGCTGCCAGGATATTCGTCAACGGCAATCGCGCCCACACCCGCTGCCGCCATCAACGCATTGCAGTCGTCGGCGTTTGTAAGTTCTGGGTCGGCTCCTAGTTCCAGCAGCAGTTTCATCAATTCAAGGTCCGCGTTGGCGCTGGCCAGCAAAAACGGAGTCGCACCGCGACGGCTCAGTTTGGCTTGGCCTGTTTTCCCTTTCTCGAGTTGCAGATTGATATCCGCTCCGGCTTTGACGATTTGGCGAACAAACTCCAGCGAGTCAATCTTGCCGGTGATCCGTGGCGGCGGATCGGAGGCCACATCGTCGCCCCGGTTGCTTCGCCGCACCGTTATTAAAGCATGCAGCGGTGCGAATCCGGAGCGTTGGTCGTTGGGATCGCCGCCCCATTCGATGATCTTCAGCGCCAGTTCCAGATGCCCGCTTTCGATCGCCAGCATCAACGGGCTCATGCCTTTGCGAGGATGGCGACCGCTTGTTTTGGGTGGATTCAAGGTAGATTCAATATCGAACCCGTTGTGGGCTAAAAATTGGACGGTCGATGAACGTCCGTTCCGCGCCGCAAACATCAACGGATTGAACCCAGATTTAAGTTTGTGGGTCGTGTCGGCGCCGGCTTCGATCAGTTTTTTGACCGTTTCAAGGTTGCCTTCGGCGGCTGCCCACATCAACGCGTTTTGGCCTTTGACTTCACGAGCGTTCAAGTCAGCTCCGGCGTCGATCAGTTTTTCGACAATCGTTGCATTTCCATTTCGCGCGGCCAGCATCAAGGGGCGTTCGCGGCCCAAACGTCGCTGCTCCAAATCGGCGTCGGCGTCGATCAACAGGCTGGCAACTTTGGCGTGGCCCAACTCGCAGGCGATGCTCAACGGGCTGACGTCGTATTGGTTAAGCGAATTTGTATCGGCTCCACTTTTGAGGAGCGTCGTAACGGCATCGGAATTGCCGTGAAAGGCCGACCAGTGCAGGGCAGTGGTGCCATCGGGCTGTTTCGTGTTGGGTTTTGCGGTTTTGTTGCGAATCGATTCGGTGAGCTGTTCCCACTGTTGATGTTCGGCAAGGTCGGCGGCGTTGGACTGCTGGGCCAGACAGCGGGAATGGGAAAAGCAGAGGATCGCAAGGCAACTCCAGACCGCCAGCCTGCGAACTCGGAAGCGCACCCGATTCAGTTTGGAATCAATGAAACCTGTCATGGATACCTTTCCGGGATCAGCTGAACTGCTTTAGAAATTGCGTTCCACAGTCAAGCCACGCCTTGCGTTGATCTAAATCGGCATCGAGCGGAAGTTGTGCTACGCCAACCAAGCGGCGGACCAGTTCGGAACCGGCGAAGCCTACGATCAGGTTTCGCGATGCTTCGTTGGGGCTCAAATCACAGACGCGATCAATCGTGGCCGCACTGGCTTCACCGCCGCAGAAAATCCAGTGGGCTGCCACGATGCCCAAGTCAAACTCGCTGGGACCGCAGAAACAGAACTCGGGATCGATGACTCGGAATCCAGATTCGGTTTTCAGCCACGACCCCGGATAGTAGTCGCCGTGTAGCAGTGCATCACCGCCCGCAAGGTAAACCTCTCCTAGTTGTTCCATTGCCTTGCCGATCGAATCATCCGCACACAGGGCGCGGCTGGCCTTGGTGAAGCCATCGCAGACGCCATCCAGATCGATTGCCGGTGGATCAAGCAGTGGGATCGAAAACATGTGCTGATGGTTGAGCTGTAGCAGTGGCTGGCAGCCAATGCCGTGGTCACTACCGACGTCGCATGCGTGCAATTTCGTGACCCAACGAATGGCTTGTTCAAAGACAGGATCCACGTCGCTGGATCCAGATTGGGAGCCGTACAACATGGCATAGTCGCTGGCCGCGCCCAGATCCTCCAGCACCATCAAACGCTGTGCGGGGTTGTCTGCGACCACGGTCGGCATGGCGTGTTTGACTTCATCGGCCGCAGCTGAAACGCACTTGTAAAAGTTGATTTCAGACAAAATGCGCTCGTCCGGAGCCGCGATTTCTTGATACT
Source organism: uncultured Pirellulaceae bacterium (assembly GCA_964510005.1). Lineage (GTDB taxonomy): Bacteria > Planctomycetota > Planctomycetia > Pirellulales > Pirellulaceae > Mariniblastus. The sequence continues at coordinate 9,559 of CAZDZX010000154.1, forward strand.
TTTCGACCCATGGTCGGGCTTGTTTGACAATCACCGAACGCTGGTCGGTTGTCACTCGCAGCACCAAGTTCATGTTGCCGTCACCGGCCTTGGTCACGCCGGTGATGGATTCGTCGGAACCACAGACTTCGAGAGAAACCAGCACATCGAGAATCGCTGCCGGGTCGTCTGCACTGATAAGCGGATAAGGTGTCGATGCTGGGTTGCCGTCCTGGGTCATATGTTCTTTCTGTTTTAGGTTCTTCGGAAAATTTAGTGGTTCGCACGCAATGGGCGTTCAATTAGGTTCCATCCCTTTGGATTTGTGTGAACCGTAGTGGACGAGGCAACGAGTCCTGAAG
>CAZDZX010000155.1:0-9763 GCA_964510005.1 uncultured Pirellulaceae bacterium
GATGGAGAATCTCGTACTCGATGCCCGCTGTCGTGCAGCGCAACTAGGACAGTACAGCGATTGGATCGCCGAGCCCCGTCGTCGCCCTGCAAGTTCCGCTGACGAAACTGATATCGATCGGATACTGAATTGCTTCAAATCGCCCAATCAGATTTAGAGCGGATTCCCGATCCCATCTGCCACCAAAAGTTCACTACAATAGCGACTTGCGATCTTCCTCCTTTGAACCATTCAGTGGGACATGAACCTGATTCATTGCGTTCTGAAAAAACTTGTTGTTGTTAGCCTGATGGCGGTGTTGTTGCTGTCCTCAGGATGCGGTGGTTGCAACAGTAAGCCGGTGACTAAAAAGAATGCCGCCGCTAAAAAGAAGAAAAAGAAAAAACCCAAGCCCAACTTTCAAACGCAGACCCCCGTTGTGCTGCCGGGCTATTATCCGATGGATCCGGCCGAGCGAGAGAAGCTCGAAGAAGAAGCCAAAAAGGATGAAAAGAAACGCCAAGAACTCAATCGGATGGATCCGGCGTTCCGGAACAATCGGGTCAAGCGCGGGCACTGGACCAGCGTCGATTTTCTGACGATCGCCAACAACTTTGACACCGAAGGTTCTTTCGAAAGTTATCCGACGTCGAGCACTTCGCCTAGGCTCCTTGAGGGGTCGGACTATTTCATTTCGACCCAGCGCCCCTTTGCACTCACCAAGGGCGATTGGAAAAAGCTGGAGACAAGCGTCTTTATCCCCCGAGCTACACGGGACTCGCTGACCACCGGTGTTCGTTACCGCTTGGGTAACGGTGGCTCGATTCCTTTTGTTGACAGAATTGAGATCGCCAATGTGATGGAGGCGTGGCAACATCATGTTGTCGTGCTGTCGAACCGGTTCAATCGTTTTGGCTACCTGAAAGTCCTTGACTGTATGACGTTGCGGTCCGGTGTTGGGACGGGGACCGGACACGCGCCCCGGTTCTACTCGGTGGTCCCGACGCTTGCGGATGATCCGATTCCCCTGCCGTCGAATTCCATGAATTGGTCGACGATTGCTTATATCATTTGGGACGATCTGGATCCCAACTCGCTGTCGATTGAACAGCAGAACGCGATGATTGACTGGTTGCATTTCGGGGGCCAGATTATTTTTAGTGGCCCCGACTGTATCGACAGCCTGCAATCCAGTTTCCTTGCGGATTGGCTGCCGGGGAAGTTTGAAGAAACGGCAGTCGTGACTCGAAAGGATATTGAGGACCTCAACCGCTCGTGGGCGATTCCTAAAAAGATAGGAGGCAAGCGGACCCTGAATTTGCCGGACAAACAGCCGCTTTCGATCATTCGATTTCGTCCTCATGTCGATGCTGAATTTATCAGAGACTCAAACGAGTTGGCGTTGGAGCGGCGGGTCGGTCGAGGCCGCGTGGTAGCGACTTCGTTTTCGCTGGTTGACCAACAGATCACTTCATGGACCAGCTTCGCCAGCTTTTTTCACAACGCGTTGATGCGAAAGCCATCTCGAGTGTTTGCCAAGACGAGCGAAGGCGAAGTTTCGTATCGCTACGAAAATGATAGAACCAATATTTACGATCCGCTGGCTCATTCGACGGTTCGGTTTCTTTCACGGGACATCGCTTCTTCGCCCAAAGCTGCTTTGCAAGCACCAACCGCAGGACGCCGGAGACGTGTGGTTGACTTTAGCTTTCAGGGTGAAGAGCAGGACCCGTTTTTGGTTTTTCATGGGAAAAACGTTGGTCGAGATCGCGAAGACGTGTTTCACTACGGAGGCTACCAGTCCAAGGAGCAATCGGGAGTGGCCGGTTGGAACGACCACAGTGGCATCGCAAATGCGGCTCGACGAACACTGAAGCGGGCCGCGCGAATCAAGCCGCCGGATTCGGGTTTTGTGCTGAAGATGCTGGGCTGCTATTTGCTGGTGTTGGTGCCGATCAACTGGTTGATCTTTCGTTTGATGGGACGGGTGGAGTGGGCTTGGATTGCCGCCCCGTTGATTTCAATTATTGGCGCCGTGGCGGTGGTTCGCATGGCTTCTTTGGATATCGGTTTTGTTCGCAGCGTGACTCATGTGGGAGTGCTGGAGTTGCATGGTGACTATCCGCGGGGTCATCTGACTGATTACTCGGCGCTGTATACATCGTTGTCGACCGGATATCGAGTGGAGTTGGACAACAACAGCGGACAGACCATGCCGTTTTCAAACCGCGACGAGGGCGCTCATCAGCGGGGTGAGTCGTTCACGAAAGTCACTTTGAATCGAAGCGGATTTTCAGTGTTGGACAATTTCCTTGTTCGCTCCAATTCGACTGGATTGATGCACACCGAAAGCGTCTTGGATGCCGGCGGCACTTTTTCGCTGCAAAAGGGCGATGCGTCGTGGGTGGTGAGTAACAATTCTTTTGTGAACGTCGAAGGCTGTGGAGTCATTCGTCGCAACAAAGCGGGTAAGTTGGAAGTCGCTTGGATTGGGAACCTCGATGCAGGGACGGCGTCGCCTCAGTTGCGGTTTGCGGCCGTCGAAGGAAATTCTGCGGAAGGCCTGTTGAAGGTTTGGCAGAAGTCCGGCCAAGCGTCGAATTTGTATGATTTAACAAACCGTGTGTGGGACGAAGTGCACAATGGCATGGGCAAACCGACGGTTTCGCTTGATCAATTGGCCACTAGCGAATTGTTGCGGGAGTTGTGGCCCCAAGTCGAACAGGCTTTGCAAGTCCGTGTGGCGATCGGAGATGAAACCTATGGCGAGGTTTCCCGCGAGATGCTCTCGGACGTCATCCAAGAGGTTGCTCCCAGTGATGACATCGGAGTCTCTGAGTTGCTGGGCTGCCTGATGCAAAATTTGATGGTCGGCAAAGGCGAAGTTCGGCTGGTCGGACAGAGTTCTCAGAAGCTGGATCGAACTCAGTTTATCCCCAAAGCAACTCAGGTTCGCCAGGAATTACTTGTTGTTGTTCACTTGCAGGCTGGCGAAATGACGCCCTGTCGTCGGGACGCGAATGCATATGGGGACTTTATTCTTGTCGATTCGAATATTGAACAAGAAGAATTTTTGAAACAATTTGACGAAGAAAACAGCGGCAAATTTGGCCCTTAACCTAACCTCAAACGTCATCGGCGAAGGTATCTAACAACTTATGATTGAGCTAACTGGTTTCGGAAAGGACTACGGAGAATTTACCGCAGTCGAATCCCTTGATTTGAAAATTGAAGAAGGCGAAATGTTTGGCTTCATCGGTCCCAATGGAGCGGGCAAAAGTACCACGATTCGTTTCCTCGCGACTCTGTTGCGGGCTTCGCGTGGCGAAGGCACCGTCAATGGCCACAGCATTACGCGTGACCCCATGAGTGTGCGGCGGAGCGTGGGCTACATGCCGGATGCCTTCGGCGTGTACGACGGGATGAAGGTCTGGGAGTTTCTGGACTTTTTTGCGGTCGCTTACAAGATCGGCCGCACCCAGCGCAAGCAAGTGATTCGGGACGTGTTAGAGTTGCTCGATTTGACTTACAAGCGGGATGACTACGTCAACGGACTTTCCCGCGGGATGAAGCAGCGTTTGTGCTTGGCCAAAACTTTGGTTCACGATCCGCCGGTGCTGATTCTGGACGAACCTGCCAGTGGTCTTGATCCACGCGCCCGCGTCGAAGTTAAAGCTTTGCTCAAAGAACTGCGGCGGATGGGGAAAACGATTCTGATCTCCAGTCACATTTTGACGGAGCTGGCGGACTGTTGTACTTCGATCGGGATCATTGAGCGTGGAAAGCTGTTGATGCACGGTCCGATTGAAGACGTCTATCGCAAAATTCAGGGCTGTCCCACAGTCGCGGCTCAATTCGGTGAGCACATGGATCGAGGTTTGTCGATTGTTCGTAGTAATCCCGACGTGCGTGACGTCCAAGTCGACGGGTCACGAGTTACGATTGAGTTCGCGGCCGAGACTTCCGATACGGGCAAGCTACTCAAAGCGCTGGTCGAACAGGGGGTTGAGGTCATGAACTATGGGTTGAAAGAGCCGAATCTGGAAGACGTGTTCATGATGGTGACCAAGGGGTTGGTGAGTTAGAGACTGTGAATCATTTGTGGCTGGAATGGCAACCGTTCAGAAGTCGATGGTTTCGCCAGCCGTATCCGTTTGATCTCTGAAGTCTTGCGACATCCGCTACGTTCCAGTTGCCCAGCCAATGGAAATTCATAGATCGGTGTTGGGCTGAATGTTCCGCACAAAAAAACGGCTCTGAGAGTTTCCTCTCAGGGCCGTGTTTCGTTGGGGTTACTACGCGAGAGACTTAACGAAGTCCATCACGATTGAGAAGTCAAAACCGTGGGCTTCGCGGGCGACGTCAACGACCTTCATAACGATTGCCATGTCAAGCAATCCAAATGAGTAGGGAACCTTGCGACCACGAAGTGCCTTGAGCCGGTTCTCGAGTTTCTGACGCTTGTCGAGCTTGGTCTTGGAAAGCCGCCAACGCTTTTTGGCGGATTCCAGAGCTTCATAGAGCTTCATCAACTTGAGTTGGGCCGAGTATGCGGCCGGTCGGCCGACGGCAACTTCATCATTTTTGCATTCGCGTTCGACTGTTCGAAACGCTTTGTTCGCTTTTTCGTAGCGAGCTTTGAGCCGGTTGTGCTTCCACGAAGCAAGCTTGCGAAGAACCACAATCCAGCTGCACAATACTGTGTAAAATAGAGCTACCATAAAAGGTCCTTTCTGGATTCAGGTTTGATTTATTCGCTTCAATGCGCACACAATCACAACCTGCCAACGCAGTTTGGTTTGCCTTGCGATCGAGCGAATGCAGATTTGCAACTCGGCATGGTGGTCGTCCTGAGCTGACCACTTCAGATAGCACTTCCTGTGCGCGGCTCTCAAAGATTTGAGAGCTTATGAATAATGAATTCACTCTCACCTTGGCTAGATAGAAGCGAAACAAAACGAATGGTTCGCGAATCAGAAAAAATAATTTGCACTTCGCTCACACCGAAAGGGGCGGGGGTTCAAGTCCCGCAACGCCCACTTCAATAGCACTGTCCGATGTCGATTTTGAAAATCCGATTGAGTCGTGTTCAATCTGACACAACGCCGCCAACAATAATCTCATTTTCAGTCGCCAAGGCAAACCGCTGATGGTCTGCATCCAATGCAAGCGGCGGTAACGCGTCGATGTGGTGAATGATGCTGCTTAACTGCTTCCCAGAATCTAGATTCTCCAAACGTGATACGACTTCACCACTTTTTATGTTGATCAGTTTAGGATTCTGATGAAATCCAATCACGAACTGCGAATCGACAGTCATTAGCGTGCCGGCCAGTTCAGAGAGAGTGGCTTGCGAAATGATCTTGGCTTCTTCGAGACTCCACAGAGCGATCGAGTTGGGGCGTAGTACACTGTCGTCCGACAATTCGTCGTCATCCAGAAAGGTCTCATCGCATGTGGCCAGCACCAACCGCTGCTCATCCACAAATGTTGCCGAACTGATGGCTGTGGATAGTCCAGGGAATAGGTTGCCGGGACCGTCTAGACCTTTCGGATCCTGCAGCGATTCTTCCAAGTTGAAAACGCTAAGCATGTCAAATGGATGCCAGACCCATCCCGCACTGAGAAAATGATTGCCTTGAGGGCTGGCCGCCAATCGGGAATGGAAAAAGTCGGCTGGCTTCCGAGAGGGAATGTCGGTCAGTCGTTTGCCGGTATCGAGGTCTTCGATATCCAGTTGATTGTAGTCGTTGGGGCAGTGAATCAGGACTTCCTGACCAGACGGTATGCGAGCGAAGCATGCTGGAAATTCGTAAACGCCTGCATGGTAGAAACTACGATTGATCTCCCGCAGGATCTCCCCCTTTTTCAAGAGCACGCCTTTGGTACCGCAGCGTTCGTAGAGGAGGACATGCTCGCGCGATGGAGATGCACACGCGGCATCAAAACGATAGGAATATATCACCGACGCGGCAGTGATTTGGCCATCAAGCTCATATCGCACTCCGCCAGCAACCCAATCGATTAGCGAGTCGCCATGCCAGACCAGTGATCGAACTCCCGGTGCAGGAAGGGTCGCTGTGATATCGAGATGCATGTTTGAATTTCGTTAGAAGTACGTGCGTTGCGTTGTCGATCCTAAAGCAACAGAATCGGGCCGTCGCCATCCCCGTTTTCCCATTGACGACGCACTTCCCGTAAGCCGTAGCAACACAAATCAAATTGGTCGCCCAGTCGCTGCAGCAATCCGGCTGGAGGGGCGTCGACAGAACAGGCATCGATCGAGCTGGCCACATGGTAGGAGCGTTTGCCGTATCGACGGTAGTTGTCGAACTGAGCCGAATCGGCTTCCGGTTCATCGCTTTTTCGGAGTGCTTCAGGATAAACGCCAGCCCAAAACAGTGTGAAGTCACCGATGTGCTGATGCAGTTCGCGCTGTGCATCGCCGATCCGTGAGGAGGCTTCGGAAACCATTTCCGGAACGCTCATCAGGGGTTTGCCGGAGACGCCGCGGATGCGATGAACGACATCGCTGCGCACAAAGCGGATCAGAAGAACACTGAGGTAGTCAATCAAAGGCGGATCGACGATTCCCAGTTCGGTCTGGAAGGTGTTCTCAGCCAGACCAGAGAAGTAGCGCAAGACAGTTTCATTTTCCTGTTTTGAGTCCATGATGTTGCTCCATAAACAGACGCTCTAATCAACTCTAGGCCGAGCATCCGAATTGCGTCAAGCGAATTTTTGCTGTCAGGCGATGCAATCATCAATGAAACCGTTGGTTTTCCCGGATTTGGCGGATGTTTAAAGCGAAATCGCGCGGGAATTCGAAGGTCGTGTCAGTCTGATTTCCAACACGTGGTTTCGAAAACGATTGGACAATTAATATCGCTCGCCGCAAAACAGATTACTCGATAGGCAACGCGTCGATAAAAAACAGCAGCGGCAGCCAACGATGGCTCTTTCAAGTTCGGCGATGCCAAAAAAATGGCGCTGCAGCCTGATGACTGCAGCGCCAAATTTGAATTTGCCTTTCGCGGTCGCCGTTAGCAGCAGCCGTCTTCGCTGTCCGGTGAACAGCAAGAGCTGGAGTTGGCGATCGTGTCGTTGTAGCTGGCGCCCTTGGTTTCGCGAGCGTGGCGAATTCGAGTCGAAGTGCAATCGAACTCTTTGGCGCTGTCAGCAGGAATGGCTTTGTGCGGTTCGATGAATTCGAACATCGCCGCGTAAGGCTCACGCTTGTAAAGCTCAAACGTTTTCTCGCAAACCGCGTAACGCTTACCGCGTTCCATCGGATGCCCATCATCATCGAGCACTTTCTTGAACGGGCCTTTGTAGATCACGGCTTGATTCCGCTCGATGCAAGGTCCTTCTTTGCCCTTGTAAGCACAAACTGTCATGGATCGGAATTCGATACCTTCCACAGTCTGCCATGGGTCTTTGTCAAACTTCACAATCTCGACGCCGTGGAATCCGGCATCTTCGAACGCTTGCAGGAAGCCGTCTTCGAGGAAGGCCCCTGAAATGCAACCGCTCCACAGGTCATCATCCTTTTGTAGATCCATCGGTACTTCTTCGTCGCAAACGATGTCGCTGATGACTGCTCGTCCGCCGACTTTCAAGACGCGGTAGATTTCACTGAAGAGTTGCTTGCGAGCCTCGTTGCCGACAAGGTTCAGAACGCAGTTGGAAACGACAACATCGATGGTGTCTGATTTAATCAGCGACTCGTTCTCACGAAGCTCGTTGATTTTCTCGTCCAGTTCAAGGAAGCCATTGGCATCATCGACGGGAGTGCTTTTGAGGTAGCTTTCGAGTTGTTCAAGGTCCAATGCCAGATCTTGAATGCGGCCTTTGCGGAATTCGACGTTCGAGAATCCTGCGCGATCAGCCACGATGGGGGCGTTCTCGCGAGCGACATCCAGCATCGCATCGGTCATGTCGACGCCGATGACTTTGCCGGACGCACCGACGACTTGAGAGGCGATGAAGCAGATCTTGCCGGTGCCGGAACCGAGGTCCAGTACCGTTTCGCCTTCGTGGACATATTTCGAGGGGTCGCCGCAACCGTAGTCTCGCTCGATCACTTCTTGGGGAATGATCTCAAGATATTTCTGGTCATAGTTAACGGGGCAGCAAAGGGCTTGCTCACGCTGTTCGGCACCAGCGGCATATCGCTCGCGTACGGAGGCTTCTGACATGTTTAGATAAATTGGTTAAATCGTAATTCGTAGTAAAGGCATTTCGGTAGACACGAATTTTGACTGTGTTTGGGGAACAATCAAGACCAACCTTGGCGGAATTTGAATGTGGTGAATCAAACAACACCTGAACCGAATCGGAGGATTTGCCCCCCCATTTATGTTGGGGAAGCGACGAGCCTCGTTTTTTCCGCTAGATTGGCGTATCAGACTTCTAAGACGCATCAGGCGGGCACATGTTTACCTCAAAAAAAGCTGCTGTACTTTCACTTCTTTTTTCTTTGCTAATTGGGCCAAATTGGCTCCAAGGGCAGGAAAACAAATGGGGTGAATGGCGTGGCCCCAACCGAAATGGAATCAGCGAATCTCAGCAGCCCGTCACGAGCTGGAGCAGCACAGAGAACGTGGCTTGGAAAATCCCGATTCCGGGACGCGGTCACTCGTCGCCGATCGTTCATGAAGATCTGATCTTTTTGACAACATCGGATGTCGCGAAACAGACGCAGTCGGTGATTTGCATCGACCGCAAGCAACAGAAAATCGTTTGGAACAAGGTCGTCAATCAGGGGAATTTTGCTCCGAAGATTTTCCCCAAAAACACGCATGCTTCGCCCACGGTCGTCTGCGATGGCAAGAAAGTCTACGCTCTGTTCAATAACAACGGCCAAAACCAGCTGACGGCTCTTGATCTGGCTGGGGAAATCGTTTGGCAGAAGTTTATTGCGCCTTACAAGACGTTTTATGAGTTCGGTTCCGGTGCCTCGCCAATCATGCACGATGGCTTGTTGTACGTGCCCAACGAAGCCGGCAAGAGCTGTGCGATCATCTGCATCGATCCCGAGAACGGCGAGGAAGTCAAACGGATCCAGCGGGGAAGTTTTTCAAGTTATTCCACGCCGGTGATTGCCGATGTGGCTGGGAAGACGCAGTTGTTAATCAGCGGCGGCAAAAAGGTCAGCAGTTACGATTTGGAAACGTTGAAAGAGAACTTTAAAGTTCGCGCCAATTGGGATGTCAGTTGTGGCACGATGGTGTGGACCAAAGACATGGTGTTTGCCAGCGGTGGCTTTCCGGCTCAGCAGACATTGGCGATCGATGCGACCAGCGGAAAACTTGTGTGGGACAAACCCATTAAGTTTTACGAGCAGTCGATGCTTGTGCATGACGGTCGGCTTTACGGATTGAGCAACAGCGGCGTCATTTTTTGTTGGGATGCCAAAACCGGCAAAGAGCATTTCAAGCGTAGGTTTGAGAAGCCCGTTAGTGCTTCGCCTGTGCTTGCCAACGGCCACATCTATTTCACATCCGAGGCTGGCAATACGCTGGTGATCAAATCAGGCACCGACAAGTATCAGGAAGTCGCCAGAAACAATTTGGGCAACGTCGCATTCGCGTCGTTCGCGCTGGTCGACAATCTGATCTACACTCGCGTCGGAGTGAGGAAGGGCAAAAAAGTACAGGAGTATCTGTACTGTCTGGGCGAAGAATAGTCGTCGCTTGAGTGTTTCTGTGAGCGGCAAGGCGCTAGCCCAAAGGGACTTACTTCAGGGATCACAGCCCCTAGAATTTCAGCCTCTAGATCGCAG
>CAZDZX010000156.1:0-9671 GCA_964510005.1 uncultured Pirellulaceae bacterium
CGCACTGCAGATATAAGTCCAGTGCGAATCCCAGCCAAAGTACACCGACAACAACACCACATGGTGGGCCATAAAACCCACGCTGGAGATCAAGTTCGCCAGCGGCACCGAGGTGATTCGCTTGAGCATGTCATACACAAACCAACGCCAGTAGTACTCTTCCAGCAGACTGTGAATCAAAGCGTAAAAGACACCCAAGGCCGCAAATTTCCAGAACTTGTCGATGCCCAACCCCAGCACCTTGTTCGTCACCCCATCAACGAGCCCCGAGAACTCGGGGTTGCCATTGACGAAGCCGAACCAAGCCACCGCCAGATTCACACACACGAAAATCCCGAATCCGATCGCAAACAAGGCGTTACCGCGCGTCGAGCTAGGCTTGTCGGGACGACGCGAAAGTCGGTACCGATAGAACAGCCACACCCACACGATCGGCAGAGCGAACTGAATCGATTTGCCAATCGCATAAGCTGCTTGTTGCATCCACGGAGGCCTGTCCGCCATGATATTGAAATAGACCACCGTGACCAAGGTCGGCAGAACTAAGGCAAACAAAGTTATCGGAACGATAAAGCGATCACGCGATGGCTCGCGAGAATCCGCATCTACCGGCAATGTTTCAGGCATTCAAAAACTCCATCACTTTAGTGATTCCATCAACAATCTGATTTCGAGTGGCTTCTGGTTCTAGCAGGGCAGGGTGGTGCAACAGCAACGTTCGCTCCGCAGCCACCGTCGCCTGAGCCAGATCTCCGACTTTGCGACACCGACGGGAAGTCCGTTTGGCGAAACCGCGAAAGCCAATATCGATCGGAACGCCTTCGGCCTGCATCAGCTGAATCGCCATTTCTCGATCAACAGTCTGAGGCAACAAAAACGGCACCTTATACCAAGCAGATTCATTTTCCACGATGCGACTGGTGAGCTTTGCACCGCATCGCGATTCAACGTCTTCGATCAATTTTTTCACCGCCAGCGAACGAACCGCATTGCGTTCGCCTAACTCGTTTAACTGAGGCAACAAAGCGGCGGCTTGCAACTGCGAGAGCGGAAAGGCCTCGTTGCCGCGATTGGACCAGACTTTGGCTCGCTGAATCGCCGCGGCATCGTTCGACAATACTGCTCCACCACGTCCGGCTGACAACAATTTGCTGCCGCCGAAACTGAGCACGCTGACATCGCCCATCGCGCCGCATTGGATTCCGCCGCACCTCGCCCCGGGGACTTGGCAGGCGTCTTCCACGATGGCGATCGATCGATCAGGAAATTTTTCCTGAATCGCTGAGCGAATCCGCGGGATGTCGACCAACTGGCCGTGTAGATGAGAAACCAATATCGCTTTGGTGGATTCAGAAACGCCGGCGCAAATCAAATCAGCCCCCGTGACCCAAGAGCCGGAAACGACGTCCACCAAAACTGGCATCGCGCCGATGGCTTCGATGGCGCGGAAATTCCCTGGGAAATCGTAGGCAGCCAACATGACTTCATCACCGGCACGAACACCCGCCGCGCGCAGCGCCAATTCAACCGCAATGGTACCGCTGGATGTGAGCAAGCTATGCTCGCAAGAAAATTGCTGACACAGCGATTCGCAGAGCTGCTGCGTCCACGGACCGTCGTACAATCCCCACTCGCCACGCCGCAGCGCCTCCAGCACCGAGGATTCGACTTTATTGTCGGTCCCAGGCCACGGAGCAATCGGATGGGTAACGGCTTTGGGGCCGCCGTGTGCGGCGAGCATGTGGTTTTCCAAGTCGACCGGATGAGGGCCGTGATGTTTTAAGGACTTTCGCGGTTTGGGTTCAGCATCTAGGCTCTATTAGAGCAGTTACTGAATTCAAACCCAATCATTGGCCAGTCTATTGGCGAATACCAAAGCCGACGTATGAAGACGATTCGATTTCTGATGGTAGGCGGATTTCTGGGCGCCGGGAAGACGACAACGATCGGCAAGCTGGCCGGTCACTATACCTCCCAAGGCAAAAACGTGGCCCTAGTGACCAACGACCAAGCCTATAACCTTGTCGACACCGAAACGCTGCGCGGCCAAGGATTTCAAGTCGGCGAAGTCCCCGGGGCCTGCTTTTGCTGTAAGTTCGATGATTTACTTTCGACCATCGATTCGCTTTCCGACCAGCAGATTCCGGACATCATTATTGCTGAACCGGTCGGCAGCTGCACGGATTTAGTCGCCACCGTGATTGAACCCATGAAGGCACTTTTTGGGGATCGGTTTGAAACCGGGCCACTGGTGGTGCTACTGAAACCCTCCCACGGCAAGAAGATCCTGTCCAATTCATCCAAAGGATTTTCCCCCAAAGCGGCCTATATCTTTTTGAAGCAACTCGAAGAAGCCGACGCCATTGCGATCAATAAAGCCGATCGTTTGAATCCTGAGGATCTAAAAACGCTGCAACAGTTGGCGGCTGAAAAATTCCCGGACAAGAAGATCTTTGCGATGAGTGCCCGATCAGGGCAGGGGTTCGAGGAGTTGGTCGCCGCTGCGGAATCCGATCCGATCGCTCGGGATTCGATGATGGAAATGGACTACCAGACCTACGCCGAAGGCGAGGCCGAGCTGGGTTGGTTGAATTGTCGAGTCACCGCGAAATCGGATTTGGCTCAACCGTTCGAGCTGGACGCGGTCGTGTTAGATTTGGTGGACGCGATTGGAAAAAGCCTTGTCGATGCCGGCGCCGAGATCGCTCACCTGAAAGTTCTGGGGCAAACGCTTGAGAATTCTTCGATTGCGAACTTGGTCTCCTCCGAGGGGGAACCCGAATTGAGTTTGGCCAGCGAAATCAAAACCTCGAATGCAGAACTGCTGGTCAATGCACGGGTCGCGATCGCGCCCGAGGCAATGGAGCGGTTGGTTGGGGCTGCCACAGCACAGGTTTTCGGCCAGCGGGAAATCGAAAGTGCGGTTGGTGAAATGCAGAGCTTTCGCCCCGGAAAACCGGAACCGACGCATCGGGTGGAGTAGTTTGCTCTTAAGTTGTGCTAGGTGCTCGTGATGCTGGATTCCGCTGGAATCGAACTTACGGACGCGTCACCCCGCCTTCTGCCCGAAGGCGGTACTACAAACGAGATCGCCTATTCCGCCTAAACCGCCCGGCTTTGAGATTGTGCCAACATCTACAAAACGGCTGCTCGTTTGAGGGGATTGACATTGACGCATGCATGCTGAATTAGCTAATTCAGGCAATCTACGCGCTACCGGTGCGCTAACCAAGAACCCCGATTTTGTACACGCTCGCGATCAATGGATCGTTCCCACCCAAAACTCAACATCGACAGCAAAACGCAGCGACGGATGCGCCTGTGCGCATTTGCCATCGTGGTTCTGTTTGTGTGTGGCTGCGCAACCCCTCGCGAACTGCTGGTGCGAAGAGCCGCCGTGTTGTCGCGGCTGAATGGCGCATCGATGGTGGAAGTCAAACCGGTCCGGCAAGGCACCATCCTGACACCGATTACTTCTTGGATCGGCAGTCCAGAACAGCCCTCCGAAAGAACCGTTCGACTGCTGAGAAATTTCAATCTGGAATCCCGATTGGCAGCTGAACCCATCGTCGTGATCGATTGGTTACGCGAGCTGGTCTCACAGGATCCGGCACTGGACGAAGTCCACGCCCTTGCAGAAATTTGCAAAATCCAAGCCGACTGGCAATCCAAACGAGGGAACCACGAAAGAGCCGCCGGGCTGTACGCGACCGCCATCATTAGCGCTCACCAATTCCTGTTTGACCCCAACTTGAATGTCAAGCTAAACGCTTACGACCCCCAATTCAGGAACATTTGCGACATCTACAATCACTCGCTGAAAACCATTCTTCGGGAGAGCTGCAAATCACAGAATCTTGAGCCGGGCCGAACCATTGAGGTCGGCGATGAACGGTTTGGATTTGAGTTGTCGTTCGAGATTCTTGGGGATTGGAGTAAACATCAATTCGAAAAATTCGAACTGGTGGATGACTATGTCGCCGAAGGCATCGACAACCATTATCGAACTTACGGTTTGGGCGTGCCCCTGATTGGCGTTTGCAATTCCGAAAATGAGGGCATTCCCGGAGGACAGTATTATCCTCCGTCGCTGACGGTTCCGCTGACCGGATTTTGCGAAATCACGAACCAGTCCACCGAAGGCGGAAGGCGCCGCGCGGTTCTAAAACTGCTGAACCCGCTAGAAAAAACAATCGTTCAGCACCACGGCATGACTATTCCGCTAGAAAGCGACTTAACGACGCCGCTGGCCTACCATTTGAACAATCCGCTGCTGGATTCCAGCCTGTTGGCAACGGCCACTTTGCTGGACGGAGAATTGGCAGACGGAATTCACGGCATGTATATGCTGTCTCCGTTTGATCCGAATAAGATTCCAGTCGTGATGGTGCATGGAATCTGGTCCAGCCCGGTAACGTGGGCGCACATGTTCAATGATCTGCGCGCCATCCCTGAAATCCACAAACACTATCAGTTCTGGTTCTACTCCTACCCCACCGGCCAACCGTTTTGGATATCGGGTCGACAGATGCGAGAGGATCTTGCCCGCATTCGTCAGGAGCTTGACCCGCAGCGAAAATCAGCGGCCTTGGATGACATGGTCCTGATCGGGCACAGTATGGGCGGATTGGTTTCGCAGTTGCAGGTCATCAATAGCGGGAATCAGTTTTGGGAAAGACTGGTCAGCGACCGGCCGTTTTCGGAATTGCAGGGAGATAACGAGAAACTGCAACTCCTGAGAGATACGTTTTTCTTCCGTGCCAATCCGTCTGTGGATCGCGTCGTGATGATCGGCACGCCCAATCATGGAAGTTCGGTCGCCAATGCGGCAACTCGATACATCGGGCAAAAACTGTTTACGCTGCCAACGACGTTAACCAACGATTTCGCAAACATAGTCCACCAAAATCACAACATCCTTGGCGACGGCACGATTCTTACGACTTCAACCAGCGTTGATGCCCTTGCAGAGACCAGCCCCATTTTCCAAGTGATGGATACTGCCGAGCGTTCACCGTCGGTGAAGTACAACAATATTATTGGGCAAGTTCCAAGGAAGAATTTACTGTCGAGCAAATCCACACCCAGCGAGGGCGATGGAATTGTAGCGGTTACCAGTGCCAGAACTCGACACGCGAGTTCGGAGATCATTGTGCCCGCCGAGCACACGGTGATTCACCAACATCCTCAGTGTATCCTCGAGGTGAGAAAGATACTGACCTCGAACCTCGTTGAGAAAAACCTTATCCGGGGCCGCAAGTTTCCTGCAGTACCCGTGACTTTTGAGCAGCCAGTCGCCACTCAAAAAAATTAAAACAAGTCGATCGACAACGTTCTACTGCTGCTGCTTGGCAGCCCACATTCCCAGCGTCGTCCCGGCAATTCGGTTCGAAGAAGTGGCTTGCGGCAAGTTACTTTTGAACTCAACCAGCGACTGGCCAAGATCGTCATCTTGAGAAGTATCGATATCCAGAGTGAATTCGACAGAGCGTTGTGGCAGCTCGCCACGCATGATCGAAACGTCTTGGGGAGCCGAGATACCAAGGCGAACGGTGTTGCCTTTGATTTTAACGATGCGGATTACAACATCGTCGCCGACAACAATTTCGTCATTCAATTTTCGAGATAATACTAGCATTTTTCTTCCTTGATTCAGGTTGAAGTATGGGCCTTCCGCCACAACTGAATACTCACACAAACGTGAGCCTCACCTATGACTGTCGCGACTTAGTGCAATTCACGTACCTAAATTAGAATTTTCTTGGGAATGTAGCTGGATTTACAAGAATTCCCGTCCATAGCGAGTCGCTTCACTACGAAAAATCGCTAGCGAGACTGTGATGGCATGAAGAAAGGTGTAACTGAAATGTAGTTATTCCAAATTGAGACAGGTCGACTCAAGAAACTGCTGGCACTTAGGCGGTGGTGTGCATTGCTCAGATCGAAGCTCAATTCATGCAATCTGCGCCCGAATTTCACGTAGAGGCGCAAAGGAGCAGAGGCGCAAAGTTCTCAATGCAAGATGTTCCAGTTTGCCGAGTGGTTCGTCAGAGCTTAATTTTGGGATTAGCCGTTTTGGCATTAGCCGAATGGCACTTACTTTAGGCCAGAAGCCGCGAAGTGGCGCGTAACCTCAACGAGGTTAGATCAATAGCCTAGCCCCGGTCCTGACAAGTTGGCGAAACTCCAACGGGGTTTGATCCAAGAGAGTTTCGGAGGCCGCAACCCACAACCGTGAGCTATTGATTGATCTTACGCTCTCGTTGTAAAGCGTAGCCATGCAATCCTGTCGTCCCTTGAGGACTTAAAAGAATGGATTGGTTAACGATCCATGGGCTCACGCCGGCTCGCGCCCATGGCTACATGCTGTCACCCCTTCGGGGCTGAAATCTTGGGTTTCTCGGCGCCTTGGCTTGAGACTCGATCCTTTTCTACTCGTCAGAAGCAACGCTAGAGCCTTTTCGATCCAGCTGATCACGAAGCGCCGCGGCTGCTTCGTAGTCCTCATTGTCGATCGCTTCGGCGAGCTTTTCCTTAAGCGTCAACCCAATTTCAAAACGCTCGCGAACGCCTTCACGAAATTCTCTCAGACGCTGGACCAGTTCGTCCTGCTCGTACTGATCTTCGGCATCGTACTCAACGAAGAGATCATGCAGCGTTTTGAGTCCTTTATTGACTTCTTCAATGGCATTATCGGTATCGACTTCGACATCGCCCTCAATCCACGATAGCGAAGCGGCTTGGGTGCGGTGATAAATCACAAAGGGACGATACTGTTCGTGATTGTGAGTCCACTCGTCATCGGTCGAGTATTTCTTGCAGAAATCCATCAAACCGAGCGTATGATCTGCATCAGCGACTGCTTTGTGGAACTCTTTAAGCTGCAACCAGCAAACGCGGCGGTGGTAGAACTGAACGAATTCCCTGTCAATTTCTAGGCAGTTGTCTTCGTCCAATTCAAAGGACGGATCCTCGGCAACCCCCAGCGTCTGCTGCTTCAAGTAATCGAAATAGGTTTCCGATCCGTGCGGGGTCATCCCGTCAGGTCGCCCTTCCGTTTCCAGTTGAAGAATTCCCATATCGACGCGCATCTGGAGAATCTTGCGCTGCCGCGATTCTAAAAGGCGGACGTTAATCGCAAAGGGATCAAACGGCCACTGATTCAATAGTTCATCGATGTCCTGCTTGGATTTCATATCTGCTTCCGAATTTGATGTGGGCCGAGTGCCATCACAGAAAATATGGGGTCGTATTTAGTACTGTGTCGTCAAACACACGTCATATTTCCAAATCCATTGGTTTTGTCGTCATATTCCGTACTTGATTTTACGGATTAGGGACAATTTTAAGGCCTCATGCTGCCATTTTTTTCCAACGCCCGGATTCAACCCAACGCTTGCGTCGTTAGAAACGACTTCGGCAATTTGGAGGAAAAGGGCACAGGGTTCCATCAAGAGTCGCGGGAATCGCAGATCCGTCGGTGATTTCCTGTCAAAGCCTCGCACTGATACTTTCGTGCCGCTATCACTACCAGCAACTCATGGAATTTGTTCATTTCACTTCAATGCCATAGTCAAACGAAAATCAGTCGTCCATTTTCGGAGAACGCCGGTTCTTCTTGGTCGCTGAATTCTTCTTTTTCCCGTCCAGTCTTCTCTGCTTTGATCGTTTCGAGGGTTTTGTTTTCTTCCGTGGCTTCGGAGCCAACCTGACCGATTCGATCATCTCGCGAAGTTTTGACAAGCAGTCCGCGACATTTCGCCCCTGGTCCCGAAAACGATGGCTGCTGAGGACCAGTTCGCCGTTCTTAGAAATCCGACGTTTGTACTTGGCGACAAATCGCTGGCGAACACCAAAGGGAAGATGCTTCGTCGATCCGACTTTCCATTTGAGAACCGCTTTGGAGTTCACTTTGTTGACATTCTGTCCGCCGGGGCCAGGGGATCGCGCATAACTAAATTCAAATTCCCTCAGCGGAATCTGAATATCTTGGGTTACTTTCAACATGGCGACGTTTTCCTAGCACCGGTTTGCCGGTTAGACTTAATTTTCTTACTGATTCTAAACCGAACAAAGCCCAGCATCATGCGCCCCATTCTAATCTCAACAGGTTCGCGGATCGGTTCGACCATCGTTGCGTTTGTCATTGTTTTCTTTTTTCAAACATTGGCGGTTTCGCAAACCGAAGACTGGCCCCAGTTTCTCGGTCCTCGACAAAACGGAACCGCAAACGACACCAACATTTTACGGGATTGGTCTGGCGATCAGATCGAAACCGCTTGGACCCTGCCGGTGGGCGAGGGTTATTCGATCGGATCGGTTGCTGGCGGTTGCTATTTCCATTTCGATGCTGAAACTGAAAATGGACAATCGCGTTTGCGTTGCATCAACCTCGAAACTGGAAAACTCAAATGGGAACACAGCGACGATTGCTCATACAAAGATCAGTATGGTTATGACTCAGGCCCCCGTTCAAGCCCACTGATCCACGACGGGCTGGTTTATATTTTTGGTGTCGATGGCTGGCTGCGTTGTTTGGACGCAAACGACGGAAGCCTCAAATGGGAGCACGATACTGGCAAAAAGTTCGGGGTGCTGCAGAACTTTTTTGGTGTCGCCAGCAATCCCATCATTCACGACGACTCGCTACTGGTAATGATCGGCGGTAGCCCGGCAGACAATCAGGATATCCCCAAAGGAAAATTGGACCTTGCCAAACCCAACGGTTCGGCAATTGTCGCCTTTGATCGAAAAACGGGGAAAGTCAAATACAAGACCGGTGACGATTTGGCCAGCTACACGTCGCTCCGATTGGTTGAACTGCATCAGCAACCAATCGCATTGGCGTGGCTGCGAGAATCTCTGATTGGTTTTCGGCCGGGTGATGGCGAAGTGCTGTTCAAATTTCGGTGGCGAGCCCGCAAGCTGGAAAGCGTCAACGCGAGCACGCCGGTCGTGGATGGAAATAAGATCTTTCTGAGCGAGTCCTATGGTCCCGGCGGGGTTCAACTGACCGTCGACGCCGCCGCTGATAAAGAAAATAAAACCGCATGGAGCGTCAAGGAAGTCTGGTCCGACAAGGGCCGTCGCGAAAAATCAATCGCCGCTCACTGGAGCACGCCCGTGCTACACGATGGATTTCTGTTTGGCTGCAGCGGACAGCATGGAGGCAGCGCTGAGTTCCGCTGCGTCCGCTGGTCGGACGGCAAAGTCATGTGGGCTGAGCGTGGTTTGGGGCGGACTTCGGCGACCCTCTGTGGTGAACACCTGATCATTCTTTCGGAGCGAGGCCGAATCTTGCTGGTGAAAGCAAGCCCTGAATCGTTTCAGTTGGTTACCGAATACAAAGGCGACATCAAATTCCGGCAACCCTGCTGGGCGGGTCCCGTTGTTGCTCAAGGCAAATTGATTGTGCGAGGAAAGAACAAAGTCGTGTGCTTTCCAATCGGTTCAGAAAAACCGTAAGGTTCAAACCTCTATCCAACTCTATCCAAGTGGAACGCTCCCTACCGAAGAGGCTACACACACCTGTAGCTGGACTGACAACAGTTCAGAAGCCTATGAATCGACGGTGAGGCCAGGCGTCCTCTCGGGGGCCACGCCCAGTGTGGACGCTTTCTGAAGTCTTACGTTCTGAAGTCTTACGACATCAGCTACATCGCAAACTAGCT
>CAZDZX010000157.1:0-9644 GCA_964510005.1 uncultured Pirellulaceae bacterium
TAGCCGCCGGTATACGAGCACGACGAACCGACGGCTATTGCCTTGTCGCTCATGAAAACCGCAAATCCAGCCCCTTGTTTGAACAGCATTGGGCTAGAGGCTGGATAAAAACTCATCGAAGGCAGTGCGATACTCGGCGGATTGAGGATCGTTGTGGCCGGCGTTGGGAATCACAACGAACCGCTTTCTGCCCGGCGCTGCCTCGAACAGTTTACGCCCTAGTTCGATCGGAATCAGTTGATCGGCGTCTCCATGGCTGTGCAGCAAAGGGCCGTGGTAGTTTTTGATTTTGGCCAACGAATTAAATCGCTGCGTCATGATTAAACGCGATGGCACGATGGGCATCACGTGTTTGGCCACGTCGGGCATCGAGGTAAACGTGCTGGCCAAAACCAGCCCCTTGGCTCCATCGGCGGACGCCAGTTCGATCGCCACAGCTCCGCCCAACGATCGGCCCATCACAATGATTTCTTGTTCTGCTATTTGCTTTCGCGACGCCAACCACTTTCGGGCTGCTCTGGCGTCCGCAAAAACTCCTTGTTCACTGGGGCGACCTTCGCTTTTTCCGTAACCTCGATAGTCGAACATCATCGCGGCAAGCTGATGGCGCTGGTTGAGCAACATTAGGCTTTCGGCGCGACTGGCGATATTGCCGGCATTTCCATGGCAAAACAAAGCCACCCCGGCTGGATCCGGATGGTCAAGGAACCAACCGTGTAACCGAGTGCCGTCGGCTGAGTCAAAATTGACATCTTCAAAAGGTGTCTTGCGGTCGGCAAGCTCTTCAGGCCAAGGCTGGGGTTGAAAGATGAGCTTTCTTTCCAGGCCTGCGGTTGGCGAAATGCTCTGCAAGCTCGAGCAACCCGCGCCGGCGATCAAAACGAGAGAAAAAAAGAAAGCAGTAAAGATCCACGGCTTTGGTAACATTGCTCAACATCCCATAAGAACCCAACAGTTACTGTTAGGCTTTGGCAAGTAGGATTGCAATGCCGATTTCACACCGGCGATCGACGGATACTATCTATCGTCGCTGGTGATTGCCGATTTCTTTCTCAGACAGTGGGAATTAGAAAACCAAAGTCGGTGGCCCAAGCGGATTGGATTGCTGAGATTCATCAAAATTGAGTGCCCCCCACCGGTAATGGCTGTGACCTTTCCATCGGTCATCAAGAAGCGATATGCCGACTATGACGATTATGAATCTGCTTTGGAGCTGGACATCTGTGAACTGTTCGGCCATTGGTTGCCCAGAACCGGCCAAAAAATTGCAGTGTTTGGCAGTCATAGTGGCTATACGGGGTGTTTGGCATTGTCTCTGACAAGCCAGAGCAGGAAACGTGGTTCGGGCCCCCGAGTGCCCCAGATCAAAGCTAGACTCGATTAGCTTCATCATTGGGTTTTCAAATGAGCCAGTTAATCACCAACTCAACAGACCTGCAGATTCCCGATTCGTTTTGCGGGAATTGCGGTCGGAAACGTATCCCCCAGGACAATTTCTGTGGCGCCTGTGGACGATCGTTAATGGTCCCTGACGCAGAGCCGGTGACTGCCAATCTGTTGAAAGAAAACCTGCAGCCCAATCAAGCGATCGTCACCCTTAGCCCTGGCGTTCAAAAGGTTTTGAACAATCGCTGGCTGATCGGGTTGATGTTAGCCGTCGTCGGACCCGTGGGCTTACCGGCTCTCTGGTTTAGCGAGCGATTCTCACCCACCACTAAAGTGGTCGTTTCGATTCTGTTCCTTGCCGGAACCATCTTGATACCCATTGGTATCGCGCTGTATTGGCTGGAGTTTTCAGTACGACCGCTGGTCGACGTCATGAACCAATGATCCGGTTGGCCTGAATGCCGCCAAACAAAAAAAGCCGCCAGTCAAAAACCGGCGGCTCCAAAGCAATATCTGCAATCCTCGTGGTGGCTGGGCCCTAAGCGGCAGCAGCGCGAATCGTCTTGCGTTTCTGGTTGTAAAAGAAACGTGCTTGCCCTTGCCAGTCGTCGCGAACAATGCGATCACGGAAGGCCAGCAGTCGAGAAAACTCTTCGATCTCTTCGGGCTTCCATTCCATCACCTGACGGAAAGTGTAGACTCCGAAATCATTGAGACGCTTCTCAAGGACTCCCGCGATACCTGAGATTCGCTTCAGATCGTCACGCATCTCCGGAGCTTCGGTGAAAATCATTCCCCGGTTGGCATCCCGTCGAACACGACCGCCATACTCGGCATCGTAGTCCTCTCCCTCGTTGTCATCAGAAAGCGATTGAGTGAAAGAGATAATCGTCGATTCGGGCTGGCGAGCCTGATGTTGGTCGGCGATCCGAGCCAAAACCATGGCTCGTTCTTTTCGCAACTCGCGAATAGTTTCCTCGTTGACTTCCAGTTTCGCGTGTAGCTCACGGATCGTGGCTTCGTGATCCACTCGCTCGGCGTCTCGTCGGATCTGACGGTTGATCAGCTCATCCAGCTGTGTCTGCAATGACTCTTGGCGGCTTTGCGAGTCATGGTATTGCTGACGCAATCGCGACAGTTCAACCGACTGAGCCTGCAATCGAGTCGCTTCACTGGCTCTGCTTTCGAGCTGCTTCTCCAGATCCACGATGCGGTTCTGGGCACTTTCGAATGAGCTGGCTTTGACAGAGAAACCATCAATCTGGCCCTGAATTTCGATCATGCGAGCATGGACTTCTTCCAGTTCAGCTTTGAGGTTTTCCCGCTCCCGTTGGAGCTCACCAATCGTCTCGCTGTCTCGTTTCAACTGCGATTGCATCTGCTCTCTGGCGTGACGCAGATCCTGTTCCAGTTGTTCGCGTTGAGTGCCAAGTTTGACAATCGACTGCGTGTAGTCCGACGATTCAACTTCCAACTCGTTGACCCGGCTTCCGAGCCGCTGTTCGGTTTTCAGTTTCGTTTCCAGCATGGATCGAGATTCGGCCAGCTCTCGTTGTAGCTGCTCTCGCCCGGCTTCGAGCTTGATGATGGTTTGCGAATGCTCATTCGTTTTGCCTTCCAGCTCCACGATTCGAGAAGACATTTCGGTTTTCGTCTCCGTCAGCCGGTTGGTCAGCATTTCTGATTCTTTGACCGACTTTTCACGCTCGACTTCCAATTCGAAACGGGCGGCTTCCAGCTGAGCTTCCAACTGTTCTTTCAAGGTTTTGCTGTCGTCGCGAAGAGCTTGAGTACGGGCGTCGAAGCGAGATTCAATCTCGGTACGCATCGAAAGCTCATGCTTCAGATTCTCAAGAGCGTCGTCTTGGTTTTGGCGAAGCAAGTGAATCGTTGATTCTTGGTTGTCCAAACGCTTTTGCAGTCCGGAAGCCATGATCGAGGTCGCTTCTTCGGCACGCAGCGACTGATCACGCTGCTCGGAAACTCTCGCCAACTGCTGCTCGGATTCGCCAAGCTGCGTGCGGAGTGTCACCATCTGACTATCGATCGTCTCATACGCGGTCAGTTTTTGACGCAGCGTATCGCATTCCTTTTCCAGCACAGTGTTTTGCTTATCGAGGCTGACGGCGTTTTGTAGTGCTACGCTTTTCTCAGAAGTCTCGATGGCCAGCTTCGATTCAAGTTCCTTGAGTCGCTCGTTAGTGCCACGCAAGGCCGTTTCAATGGAAACGTATTCCTGTTCCAACCCTGTCGCGTTTTTGGTCGCCGTCACGACCAGTGATTTTTCTGCTGCCAGCTCAGCTTCTAGTTCAGCAATCCGACCCGCCATCTCATGCATTTTTTCGGTGACGCGTTGGTTTTCGGACGCCAGTTGAGCGATGTCCTGAACTTTCTGGCTCAGCGATGATTCGATTTTCGAAGTCTCACCACGCCAGTAGTCATCCGCTGCCGCTTTGACGCTCAGGTTTTCTTTGCCCAGCTGGTGGACTTGGTCTTCGAGCGAAATACGCTTCTCTTTTTCGCCGCGATGTTCCCTTTCCAGCTCAGCCACGCGCTGAGTGCGAGATTGCAGTTCCGATTCCAATTGAGCACGTTCGCGCTCGTTGGTTTCGCGATTGCTGGACCAGTCATCGCAAAGCTGCTGCAGGACATTCAATTGCCCGCGCTGACGACTGTACTTTTCATCAAGCGACTGGAAAGCGCTCTGAGAAGTACTCAAAGAACGTTTCAGTTCGTCGTTTTCTTTCTTGATGTTCTGTTGTTGTGACTCCTCTTCGGAACGATCCCGATAGAGCAACAAAAAACAGACAGCCAGTCCGGAAAAGACGCAGAAGGCATGAGATATAAAGCTCGCAAAAGTCACGGCAGGCCCCGCTAGACGGAAGGTACGTGATGAAAATGGATGGCTGTCGCATGCTGAAATACGGCAACCCATCGCGCCCGATAAATGACACGACTCTTCGTCCCTTTCGGCGATTTCGCGCCCGCATCTTCAGTAAAATCGGCACAATCGGGAAAGATTAACAAAGCGACAATGCTGCCAGGGCAGTTGGCGTCAGATAGAGAAGCGAGGCAGAGATTCCGCGCAACCGAATGGTTTGGCCTTAGCCCAATGGCAGTTGCACTCGTTTGTTCCGCCTAAAATCGGCACGACAAACATCACCTTAACGAGGCTAAATCTGCTGGCACTTCGTGCTGGCAAAAGAGTAGCTGATATCGCAAGACTTCAGATGTCACGAGACTACGACGAGCATTCACGCCCTTCAATCTTGAGACGACTGCGGCAGTGTCAACAGAAACGTGGTCGTGTATTGCTGCTCTGGTTGCAGCATCAGCTCCAAGGTTCCGCCGTGCAATTCCGCAATCCGCCATGCTTTGGAGAGACCGAACCCCAATCCTCGGCCAGCTTCGCGACCGGAGTAGAACGGATCGAAGATATGTGGCCGCTTCGAATCGTCGATGCCAACTCCCGTATCTGATACCGACACATTTAGAGCTGTCGCGTCGACGAAAGCCCGCACCAAGATTTCGCCCTGCGAATTTTCACTGGCTTCGGCACCATTTTGAATCAGTGTTTTAAGAAGGACTTTGATTTGCGTCGGATCAAACAGAGCCGTTTGCACGTTGTTACCAACATGTCCCTGCAATTGGACATCGGTCGCCGATAGACAGGTCATTGTCTGCCGACACTCTTTCAGCAAATCTGCCAGACACAATCGAACGTCGGTTCTAGCCCTTTCTAATTTCGGCGGATGAGCGAACAGCATCATGTCCGAAATCATGTCGTGGGCTCGCATCGCTTGCTCGTAGATCACGGCCAGCTGGAACCGATTTTCAGGATTGTCCTCGATCGCCAACAGATTCTGAGCCCGGGTGGCAACGTTGGCCAGCGGATTGTTGATTTCGTGACTGGCTCCATAAGCCAATTGCTTCATTGCCGCCAGTTTACCTGTTTCGATGCGGTTTTGAGATTCGGCCGCAATTTGCAGTCGCGAATTCACCAGTGCAATCAGATCGGCAGCACAATGGTTTGAACGGGAGTCGGTGCCACGATCAAATTTGGCCCGCTTCTTTTTTTGCTTCTGCTTTTTAAATTCTCGTGAGAAAAGCGAATTCACAAGCACGAAACAGTTTTCTTTAGAGGGGCGTTTTTTCTTCGGCAACAGTCGACGACTGAACAGACGCAAGAATCGGCTTAACGATTTGACCGTCGCCTCTGAAGAACGCGATTTGCGATAGCGGTGAAAGCAATGTTCGACATCCGGATCCCATTCAAGGGATTTCGCTTCCACGCCCGCGATTTTCCCCATCAGCGCATCCAGCGGATCGCCTTCAGCGAGGCAATGCTTCAACCTTTCGACCAGTTGGTCGGGGGATTCAACAGGAACACCCGAACAACTGGTCGCCTGGGAGGAGGCGACCAGCATTAATGCCGGATTTTCAAAGATGAACTCGAATTCAGAACGATCAGGTTTGGCAATCGCAGCCAGTGCGATCCAGCGCCGAAAGTCTCCAACGGAGCACGGAATCCGCGCTGCCACGGTCTGACCGGTCAGTCCACGCAGTCTGACATTCAGGATCAACACGCAGACACCTACCAAAAGTGTTTAGGAGTGATTCGAGTTGGTTTGTATCGAACATCCCCAACGGACATTCAAACAGTAACCCGCTAATGCTGATCGCAGAAAATGACTATGCATGGGAAGTGGTTCTCCCAATCGCGGTCTTTCCAATGGATTCAACACCAGCTTTAGGTTTTTCAGCCTGTCGGGCCTTAGCCTTGAGTTCCTGTCGCTGCAACGTTGACACCTTCAAGGTCCAACATGCCACAGCAACGCTCAATTAGTTTTTCGATGTCAAACGGCTTGTTCATGAAATCGTTTGCACCGGCGGCCAACAAGTCAGCAATTTTGTCTTGCTCGACCATACCCGAGATGCAGATGATTTTG
Source organism: uncultured Pirellulaceae bacterium (assembly GCA_964510005.1). GTDB lineage: Bacteria > Planctomycetota > Planctomycetia > Pirellulales > Pirellulaceae > Mariniblastus. The sequence goes on from CAZDZX010000157.1 coordinate 6,336, forward strand.
ACACATTTCATCGTGTCATCACCGCGAACTCGCTGGCAAACTTCTTTACCGTTGATATCGGGTAGCATCACGTCGAGGACAACGAGGTCCGGACGAAATTCCTTGACCAGCATGCCCGCATCGAAACCATTGTTAGCGGTTTTCAGTTCGAAGCGACCATCGCGGGCGAATCCGTCGACCATCAACTCAACCAAATCCACATCGTCATCCACGATCAGCAGCTTGCGCTTACCTGATTCGAGAGCTTCCGTTGGGATTCCGTTTTCCTTCATGAAGGAATAGAGGTGATCCCGCGGAATGCGCCGAAAGCGACTGCCGGGGACGCGGAAACCTTTGAGGCTTCCGTTATCAAAGCAACGAATAATCGTTTGTTGACTTACTTTACAAATTTTGGCGGCTTCGCCCGTTGTAAAGACTGTTTTTGTAGACATAAAACCATCCTCTCCCTAGGTGGTCAGGCACATTGACCTGAATATTGACTAACTTCTTTTAGCAATCCATTGTGAAGCGAGCCGTTGTTTCCATTGAAAGCCCAAATGCTCTCAACGTATTCAAACAACACATCTTGTGACTCCGCTCCAATTGGTAATCGCCGCCCGCTCTTCCAAGCTTACCGCGTTTACCGATGTCGCGGATTATATCTAGCCGCCTAACTCGGTCAATATTGATTGGACGACGTAAATTCCCCAAATGCCAGCACTTATGTCAAACCGCTAAAGTGCGACAACAGAGGGTTATGTCCGCATATTGCCAGCAGATCCCGGGCAGATTTCAGACATGCCCCTATATTTAGTTGCGGCTCACGGATCTTGTCTTTAAGTCTAGGTCAGGCTGTGCATTCTGAGTCGTTAGCAGTCCAGCGACGACAACACACTCTGAGCCTCAGCCCACCAGCCAATTCAAGTCGTTAACCAAACCGTTAATGCGATCGATATACATCGTCTTGAACAGCACGATGACGGTCCCTCCGATCACGATGGCCACGAATCCCATCATCAATACGAAACCGATCGTGCTAATGATCTTCAGATTCGTTTCCGCTTTATGCTGGTACTCGCTGGAAGCATTCGCCATGTTCTCAGACAGGTTCCCAGACAGCTCTCCATTTTCAACGTGGATGATGAATTCTTCTGGGAAGGCTGCGGTGTCACGAAACGTGCTGGTGAAGCTCCTGCCTTTTCTCAAATCGTGCAGGACTTCGGGGATGATCGCTTGGTAGTAGTAATTTTCGGTCGCGTTAAGTGACAACTGGCCGGTGTCCATCACGTCCATCCCCGCGTTTTCGGCCGCGGACATGGCCCATGAGAACCGTGACAGCGACAGATATTCAATCGTCTTGCCCAGCACCGGAACCCGGCGTGCGATCCGCATCGGCAACGATCCAAACCATCCCTTGTACGATCCCCAGACGGCTAAAAAGACCGATCCGAAAAACAGGAGCATCACTCCGCAGTACAGCAAAAAGTTTCCCGTGGTCGACCCCATCCCAAACCAGTCGATCGGTTCGCCTCCTCCGATGTCCACCATCACGAAGTGCATCACCAGAATCAGCAGTCCAACCAAACCGACCGAAGCCAGCAACTCGAACATCGGCCACGCAATCGAGGCCAGAAACCGACTGCGGAACTTGACCAAGCTATCGTAGTGCCGGGCCAGCCGTTCAAATGAATCTTCTAACCGGCCACTTTTTTCGCCGGCTCGCACGACGGCCAACGTCAGCGCCGGGAAATAATCCGTCGATGCCATCGCTTCGGCGAGCGATTCGCCCTGTTTCAGGTTTTGGTGAATGAGAGCGGATTTTCGGCGATAGGTTGCGCTGGCAATCCCCTTTTCTTTCTCGTAAGACGAAACTAAATCGATACCAGCGGAATAACTGGTCCCCAAGCGATGGAACAGCTTTGCCAACTGATTGTGTGAGATTTTTGCCATTACAGACTATCAGGAGCGAGTTCGATTATTTTGAGTTTGTCCGGCGGTTAACCGAATACTATGATGGAAGAGGGCAAAAAGGGAGACCTCGGGTTTTCCATATTACGAACTTTCAAGCTTTGAAGTTCAAAGGATTCAGAAAATGCGATTTTTTAAAAGCGCTATGCTGGGCATGACCCTAGCGGTTTCTATTATGGCGACCTCTGCCTCTGCCGCCAAGGTTCACGTTTTCCATTTGAAAACCGGTGGGACACTCACCGGAGAAATCATTGATCAGTCCGCTGAATCAGCGAAGGGACCCGACTGGTTAGTTATCCGAACGGCCAATGGTTCCGAACACAAGATCCTTCGCCGGAGCCTGAAATTTAATCCTCAGTTGGCAGGTTCCAGCGACGTCTACTACAGACAACGAGCTCGCAAGGTTGCCGACAATGCCGGCGCCCACATCGAATTGGCAAAGTGGTGCGAGAAGCAAGAGCGCGGCAGCATTCGATTCGCTGAAGAGATCCGTTGGCATTTCGAACAAGCCGTTCGATTTGATCACGACAATCGACTGGCCAGAGAAAAGCTGGGCTTCATGAAACTGCGCGATGGAACTTGGGTCGTCGAAGACCAGTTTGTTGCCAGTCACGGCTACGTAGAAATCAAAAAGAGATGGGTTGCCAAAATCGGTGCGGAATTGATCGCCAGAAACAAGCAGGATCCTCGGCGGACCGACAACAAGAAATTCGCCAGCTGGATCAGAGACGTGAAACGAGGCCGTTTCTCTGAGGCTGAATTGACAGCCAAACTGGTGGACGTCATCGAACCCTGGATGGTGCTGGAACTGGACAAAATCGTCAACGATGAAAAACGGCCAGTGAACAAGTCTTTTAAACGGATTGCCATGGATGGCATCGCGACACTGAATCATCCAGTCGCGCTCAACGCACTGATTTCATTTGCGTTGTTGGACGACGACAACGACATTCGTGATCGAGCATTGGACCTGCTGTCGCAACCGCAATTTAATCACAATTTTATCGTCTCGCGACTCGCAACAAAACTGAACAGCGAACTCAACGTCACGGTTCGGCGCGCGGCCTTGGCCATTGGCGAGATTTCCGCAACCGATGACTACAGTCGTGATGTCATCCTGCTGCCACTCTCAGAAGCACTGATTACGACTCACAAAGTCGCCACCGGGAATCTTGAAGAGGGAAGAATTAACCCGAGTTTCGGTAATGGCGGAACCGGCTTGCAAACAGGTGGCGGTCCGACAGAAGTCGATCGAGATTTCAGAAACACCCAAGCTCTCGATGCCCTGCGCCGTCTCACCGAAGTCGATTTCGGATACGACGAACAACGCTGGGCGAATTGGTTTATCGAAAACCACACTCG
>CAZDZX010000158.1:0-9591 GCA_964510005.1 uncultured Pirellulaceae bacterium
GCATGAAGTATCAGAAATCTTCTGAAACAGAGGAAGATCGTAGTAAGCAGGATAAATTGGACTCCGGCTGGAGCAAGGCCGCTGGTTCGGGCGAGCTGGCAACATTGGCACTTCGCTACAAACAGCCCGACGCGAACGAGAGTAAGCGAATCGAATTCGCGGTCAAAAACGAAGACGTTAGCTTCACGAGTGCTTCGAAAGATTTTCGTTTCGCGGCCAGTGTTGCTGGATTCGGCATGTTGCTGCGAGGGTCGGAACACGCGGGTGATTCGACGCCAGAAATGTTGTTGAAGATCGCGTCGGAGTCCCTTGGCGATGATCCTTCGGGTTATCGCAGCGAGTTTGTCGATTTGATTCGCAAAGCGATGTCGATTCGATAGTCGCTGCGAAACGCTGCAACACACCGAATTTTGTGTCCTTGCCTGTGAGTCGGTTGCCATTCGGGGTGGCGAATGAAGTTCGGACTCCCTATGATGGTAAGGCGAGGACACAGTTTTCGGATTTAATAGATGGGGATGATCGATGAGTTCGCAGGAATCAAAGCGTGTGCTGTCAGGTGTGTTGGCGATTTTGCTGGGCGGGTTTGGAGTCCACAAATTCATGCTGGGATACACCAAAGAGGGCGTCATTCAGATCGCGCTGACCTTCTTGACATGTGGTTTAGGCGGGATTGTGCCACTGGCAGAGGGGATTATTTATCTGACCAAATCTGACGCAGATTTCATCAAGATTTATCAAGACGGTCAGAAGCCTTGGTTCTAGGTCGTCAGCGCGAGGCCACCGCAAGATAGTCGGTGTGCGGTTGCACGATAACTTCGCTGCGGAGGTTCTATTTTCCGCCAATCGGTGACGTCGTTGCAGATTCGTGGGGGGACTTTGCTGTCGCAAGCTCTTCGGAATCTCATTTGAAGTTACACTTTGAGCCAGTCGTCACCGTCCATTGGTTCAATTGAAAACATGCGCCCTAGTTCCTGTCAGCCCCTTTTGCAGCGGGCTCTGATTTTGCTTTCCGCTGTCGTTGTTGGCCTGATCGGGCTCTCGAAAGCGGCTTCCGCCCAGACCATCACTGTCAGTTCTAAAGTCGTTGGTAAAACGCCACGGGTGATTGGGCTTAATTGTGGCAACTATAAACCGGGCAGTAACACGACCACATGGTGGAAATGGACTGGGGCGAATGGAGTGCGAATTTTTACTTCGTCCAACCGCATCGAATCCAAAGACGATATTGAGCCCCATGGCGATGGCGTCACAGACAAAGACTCTTTTTTAGCCCGACGGAAATTGCTGCGGGCTGACCCGAGCAACCCCGAGCACATCAATTTTGAGGTGTTCGAAAAAGGCTACGGCAAAAAAGCAGGCCATATCACTTATGCGTTCGCACTCAACGAATTTTCGGCCAACGACATCCAGCCGCTGATTATGACGGCCCGCACCCACGACCGTCATCCGATTAAAAATTGGGCCGATCGTTGGGAGCACTGGCAGCACTACTATGCTCAAGCGTATTACTTGGGCAAAACTTATGACGTGCAGCGATACAACGTTTACAACGAACCGGATCACAAAAGTCAAACGATCCCGCAAGCCGACTATCTGCTGCGTTTGCAGTTGGCGTCCGATGCGATTCAATGTGCCGTAGAGGATGTGAATCGAGACGCGGGCAAGCGTTTGAAGGCCCAGATTTTTGCTCCCATTACGGCCGGGTCGGCCAGCGACTATGGGCCTCGCCACAATAATTCGGACAGGCGGGACGACCAAGTTGGCTGGGGCGAACTGGTCATTAAAAACCTGCATACGGATTTTTTGGGAAAGCGAAAACGTGGCTTCCAGTTGATTCATACCTACGGCTATCAGCAGTACAACGGCGATGCAAAGGAGTACGCGGAAGATTTGGCAAGTATCAAGCAGCAGGTTGCGAAAGATCTAAGCGCCATGCGTTCTCGGGCAAAAATTGATTTTGGTTTGACTGAATTCAACGTGCATTCCAATGGTACTTTCAGTGAACGAAGGGATAACCTTGATACCCCGTCACGCTACACGACCCTGGGTGGGATTTTCACAGGTTTGGCTTCCCAGTTTCCTCAGGAGTTGTATCTGTTCAAGTTCAGCTCCAACGCCGAAGACAAGGAGCTGCAAAAGAATGCGATCTTTCACAACAGCCGGTTTGATGCTCCCTACAACGTGGGCGGCGCGTCCCGTGCAGCCGGCGTTTTCAAATTGTTCACAAAAGGGTTTTGTGGAAGCTTGGAACAACATGCTCTCCCAACCGGCCAAGGAAAAGGGCTCTATGCCATTTCTAGCTATAACAAGGATCAGAAGCGTTTTTGTTTGATGGTGGTCAATGAGTCAACAAGCCCTCGCGTGCTTGGCGTGAATCTTTCGGCTTGGGGCGTGCGGGCAGGCGCCATCGCCCAAGTCGAGGAAGTCAGCGAGCGACGTCTGGTCGAAGTCACCCAACGTGTTGAGGTTTCCCGCGGCCGCGCGATCCGCGTGCAGCAACCGGCGCAAAGTGTGATTTTGATTTCGGTCCCTCGAAACGCCGCCAAGAAACAGTTGGCACTGATGCCTGTGGACGATGCGACGGTGACCGCGGGCGATCAAGCCGACAAAAATGATGGGGGCAGCAAAACTTTGGTCGTCAAAAATTCGTCGAAAAAGCCAGCGGATCGATCGGTCAGTTACCTTAAGTTTGACACTTCCGAAATGGGCGACCTCGCAGCCGAACGTGCCGTGCTGCAGTTGCAGGTGACTCAGCCGGCAAAGAACAATAATGCGATCATCCACGTTTATGGGGTGGCCGATGATGACTGGAAGGAGTCGAAACTGGCGTGGGGAAATTCGGCGAATCTTAAGAGTTCCTCGGCTGTCGTCCAAAAGATTTCGGATAACTTTGTCAGCGGGATCAATGAGACGGCGCATTTCGTGGGGCACCTGACGGCCAACGGCGATTCAAAATCGTTGGCACTTGATGTCACCGATTTCGTGCGGAACCACGATGACAAACAGGTGACGTTTTTGTTGGTCCGCGAAGTTCGGATCGATGGCGAAAACGTCGACAGTGAAGTTCGTTTCGCATCCAAAGAAGATTCCAAACGTGCGCCCAAGTTGTTGCTTGAGTTGAGCAAGGGGCAGTAGCATTAAAGCGTGGCATAGGCTTCCAGCGCTTCCAGACCGTTGGGGTTTCGCCAGCGATGGGGGGTTGGAATTGATCCTTGCGGTACTACGAACTTTCTGTCGAAGCGCGAATTGTTCGGCGAACTGAATCAACGCCTTATCCTTGTCCCTTCGAGACGATTCCGGCTGAAGCCGATACTGCGAACATTTCCCCCTGCCAACCGGCGATCAAGCTACCTGATCGAGTACTCCATCACTTTTCCGGACCGGGTTAGCAGCGAAAAGCTTCCTGCCTGTCGACCGTGCATCAGGGCTTGAAAATCTGGGACTTCTAACTTGCTGACAAAATGCACTTGCCCAGCAGACGAGTGATAAATTTCGCACTGGTTTCCAGCGACCACGACCAAGTGACCGCTTTTGGTGAACAGTACATGAGGCGACTCCATCTCAGAACAAAGAAGTCTGTCATCGCTTTCCATTTCCAGCCAAAGGACGCGCACACCTCGCTCTAGGGCGACCGCCAAACGTGGAGTCACCGCCCAGTAGGTGCTGGCCAAGTGGACGATTTCAGATTCAAAATCAGTCGTTGAAATCTGGCGTTCTGCGACCAGGTCGTAGGTTATCAATTGGTTGCCCGCTCCCAAGAAGACTTGCCCGCCGAGACATTCCATGTTTAGAGAACTTGCCAAAATGGGAGTTTCAATCTGGTAGGATCCCAGTAACCGTGAGTCAGAATCGTAGTGATCGATCAGAAAGTAGTTGCTGCCTGTTGCGAAACGACCGGTCAGCCAGCTGTCCCGAGGGCCTGCCGTCAAGCTATTGATGAGTCCCGTCCCAAGAGTGCAGGTTTTCATTTCCCCTCCAAACAGATCGGGAGTCACGTAAGTCTCTTGGGCGTCGGCATGCAGACCTGTTCGAACCACAGCGATTGCGCGATGCTGCCCCACCGTCAAACGCGCAGTTGGTTCTCTGCCGTAGCGCTCGATTCTGGTGGAATGCGGAGGGGACCCGGGATTCACTTGATGCAGGCAACTGTGGGTTTTGGTATATCCAAGCACAAGATACCCATCTGAAGTTCCCACTCCCTGTAGCCAAATAAATGTACTGTCGAGATCAAAGGTTTGGGTTGCTCCAATTTTTTGCTGACGGCGGTTCGGCGTTGGAAGCACCGGACGCTTTGTTTTTTTAGATCGAATAGGGTTTTGATAGCGTTGGCAATCTCGCTGTAGCAAGCGATCGGCCGGAAAGATCGATCCGAGCGAACGAAGAATACGTCCAACGGTGACCTGTTGACCTGATTGCAGGGTTTTCGCGGTCAACTGATACGTGGTTTCGATGGCTTTGTCGCGAACGGTTCGATCAGGATAGCTTTTGGCGACTTTGGAAAGTTCTTCGATGACCTGCGGGTTGCCGAGGCTGAATTGGTCTTCGATTTCGCTCACCCACTCGACCGCTTGATCGGATCGTCCATGTTCGCCCATCAAGCGAAATCCTTCTTTCACACAGGCGATGGCTTGTTGGGATTGAGGCCAAGCCGAGCGGAGGGTGTCCAAGGCCTCGTCCAAATCACCAATCTTGTCACACTCAATTCTGGCGGCTGAAACGAACTCGAGTTTGTCGCGACAATCATTGGCGGCCCGCGCCCAGCACTCGTTGGCCGATTCCAACTGTTCCAGTTCCGCGTAGAGATCACCGGCCTCTTCGAACTTGTCCAACGATTCAAATAGGGTGATGGCGTTACTATAGTAGCCTCCCAGTTTTAAGCACTCGACGGCCTGCAGCGGGCTGTGTAGTTTTTCTTGATAAAGCATCGCGGCTTCGCGAAAGTGACCGCCCTGTTTCAGCGTGTTTGCCGCCGATTGATAGTCGGATAGCAAGTTGCCATAGATGTAAGCGGCGCGTCGAAAACGCCCCAGTTGAATTTCACGCCGGGCCAGCTCTCTGTATTTTTGGTTGAGGTCAAAGTGCAAGTCATAAGACATGTTCCAGCTGCCGGCGGGATTTCCGTCCAGTCGCGAGAGATCGAAGTCAACCTTTCGACGACCCAGCAATCCGCCGGGCGCGCTCCCGCGAGACCCCGTGGCATTGATAGGCAATGCGTACTTCAAGCCTTCGTCTGGATTGTTCTCCAGCAGTTCTTTCAAACGATATAGCTCCGTATTGTTGGGATCTCTAGCATCATTCAGCTGGTTGTCTGCCCAATTTTTTATGCCTTCGATGCGGTCTAACAAGCCGTTGGGAAGGGCTGAGCCCATTGAATAAACGATCGAATCGATTAGCCGTTGGAGGGCATTGGGTTCTCTGTTGATGTCAACGCTATTTTTAGCTGTATCTTTGAGTTGGTTCGAATCCTGCGGCGCGTCCTCGGAACACACCCAGCCAATCATGCGCGCGATGCTCTGTTTGAGAGATTCGACTGTTCTATTCAGCGAACCTTCCTCCGGAAGCGGTTCTAGCTGATCGATCTCATTGGAACGCTCCCCGATGCCATCGCGCTGCGTTTGCATCATCGATTCCAGCGATTGCATCAACTCATCTTCGAGTTCGATGGAAATCAGACGGGACGGCCAGTTGGTTCCCGCGCAGCCCGCGTTCATCAACCAATCGCTCACCTCTGGAGTTTGGAATAGATCGGGAATTGTCAGTTGTTCTTCAGGGCCTGCGACCACCAAGCCCACGTTTGGGTGCCAGACGTAGATGTTTTGCCGATGGAAAATGTCTTCGATTTCGTGAAGTTCCGCCAGCGGAGAAAGCTGAGCGTTTGCGGGCACAAATAGATTTTCACCGATCCGCCGAAAGGGCAGGGCGGTGGGAGAAACCCCGAACAAGTGCTCTCGCTGTGGACTGCAGATCACCAAGGCGCCCAGCGGTCGCCGGTCGTGGGCGTTTGTCGGCAGCGCGACAATAGTCGCAGTGTCCTGGTCGATCTCCCATTTGCAAATTTCATCAATCCACCCCGGCGCATGTTCCCCCGGAATCAACCAAGCAGATCCAGCGGCGAAATCAGCGGACATGCAAATTTTTAACTCAGTTCTGATCATGACTCGCAAATCCTTTGAACAAAACGGTGGATGAGTTCTAGGACTTCAGGAATGGGTTTCCGTAGCGCTGCCGGATCGCTGAGGAAGTCACGGTTTCCAAAAATCGTTCCATCCGAACACCACCCCGCGCAGGTTCGATCAGTTAACGTTAGAGTCAGTTCTGGCAGTTCGGTGTCGGAACTGGACAAATGGAGTAGGCCACGGGAGTCCAGCCAAGCTTCCGATCCGTCATCCCATGAGGCTTTGCTCAACTCGATCTTTGTTCCTTCTGGTGATGGAATGCTTTCGAATCGCTTTGCAGACAGTTTTTGTATTTGTGTCTTTTTCACGCGAAGGTAGAGCTGTGTACCCAGTTGGATAAACTGCATCGGAGCGCCCCTCTTGCTCTCGATGGAGAGCCCGCCGTGAGACCAGAGGGAGACCTGCTTGAATTTTCGCCTCATCCAGTTGTCGGGGACAAGGCGTTTGATCCAGTGGTGTTTGATGCTCCCTGATGAGGCCGGTTGTAGCTCTCGGGAGCCTAGGGAATCGACATGGAAGTTGCCGCCGCGCATGCTTTGACAAAAGAACCCGCCTGTGAAGGGATCGATTTCTTTGACGTCAATTGAATCCTGAAAGTCCCGGGTGTCGATGGTTTCGCCAAAGTACGCGTTTCCCACATGATCGACCATGACTGGACCTTCGACCGAATTGCACTCGTAGACGTGGTTGATGCCCTTGAGGTTCTTAGGCACTGGAACGTTCAACATGTAAGGTCCATCGCCTCGGGTGGCGACGGCAAACACTTCATCGTTCCGTTTCAAGAAACGTCCCTGCCACGTTCCCTCACCAGTTTTTGTTCGCATGAGAGATAGTTGCCCCGTTTGTTGGTCGATGGTCATCACTTCGTCACCGATGACCGCAAACACAGTGCCTTGGTGATCACAAAAATGACTCGGGCGCTGGTGGATTTGCAAGGGGATTTCTTCAACAGCTCTTTTTGCTTCGTCGAATTTTAACAGTCGGTAATTCATGTGCTGATCGACGCCAACGATTGCCTTCCAGACGCCCTGTTGCGCTGTTCGACTGTACCACAGCACGGGCGCCTGCCGAATTTTGTCAGCAACCTGATTTCCGCCACGGGTGTTGCTGTCAAAAAGTAACACGCGATGATCTTTGCACAGCGTTAATAGCGCGTCAGGCTCGTTTCCAATGGGCCAGATTTTGTTTGCGTAAATTCCCCCCGACGTAAGTCTCAATGGCATATGACCGATCCCAAAGATAGCGGGCAAGCTGCCGCCGACCCGCTTGTTGACCGGTGGGTTGCGGATCAATTCCTCGATGTCGATCTTTATCGAGCGGGCTTGTTTGTTTCCAGAAGATGTTAGTTCGATCAGATCAGTGCGGCCTTCACGATCGACAACGGCTATGAAAAAGGTGCTGACCAAGGTTTGGGTGGCGATCCGGAACTGTTCCAACTCAAAACGAAATTCTGTGGATGCCCAAGTGCGAGTATCCGAAAACAAAATCAATTCACAGCGAGATTGCTCCTGCTTCAGCAAATCATCGATGGCGGGAAAACAATCCATCATGCACAGGGCCGGATCGAGACGGTTTAAATGTTCGACAACTCCATTGCGGGTTCGCAGTGAACCGGGGACCAAGCGATTTCCCAATGCAGAAAAACAGCGAGTCTCGGTTTGACCGGTGTCATCGTTGTGCTGGGACACAAACGCCATCCCCAGAGCCGATGCCAACAACCGAGGCATGCCCCATGAGTGCAGACCGTGGTCAAAAACCATAATTCGGTTTTGTTTTGTCACCGCTGCCGGAGTTTCTTGGCGAAGATACATGGCTTCGTTGTTGGCGATGCGTACCGCCAGCATCAGATCATCATTGGCCAGTTCGGTCATCAACAGTCGGTCCAAACGACCTCGATTGGTGATGTCGCTGACGCCTACCTGCTCCGTTTCGTCGGCCCGCGAAAAAGGTTTAGGAATGCTGACCAAGGATGCAAACCGAATCGCAGCTCTGGCGAACAGGAAATGTTTTGGATCGTTTGCCAGTTCTTCCATTAGCGCGCGGACGGTTTCTGGTTCCGGCAGTTTTTCCGTTTCGACAGCATCGGGAACGTCGTCCAGACCCATTTTTAGCCGAGCCGCCAGCCTCGCTTCGGTGATTTCCGGGATTTGGTGTCCAAAGGCAAGGGCATCTTTCTCAAAATGTTCTGCTGCCGACAGGCGCGTCATCACAGCAGTCGCGTCGGACCAGATTTCACGGATGTCTGATTCGAGTAACTCGATCGCTTTCAAGCCAACATCAGCGGGGCCTCGACGGGAGTTCTCAAACACAATCGATGCGATCGCCGATTTGGCTTCGATGGTCCATTGGGTCGGTAGTTGTCGAATCGATTCAAGGACCGTTAGCAGGCGTTCAACCTGTTCGGTTGAAACAAGAGATCGAGATGCCAGCATCCCTTCAAAAAATTTACGGCTGACGGGTCCCTTTCCTCGAGTCGCGGTCAGCACCAGCAGGACCGCGCCCAGCGGAGGCAAGCCTTTGGTTTGGTTTTCGGAGAGATCGCTTAGCACTCGACCAATTTCTTTGACGAATGCAATCGTTTCACCGTTGTGCCACTGCGCAGCGTCCCATTCGAGGGTCCAACTCCAGTAGGCGCCCGTTGGATGAAGCAAATATCGGATTGCTCTGGCAGTGACACTGTCATTCATCGCAGGGCCTCCAATTGTGACGCCGTTTCGCGAATGGCAGAACGGGTGGCCTGAACGAATTCTGTGTTCTGAACACGTCGAATGGATTCATCAGGCAGAACCACGGTCGATTCCCTAGGCGATCCCTTCATGATTTGATTGAGAATGTTGACCGACACCGCCGGCTTCCACGAAAATCCGACGGGTAGAGCGACGTTGTCGTATTCCACGAATCCCAATCCCGAAAGCGGCGGAATCGGAGTCCCACGGACAAGGGTTTCCCCCGTTTCGTCGACGGCATAGGAGAGGGGGCTCAGCCGAATTTCGCTGGTTCTAACGACCCAGTCAAACCAGTCGCTGAACTGGCAAAGCAGCAATGTTGTTTCGCGTTCGCAGTTGGCCCAATGCGTCGCCGTTCGTTCAAAGCGAATCGCAGCCCGATCGGTTGGCGTCGCGACCCATCGAGTTTTCGGTGATTCAAGCTGCAGGCATTGGCTCAGTTCCGCCCAAGCCAGTTCCGGGGAGTTCATTATCGGAAGTTGGCAACCGACAGGAATTAAGCTTGAGTTTTCTAGGGTAAAACCGGCGGCTCCGGGGATGCGACGGGCGATCTCCAAAATGCCTTCCCAGGCTTCGGTTGAGTTCGCGTTTCCGCGCAGCCACCAACACGCGTCGTCGTCCGCGAACAACACGTTGCCTGCTTTCCTGAATTCAAACAGGGATTCCCGTTCGACAGCGGGGATTTTTAT
>CAZDZX010000159.1:0-9570 GCA_964510005.1 uncultured Pirellulaceae bacterium
CAAAGCGCTGCAAGAGTAAAGGGAACGATCGAGGTCCGACTTCAAGCGGACTTCAAGCGGACTTCAAGCAGACTTCAAGCAGCTGGAGTAGTGCAGACCGCACTCGGTTTTAGAGGTTCCCTGCCAGCGTCCTTCGCGAGTGTCATCTGAGGGGAGGCTGTTGGGCACGGCGCGGGTGCACTGAAAGCAACCGATGCTGGGAAAACCCTGCTGGTGCAATTGATTGAAGGGAACATCATTCTCTTGGACATAGTTCCAGACGTCGCCACGAGTCCAATGAGCCAGTGGCGAGAACTTTGCCACCTGATACCGAGGATTCCAACGTAGAGCGCTGGTTTCTGAACGCTGCTGGGTTTGCGTCTTGCGGATGCCCGAAATCCAGACTTGGTAGTGCAGCATGTTTTGTAGCATCGGGGCGACTTTGCGAATTTTGCAGCACATCGTGGGGTCGCTTTGCCAAAGAGCCTCCCCGTATTGTTCGCTTTGATCTTGGATCGATATGGGAGATTCCCATTTGACGAAATCAATGTTGGGATAGCGTTCGGTCATCTGTTTGATCAACTGTCGGGTTTCAGGAAAGAAGAAACCCGTGTCGATCCAAGCCACTTGCATCGAGGCATTGAATTGGGAATACATGTCGATCAGAGCACAGCCTTCCATCCCAAAGGCCGTTGTCATGATCACTTTAAGGCCCTCAAACTTCGCGATCGAATATTGGACGAGTTCCAGGGGATCTTCTGTTTACGGTACTTCCCATTTCGAGACTTCGACCGAATCGATCAGGCTGGATGTGGATAATAAATTCATTTCGATCGACCTTTCCTTAAACGATCAGTCGCTAACCGCAGACCGGACATTGAGCTCACAACTACAGTTTGCATGGCGAACTTTTGATTGATTCCGAACTGCAACAAGCGATGTCTTACAGGTAGTGGACGCACAGAACTCCGTTTTGGAGGCTGAAATCGACGAGAAGAAAGTTCGTAGTGCCGCCTTGAGTAGTCTTTAGGCCATTCGGTTCGGGCCGCGGAGCGTCCCGTCCACGAAGGCAATGTGGCTTGGACGCTCCGCGGCCAACACATTGCGCGCTCAACCATGGCTCGGAATGCCGAACTAAATTTCGCCGCGGTTCCGCAACAGCATTTCGAGGTAGCTGGTCGTGGTGGATTCAGAAAGAGAAAGCTCGCTGGCCAGTGACTCAAGCTTCTTCACTGCCGCCGGTACTTCTTGCTCGGCTTCGGCCACGATTTCGATCTCCACGAAACATCCGACTTCTTCGACCGTATCTAAACTCACATTGACCGGTGAACCTTCCCATTGGATCGGATAATTTTCCCGAGTTTTTCGGACTACAGCCGTCGAGTACAGTCCGATCCCCTTGAGGACTCGAATCACCCCAGCAGATTGCTCCTCTGAGAGGTCGACTTCGATCTCGTCACGTATTTTGGTTTTCGCGTCTCGGTTGGGCCCCTTGTAAGTCAAAATGCAACGATCTTCGACAGAGCGTATTCGCAGGGCAATGTCCTGAATCTCGAACCGTAGCTGTTCATGATTGAAATACTCGTCAGATTGGGCTTGGACGACCGATTGGGCGTCCGACACCAGTGCTAGCAGCTTTGGCTTCAATTGATCAAAACCTTCTACCAAAAACTTCTTTTCAATTTCGATCATTTTACTCTCCGCTACGTATTAGGAACGCTTATTCAGCTAAGTGGCTTTTGAGAGCCCCAAGAAACGCTGTAAGTTAACAGGAATTGAAACGTCTCACGCACAGACGACAGCAGACACTTACTATTAAATCGGAATTTCCAATGAAAGCCATAATTACCCACCTTATTGTTGCAACGACGATGGTCGTCTTGGCCGGCAACACCCTCTCTGCGGACGAAACTGTTGGAAAGCAGTGGCCCGCATCTCAACTGGCCTCGATTGACCAAGTTGATCACACAGCGTTTAACGAACTACTGCAAAAGTACGTCGACACCGATGGTGGCGTTAACTACGCGGCATGGCACAAAGATCCCGCATCCCGCAAAAAGCTTACAACCTATATTGAGATGCTCAGCTGTGCGAACCCGCAGCTGCAAAACACACGCGAAGCCGAAATGGCTTATTGGATCAACGCCTACAACGCGGTCACGATCGAAGGCATCCTGCGCGTCTATCCAACAACCAGCATCAAAAATCACACGAAAGTCATCGGTCAAAATATCTGGAAGCGACTTTGGTTTCAGTATGGCGGCACCGGCCGAATTAACTTGGAATCGATTGAGCATCAAAAGCTCCGCAAGATGGGCGACGCCCGCATTCACTTTGCGATCGTGTGTGCATCGATTGGTTGCCCACGTCTGCTCAACGAAGCTTACACATCGCAACAGTTGGCAAAGCAATTGCAAGTCAACACGCAAGACTTTTTCTCACGTTCACAAAATTTGCAGTTTGACCCGAATCGTCGCGTCCTGCGAATGAGCAAAATCATGGAGTGGTATGGAACTGACTTTGGTCCAACGACAAACGATCAGATTCGTGCTCTTGCGTCTTACTTTCCACAAAACGTTCAGGCTCAGCTCAGCCAAGGCGGCTACTCGGTCGGCTACCTTGGTTACGACTGGAACTTGAACGCTCAGAAGCCGGGCTCGAGTGCGGCAGCTAAAGGATCCGCAGCGAAACCTGCTGGTTCTGCGACAACAACGACAACAGCTCCTCGAGGTTCAGGGACAACCACTCCTCGTGCCGTGCCTTCAGGCTCTGGTGGCCGCTAGGCGAGCGTAACGATTTACTGACGATAGCAGTCGCGTCCTTGGGATGTGGCTGCTATTTTTTTGCGCCTGCGCGGTTAGTGTAGCTGCCATGTGTCAGCCAGCTGAAGCCAAAAAGAAACGAACTTGCAGACGAATCACCCCGCACTCCGCCTGAAGGCGATACGACAAACTGTGTTCACTCAAGACTCTTCCGAGTTTTGCAACGGCTGCATTAAATCAGCCACGGCTTGCGCCGGATCATCGCTGCAGGTCACCGCCGAGGCAACGGCGACGCGCTGGCAACCGCAAGCGACAACAGCATTCACGTTTTGTAGATCGATTCCGCCGATTGCAAATGCTGGCAGAGAAATCTCTTTCACAATTGCTTGCACAAATTCCAAACCTGGAAAATTGTCGAAAGACTTGGTGTTCGAAGGAAAGGTCGGACCGACTCCGATGTAATCCGCTCCATCGATCACCGCCTGCCGGGCTTGTTCGATATCGTGTGTCGAAACGCCAATGATTTTTCCCGGTCCCAAAATTTGTCGTCCCGCATGCACCGTCATGTCTTCTTGTCCAAGATGCACACCATCGGCGCCCGCGGCTACGGCCAGATCGGCGCGGTCGTTCATGATCCAACGACACTTTGAATCGCGGATCGCGTCCGCGATCGCCTTCCCCGCTGTGACTAACTGTCGATCGTCCAGCGATTTATCACGCAGTTGAATCAGACCGGCACCGGCATGGGCGATCGAGCCACACAGCCTCGCGAGTTTGTCCCAATCACCATCACAGCCATCGATCAGCACATACAAATGGACTCCTTCCAATCGCTGCTGGTTGAAGGAACAACTGACGATGGCCTTTTCCAGTGAATAGGCGCGATATCGCAACTGTTCCGCTTGGGGCACCACTTCATCTAAAAAGGATTTGCTGTATTCCTCGATAGTTCGCAGAGCCTGTTGAACCCGAGCCATATTGGAACGTATTAAATCTAAAGTGTTGACACGTTTGTATTCAGCAACGGTGCCTTGGGAGCGTCCCACATCGAGCTCGCTATCACGTGCCTGCAAACGAAAAACAGAATTGATCGGATCGGTGGCGACTTTGAGATCATGCCTTAACTGCTTCAATTGACCGGACAGAAACGCATCATTGAGGCCCATTCGGGCAAAATCTTCGACCACCCGTAGTCCTTCGGACGCTCGATTTACAGAAGCGTCTAGGATGCGGAATCGAAAATTTTCGGTTTTTTTGAGTTCGTCCATTGATGTCACTTTGACATGAGTCCGCATAAAGGTGGCGAAAACCCCTATTTTCGGCTCTATTCGGAAACCGCCAACCCCCCGTGGTTGTTTGCGATTGACGTATTTTCCCAACAGTCGGATACTCGGGATTGTCAGGGCGCAATAACAGGAAATCGGTGAAGGAATCCCGATGACAGCCCTAAACAGATGATATTTTTTGATACGGACATCGGAGCACTTATGAGCTGGGGATCTTCCTTGCTTTGCTGCTGGCCTGGCTTGCCAGGTCTGTGGTACCGGGGTCGATGGACATCGCTGATACTCGCCATTGGGTTTTCAGTGCTGTTTAATTTGGCGCTGGTTTCCAGTTTTATCTGGACGGACATTTTCCATGACGACAGCTTTACAGCCATTGCTTGGCCTGTAGTTTTGTTGGTCTGGCTGTCCTCCGCACTGATTGCCCGGCAGAACCTGCCTGACTTGATGTCACTGACAACGAAAGATCGTTCCAGTGTAGATCAAGGCACGGACGATTTTCACGACACCTTGTTTATTGACGCACGTCGGGAATACTTGAAAGGGCATTGGCAGGAGGCTCGTGGGTTGCTCGAAAGGCAACTCAAACATCAGCCACGGGATATTGAATCGCGATTGATGTTGGCAACGCTGTATCGTCACACGAGACAGTTCGACGCCGCCATTTCGCAGTTGGATCATATTGAGAAATACGATCCTTCAGTGGTGTGGGAAAATGAGATCGAAAGGGAACGTGAACTTTTGCGTCTAACGGAAGACTTTGAAAATTCACCCCACACTGAAAATCGAACTTCAACTAATAACGACGGTTTCGTTCGCGTAACCAGAAACCGAGCAGTCACTGGCTCGGAACAACTCAACTAGAGGACCATCGGATGTACGAACGCTTTACTGACAGGGCTCGCAAGGTTATGCAACTTGCTAACCAGGAAGCCCAGCGATTCAATCATGAATACATTGGCACCGAGCACATGTTGCTGGGTCTGGTCAAGGAAGGTACCGGAGTTGCCGCCAATGTTTTGAAGAATCTTGACGTGGAACTGCGCAAGATCCGTCTTGAAGTGGAAAAGCTAGTTCAGAGTGGTCCTGAAATGATCACCATGGGCAAGCTCCCTCAAACGCCGCGAGCCAAAAAGGTCATCGAGTACTCGATGGAAGAAGCTCGCAATCTCCAACACAATTTTGTCGGCACCGAGCACATTTTGCTGGGCTTGCTGCGAGAGCAGGAAGGTGTTGCCGCCCAAGTTCTGATCAACCTTGGTTTGAAACTTGAAGACGTCCGCGAGGAAGTCCTCAATCTACTTGGCAATGGACTTGAGTCCGGCGAAGGTGCCGAGCGCGGTGGCCGCGAAGCCGCTGGCGCCGAAGGCGAATCGCCCTCAGGCCGTGGCAGCAAATCAAAGACTCCTGCTTTGGATAGCTTTGGTCGTGACTTGACCGAACTGGCTCGCAAAAACGAGCTGGATCCGGTGATCGGCCGAGCCAAAGAAATCGAGCGAGCCATTCAGGTTCTCTGCCGTCGTACCAAAAACAATCCTGTTCTGCTGGGTGAAGCCGGTGTCGGTAAAACAGCGATCGTGGAAGGGTTCGCCCAACGCGTTATCTCTGGCGAAGTTCCTGAGATCCTAGCCGACAAGCGAATCGTTGTGCTGGACCTTGCGATGATGGTCGCCGGCACGAAGTACCGCGGTCAGTTCGAAGAGCGGATCAAAGCGGTCATGAACGAAGTCAAACGGGCTCAAAACACGATCCTGTTCATCGACGAGCTTCACACGCTGGTCGGTGCCGGTGGTGCTGAAGGCGCCATCGATGCAGCCAACGTGCTTAAACCGGCACTTGCTCGTGGCGAAATCCAATGTATCGGTGCCACCACACTGGACGAGTACCGCAAGTACATCGAGAAAGACAGTGCACTGGCACGTCGTTTCCAAGAGATCCTTGTCGATCCGACTTCCCTCGAAGACACCGTCGAAATCCTCAAAGGCCTGCGTTCACGTTATGAAGAACACCACCGTGTTCAGATTACCGACGACGCCATCGAAGCCTCAGTCGAATACAGCAGTCGTTACATCACCGGTCGCTGCCTTCCCGATAAAGCGATCGACGTGATCGACGAAGCGGGTGCTCGGATTCGACTTCGCACGATGACACGTCCACCAGATCTCAAGGAGATCGACGAGGACATCGAGCGTCTGAATCACGAGAAAGAAGACGCCGTTGCGAATCAGGATTTTGAGAAAGCCGCGTCGCTTCGCGATCAGGCCGACAAGTTCCGCAAGAAGAAAGACCAGATCAAAAAAGACTGGCGCGAAAAGTCACAGCAGAACGAAGGCGTCGTCGACGAAGAAGTCGTCGCGGAAGTCATCTCTAAGATGACGGGCGTTCCACTGACACGACTGTCGACTGAAGACTCTCTCCGCCTGATGAAGATGGAAGATGAACTTCACCGCACCGTTGTTAGCCAAGACGCTGCCGTTAAATCGATCTCCAAAGCGGTTCGCCGTAGTCGCAGTGGTCTGAAAGATCCAAAACGTCCGATCGGTTGCTTTATGTTTGCCGGCCCAACGGGTGTTGGTAAAACGTTGCTGGCCAAAGCGTTGGCCGAGTTCATGTTTGGTGACTCAGAAGCGTTGGTCACAATCGACATGTCGGAGTACATGGAGAAGCACAATCTGTCTCGACTGATTGGTGCCCCTCCGGGATACGTCGGCTACGAAGAAGGCGGTCAGTTGACCGAGAAGATTCGTCGTCGCCCTTACTCCGTGGTCCTGCTGGACGAAATCGAAAAAGCCCATCCGGATATCTTCAACATGTTGTTGCAGGTCATGGAAGAGGGCCGTTTGACGGACAGCTTTGGTCGCAACGTCGACTTCCGCAACGTGATTCTGATCATGACCACCAACGTCGGTGCTCACGCGATCAAGAACGAATCTGCGTTCGGTCTGCCGGGTGCTGGAAACGACCAGTCCTTCGACAGCATGAAGGAACGCGTTTACGACGAAATCAATCGTAGTTTCCGCCCTGAGTTTCTGAATCGTCTTTCTGAGCTGCCGATCATCTTCCGTCACCTCGAAAAGAAAGACCTCAGAATCGTTATCGATTTCGAGCTTCAGAAAATCCGTGCGAGACTCTCAGAGCGTGGTTTCGATCTGGACCTGACCGAGGAAGCGAAAGACTTCCTGATCGACAAAGGAACGGACCTCGAATACGGTGCTCGTCCGCTTCGTCGTGCCCTTGAGAACTACATCGAAGATCCGCTTTCTGAAGAACTGCTTCAGGGAACCTTCACCGGCAAAAACAAGCTGATTGTCGATGTCATCAAAGACGATGGCAAAGTCAAACAGCTCAAATTCGACAGCGACTTCATTCCTCCAGTCGAGGAAGAAAAGAAGCCTGAAGAAGAAGCCGTCGGCGTCGGTGCCAGCGAAGAGAAGGACTCCGAAGAAGATCCTCCATCCGAAGAATAAACCTTCGGATCATTTACGATCACATCAGCCGCAGTATTCACTGCGGCTTTTTTTGTTTCCCATTGGCGCAGCGCCATGATAAATTCGCCGTTTAAAGTAGCTGGAATGGCAACCGTTCAGACGCCCCAAGTTTTTGCAAGTACGCATGTGCTTCCTGAAGTCTTGCGAAATCAGCGACCTTGAAAGTCGCCCGACCGCGAAACGATGCCAGCCGAAGATCGAACTCTTAGAAGAGTTTGCAAGTTTTAACCACAGCGGCCAGTTGCAGCAGGTTCAGCGGCGAGCGTGTGGCGAAGTAAACTTTGTCTTCTTGGCCGCGATATCGTCGCTTGTACTGGGCATGCCCTTGCAGGTTGTAGACTCGCTTGTTGATCAAACGCGACGAAAACCCAGTGCGAAACAGTTTGCCCAACAGCCAACTGGAACGGAACTCGTTGTCCTCGATCCAAGCCAATGGACTCAAACCGAATCGCAGCTCCTGCAGGCCTTCGCTCTGGAAGACCTCGATGGCGTGCTTCATGATGGCCTGTTCGGCGTAGACCGGCGCGTCAGGATGACGGCGCTTACTGGAAGCTGCGTAGCCGATCAACTGACTGTCACGAAAAATGGGATCGAGAAAGACAAAGGCCAACATTCGATCATCGGGATCAAAAAAGTAAAACCGACGCGTGTGAGGTTCGTCCTTGACCACCAGTGGGCGACTCAAGAAACGAATCTCACGATGCTTGACATAGCGCGACGCTCGCCACGCCAATGAAACCGCCTTAATCTGCTCCTCGCCGACGGATTCGGTAGTCGCTTCGCGGGCGGTATAGCCACGTCCTGTCGTCCACGCCTCAGCGATTCGCAACCAGCGTTTCTTCTGACCGCGGAAGGTATAGTCCGGCAGCGAGATCGTCGACTCGACTCCCATTTGGTTGATATAGAATCCACATCGCTCAAGAATCTTGGCGGTACCGTGAGAGACTTGGCAAAATGCGGCGCGGCGATGTTCAGCGACAAAGTTCTGAATCAATTGCTCTTTGTCCTGAGGCGCGACAATGGGATCCCCTAAGGCCAAAATGTGTTTCTTTTGATTCACCGCGTGGGCAATGAATCCGTTCTCGTCACCAAAGTAACTTAGCCCGTGATGCACCACAGTTGTGTAGGCTAAAGAAAAATCCCCGTGCACCCGGAGCAAATTCATCCGCAGCGAAACGTGTTTTTTGATCGGCTTGTCGACCTTACGTTTCTTACCGGCACGCGCGGACTGACGACGCTGAGACATCGCTTCTGGAGCAACCGCTTGGGTTGAACTCGAAACATTGATTGACGTCATCTAAACTCCCTCTCGATCTCAACTCGTTCGCCACCTTGCCTCGCAATTCGTCGAGGTTTTGCTTCCAACCCAAACGTAAGTGGGGTCAGTTTTGTTCCTGTGCTATCGTGCTGGATCGGATGGTAGGGAGGTATAGTTCACCCAATAAAACAGCCCCCTTTGAAATGCTGCGATAATTCGGTGAATCGCGTCGCCAGACACACCGCGATTAGATCGTGGTAGCACTATGCTAGAAGGTCGAGTGCAAGCATTGTTTGTTAAACTAGCGAATTGTTGTGTCCGCGCGAGTGCTATCAATTTGTGGATGATCGTCGTCAGCAGACAGCACGATTCTGCGACATTCGCCGCTCCGCTTGCCAAACTGATGGCGGAAACCGCGACCAAACAAACAACTTGTTTCGTGCCCCACCCCTATCCCTTCACGGTCATGATCGGTTTCAACTCTGCGACCGCTCGCGCAATTCCGGCATCGCGAATCGTGTCGATCACCGGGCCGATGCCTTTGTACGCAAAAGGAGCCTCCTGTCTTAGGTCAGCCAACTTCTTATCGATGATGTCTTTTCGTCGCTTGATATCCTGTCGGCGAAAATCAACGGGAGTCACAACGCGAAATTTCTCCAGAAACTCTTCAAACTCTTTCTGATATCCCGACATGGCGGAACCGCGTGAAACGGCGCGACCGGCACCGTGGGCCGCGCTGCAAAGACTGTCATCCAATCCGTTTCCTGCCAGAATAAAACTGCTCGCCCCCATCGAACCTG
>CAZDZX010000160.1:0-9553 GCA_964510005.1 uncultured Pirellulaceae bacterium
CGCCGCCACCGCCGCCACTGCGTCCGCCGCCGCCACCGTTTCCGCCGCCGCTGCGTCCACGGCCTCGACCGCCTCCGCCTCCGCCGCCACTGCGACCACGTCCGCCACCGTCATTTCGGCTGGAACGCTCACCGCGATCGGAGTTACCTCGGCCGCCGCCACCGCCACGACCACCTCGGCCGCCGCGGTCTCCACGACCACCTCGGTCGCCGCGATCTCCACGGTCGCGATCACGATCGCGATCTGATGAAGAATCATCGTTGTCATCGAAATCATCGTCGAAGTCGTCGCCGCCATCGTCATCGAAGTCGTCTTCGTACTCGTCGTCGCCACCACCGTCGCCATCAAATCCGTCGTCCTCTTCTTCGACAGCGAATTCGTCTTCGAGGCCCAACTCTTCGAGGGCTCTACGGCGACTGAGCTTAACGCGATCGTGATCATCGACATCGATCACAAGGACTTTCATTTCATCGCCGACTTGGCAGACGTCTGAAACATCGCTGATGAATCCACCCGACAGTTCACTGATGTGACACAGTCCGTCGCGACCGGGCAGGATTTCAACAAAGGCTCCAAACTCTTTGGTGCTTCTAACAACACCATCGTAGATTTTTCCGATCTGAACCGTTGCGGTACAAGCTTCGATTCGCTTCAGGGCGGCTTCGGCGAGTTCGCCATTGCTTCCCGAAACGATCACCTTGCCGTCTTCGGCGACTTCGATCACGGTTTCTGTTTCTTCTTGGATCGCACGGATGTTCTTTCCGCCAGGACCGATCAACATACCGATCTTTTCTGGGTCGATCTTGGTTGCCAACAGGCGTGGAGCGTGTGGCGAAAGAGACTCAGAAGGACGTGGAATCGTGGTCAGCATCTTGCGCAGGATCTCGATACGAGCTTCCTTCGACTGAGCCAACGTCTCACGGATCACATCGCTGCTAACGCCGCGAATCTTAAGGTCCAATTGAATTCCGGTGATACCGTCTTGAGTACCAGCGATTTTGAAGTCCATGTCTCCGAAGTGATCTTCAGAGCCAAGAATATCGGTCAACAGAACGTGCTTGTCGCCTTCTTGGACCATGCCCACAGAAATACCGGCAACGGGGTTTTTGATTTTGACACCTGTCGCCATCAACGCCAACGTCGTTCCACAAACAGTCGCCATGGAAGACGAGCCGTTCGATTCGAGGATGTCAGAGACAACACGAATGGTGTAAGGGAAATCATCGACATCGGGAAGAACGGGTTTGATACTGCGTTCTGCCAGAGCACCGTGACCGATCTCACGACGGCCAGGGCCACGAATCGGACGGCACTCGCCAACACTGAAGCTGGGGAAGTTGTAATCCAACATGAACTTTTTGGAGTACTCGTCCTGCAGTCCATCGACTCGCTGCTCGTCGCGTCCGGTACCCAAAGCGATCGTAATCATGGCTTGAGTTTCGCCGCGTTGGAACACAGCGGAACCGTGAACGCGTGGCACGATATCGACCAAGCATTCGATGTTTCGCAAGTCCTTAGGTCCACGACCGTCGGTACGTGTTCCTGCCAGGATCGATTCGCGAATGATCGTCGATTCTAGCTTGTAGAGTGCTTTGCCCAGCATGTCGGGGCAAATTGCATTGTCTGCATCGGGATCGGGAATCATCTCCTCGCGGACTTTCGTTTTGTACTCGCTCTTGGCGGCACCCCGATCTTTCTTCAGCGACGTCTGGATGGCTTCTTTGAAACCGTCGTAGTGCTTGGCTTTGACTTTGTCGAACAGACCATTGTCGTCCGGAGTTTCGAAAACCATTTTTTCGACAGGGAACTTCTCTGCCAGCTCTTTCTGCAAGCCGATAATTTCGCGGCAGATCGTGTGAGCGAATTCGATGGCTTCGACCATGTCTTCTTCGGAGACTTCGCGAGAGAAGCCTTCGATCATGGTTACCATCTCTTGGGTACCCGAAACGATCACATCCATGTCGCTGTCTTCAAGCTGCTCAAAGGTGGGGAAAGCCACCAATTCGCCATCAATTCGACCGACACGGGTCGAGGCAACCGCTTGCTCGAAAGGCAGTTCTGAGATGAAGCACGCAGTGGCGACTCCGTTCATCGCCAACACGTCGCCATCGGTTTGACGATCGCTAGAAAGAACGAAGGACTGACATTGAACTTCGTCTTTGAAACCGTCGGCGAACATCGGACGGATCGGACGATCGATCAAACGCGATGTCAATGTTTCCTTGGTTGTGGGACGGCCTTCACGCTTGATGAATCCACCGGGGAATTTACCCGCCGCACAAGTTCGCTCACGGTAATCACACATCAGCGGGAAAAAATCGATTCCCGGTCGTGGCTTGCCAGAAACCGCGGTGCACAACACAGTCGTATCGTTGTACTGAATCAGTACAGCGGCGGCTGCCTGTTTGGCCAACTCGCCCGTCTCCATCGACAGAACAGCATCGCCGATCTTTTTTTCTACTCTTACTTTCTTCACGTCAAATCCTTCAAATCAATTCTTACAATTCACAAACATACATAGTTTTGTAGACCCGGCTTTGAATGGACCGGGAGGATGGCTCTGTTAGGTCGAGAAGTGACACAGATACAAACAAACACCCATCGCGACTGAACAACATCGTTCAGATTCGCAATGACGGCTGACACCCGATAATGCGGTTGACACCGAAAGGCTTCCATGGATTGCCCTAGCGACTCCTAATAAACCTGCGGCGCAGCAAGGAGAAAGTTTGGGCAACGGAGCCAAATCACAGAGTTTAAAGATCAAGCGGGCTGAACGCTGGAATCACTTACGGATGCCAAGACGCTCGAGCAGGTCAAGATATCGATCCGGGTTACCATCACGGACGTAATCAAGAAGGCGACGACGGCGGGAAACCATTCCCAACAGTCCGCGACGTGTTGAATAATCTTTGGGGTTAGCTCGCATGTGCTCTGTCAAGCTATTGATGCGCTTGGTGAGTACCGCAATTTGAACGTCGGCAGAACCATTGTCCTTGTCGTTCTTTTGGAACTCCCCGATGATTTGTTCTTTCGCTTCTTTCGTGATTGTCATTATCGTTGGATCTGTTTTCTTTCTTGGCCTTGATCTCTTACTGCAGTCGCCGGAGCCACATCATTTCGCCAATCAAATGGGCGAGTGATAGTTACTTCACTTCTCTCAACTACAAATCAACAAACAGGCTTTTCTTTTAATTCAAAAACGGGACTACAAAACTACTACATTTTCCGGGTCTCAATCCCGGTCAGAATCGAGAATGATACAAAAACCCACATTTCAAACAAGAAGAGAAATCCCGGCAGGCTCCGTTTTGTTCAGAACCTTATCGAACATTGGTGCGGACAACTCGAACGTGGAACCGCGTTTATGGAGAAAACGAAGGGATTTCAGCTGTGAGACTTGGCCGATTATCCGGAAATTGACAGCAAAAGTCCCGTAATTCGGCTAAATGCGACAATTCGCGCCTAATTTTGAACACTAATACCAATAAAACTTGGATAGAATGAGAACTGCTATCGTCGGACCACTTTGGCCGGCACAATTACATTATCTACCTAAGGAGAATCGAATATGCGGTTCACTAGTTTGCTTGCTCTCGCCCTATTTGCAATGGTGAGCGTTGCCTCGATCGGATGTGCCCCTGCGGATGCACCAGCCACCCCTGACACTCCAGCAGCCACTGAAGGCGAAGGCGAAGGCTCAGCTAAGAAGATGGTTGACGACGCAGCTGATGCTGCTTCTGATGCTGCCACTGAAATGAAAGACAAAGCCGTTGACGCCGTCAAAGACGGCTCGGGCACCCAGTAATTTGAAGCTTGTGATCAGATTCAGTTGTATCTGAATTGATGCAAGTCTTTATTTGGCGTGATCCAAAAATGGGTCAACCCTGTTGATACAAAAATGTCCATTCTCCGATGGTTCAATATCCTCTTCATGGATGAGATGAAGAGGATTTTTTTGTATCCCCGCCGCTCAAAACGGCCCAAGTGCACTCATCGCTCGTTTTACCGCCCCAAGCCCGCTGAACCCGATCGGCTTGGTGTAGTGGCCCGCAAACAAGGGGATTTTTCAGAACTTACCGTGAACTAGCGGGTTGAAATCGAGGTTGACCCTTCAACGTTTTCCCGGCCAAAATCCGGAAATTGGGTTGAATCAGGATGACCCGCCGCGTCCTAAATTCGCCACCAGACAGATCGTTACATTTTTGACCCACGCGTCAGGGCTATCGCTTTTATGAACCAATCCCAACCCCATTTAGGAATTCCGACGCGCACCGGCGGCGCCAGCTCGGTTGTCCTTGCATTTCTAGCAGTGGCGGGAATCGTTGGAGCTTTGGTCTGGTACTACGTCAGCGATGGAGACGTGCGGGCGAACATCGACCCGATCACCACCCAAGTCCACACTGGCGACTTTGTTTCCAAAGTCCTCGACCAAGGAGAAATCCAAAGCAGCGAGAACGTCGAAATTCGCTGCGAAGTCCGCGCTCGAAACGGACAGCTGACCGCCATCAGCATCGTGCCCGAAGGCACCCTTGTTAACGAAGGCGACTTTCTGATGCGGCTAGATTCCACGGCCTTCGAGAAGGAACGCGAGACACAGCGGATCGCCGTGGCCAATGCCAAAGCCAACGTCATCCAAGCAGAAGCCACTTTAAAAACAGCCGAGAAAGAACGCGACGAATACCTCACCGGTACCTTCAAGGCACTTGAACTGGAAATCAAGAACCAGATCATCGACGCCGAAGGCTTGATTGAAACTTCCAGAGCCGAACTGGAACAAGCCAAAGCCGTTTTGGATCACAGCCGCTCGCTGCACTCCAAGGGCTTCATCACTCAGCAACAACTTGAGGCCGACGAGTTCGTGGTCAAACGTTCCGGTTTGGCAGTCACGCGAAACGAAAATTTCAAGCTACTCTACACCAATCAACTGAAAGTCCTCCAAGATCTAACCCTCGAAAAAGAAAAGGTCCAACTCGAAAGCAACATCGAAGCCGCCGCCGTTAAACTCAACAGCGAAAGGGATGCCCTGCGAGTTCAGGAAAGCCAGATGGCTGAGATCCTATCGATGATCGAGCGATGCAACGTCGTGGTTCCGCCAGGCGTTTCCGGCCAAGTCGTTTATGCTCGCGAGAGTCGGGGCCGTGGTGACGAATGGGTTCTTGAGGAAGGCGCCGAGGTTCGCGAATCTCAAGTTTTGATTCGCCTGCCCAACACATCCAAAATGGAAGTCAAAGCCCTGATCAATGAGCAGAACATCACCCAGATCAATGTCGGCATGCCGGCATCGGTTAAGGTCGACGCTCTCTCAGATAAGAAGCTCAAGGGCGTCGTCACCAAAGTCAATCAGTACGCCGAATCGAGTGGCTGGAGTTCTTCATCGATTCGCAAGTATGCCGTCAAAGTCAAAATCTTTGACCCCCCAGAAGCCCTCAAACCAGGCATGAATGCGTCTGTATTTATCCAGTCCAAGTTCGTAGCCGACGCCATCATGGTGCCTCTGCAAACCGTTTATGGCGTCGCCGATCGCCAGTTCTGCTTGGTTAAAACGGCCGACGGAGAATTCGAGACTCGGGAAATCGAGGTCAGCTCCAACAACGCCCAAGTCGCTTTGGTCTCCAGCGGATTATCCGACGGCGAAGAACTGGTCATGAATCCAGGAGCCTATCGTGAATTGATGGACCTACCAGAAATCGAAGCCGATGGCCCAATGGAAATGCCCGTTGATGACACCGAATCGGGCTCGACGGCACAAGTGGCTCAAGGTTCGCAAAACAAAACCAAAACACCCACACCAGCACAGGGCTCGGACAGCAAACCCGTCCTTGTCGCTGAAAAAACTCCCGCCGGTCGACCGTCGCCGACTTCCATTGCTCAACGAATCATGGAGCAAGGCGATACCAATGGCGACGGCAAACTGGACGCTGCAGAAATCGCAACTCTGGAAGGCCGCTCGAAAAAATTGGTCGCACAAGCCGACGCCAACAACGACGGTGTTGTCTCCAATGAAGAAGTCGTTCAGCAAACCAAAAAATCCATGAAGAGTCGCGGCGGTGGAGGCGGAGGCCGTCGCGGTGGACCGGCCATCCGATAGATAACCCAATCAATCGTACATCGCCGGAGTGCCTAATTCGCACAGACGTCGCTTCATCGGTGGTCCACATTTCGATCTACCGTTTACTTTTATTTCCAACGCTCGTTCGTGAGTTGAATTTTGATTTTGAGCGGCGAATCCTTATCCCTTGCGGCCAGCATCCGCGACTTGACCAAGCACTATGTGCTCAAGAGCGAAACCGTCAAGGCGCTACAGAGCGTTTCGTTCGATATCCCCGAGGGCGATTACGTCGCCATCATGGGACCGTCGGGTTCTGGGAAAAGCACACTCCTAAATCTGCTGGGCTGCCTCGACCGACCCACCGAGGGAAAGTTCATTCTTGGTGGCGACGATGTTGCCCGCATGTCCGATGACGAGCTTTCTGAAATCCGCGCCTCGCGAATCGGGTTTGTCTTTCAGTCCTACAACCTGATTTCACAATTGACTGTCGTAGAAAACATCGAAGTCCCGCTGCTGTATATGAAGGGACGATTGGATCGCAACGCCAGAAAACGCTGCATCGAACTGGCGACGATGGTCGGACTGGGAGAGCGATTAGGACATCGGCCCAGCCAACTTTCCGGGGGACAGCAACAGCGCGTCGCGATCGCCCGCTCGCTGGTCAACGATCCGTTCTTCATCCTTACCGACGAAGCCACCGGAAACCTTGACTCCAAAACCACCGAAGAGATTCTGGCCCTGTTTCAGCGGCTTAACGATGAAGGCCGCACCATCATCATGGTGACTCACGAAGACGAAGTCGCTCAATATGCTCGGCGGATCATCCGCCTGCGGGACGGTCAAATCCAAGTCGATGAACCGATTGAGAATCGCATCACGTTTACCGCCGAACAGATCGAAGCCATCTCCAACAATGCCAACACCAACGAGGAGGACTAATCATGTTTTCTCTTCGCACGTGGATTCTGGGTGTCAAAAGCCTGCTGCTGCATCCGATGCGGTCGGCTCTGACCATTTTGGGAATCTTTATTGGAGTTGCCAGTGTCATCTGGCTGTTGGCCATCGGCGAAGGCATCAGCCAACAGGCTCAAAAACAAATCGAAGATCTGGGCGCCGAAAACATCATCGTGCGTTCCATCAAACCTCCCGACAGTTCTTCGACAAGCAATTCCCGGCTGGCCGAATACGGTCTCGTGCGTGGAGAAATGCGCACCATTGCGAACACCATCCCGACCATCGAGCGGGTGATTCCCGTCCGGGAAATCCGGCAGAAGTTCATCATCGCGGGCAACAATAACGCGACTCCGATCGATGGGCGTCTGGTCGGTTGCACTCCCGAATATGCCGACGTGACCCGCTTGGAAATTGACCGCGGTCACTTCATTACCTCCAGCGAAGTCGATTCGCCGGCGGACGTTTGTGTGGTTGCAGGAAAGCTGGCGGAGGCTCTTTTCCCCTCCGGTTCACCGCTGCATAAAACCCTTTACCTTCCCGAAAAGAAACAGTACTTCGAAGTCGTCGGTGTCTTGAAACATCGCACCGCCACCGCGGCCATCGGCGGTTCGTTGGCGGCTCAAGATTTTTCGCTGGATGTGTACATTCCGATTTCGACCATGCGGGCAAGAATGGGAGACACGGAGCGAAAACGAACCACCGGTAGTTATGAAATCAGCAAGTACGAACTTTCTCAGCTTACGATTCAAGTCGATGAACCGGCCAACGTACCGCAAACGGCCAAAGTGATTGAAGCCACTTTGATGGCAAAGAATCCCCGTCGCCAAGACATTCAAGTCACCGTGCCTTTCGAGTTGCTGGAGCAAGCCCGCACCACGCGACTGATGTTCATGCTGTTCATGGGATTGATCGCGGCCATTTCGCTGCTGGTAGGTGGCATCGGGATTATGAACATCATGCTGGCGACCGTTACCGAACGGACTCGCGAAATCGGAATCCGTCGGGCGCTCGGTGGCAAACGCTCCGATATCACCAACCAGTTTCTGGTGGAAACGATCTCGCTGTCGGTGCTGGGCGGGATTTTTGGGATCTTGGTCGGATTGCTGTGCCCTGTCTCGATTGATGTCGCGAGGAACGTGTTTTCAGAGGTTCGCCCTGATTTATACGCAAATTTACCGGACGCGGCCAAAAACATGACGCCGCAAATCGTGCCCCTGTCGATCCCTCTGGCGTTTTCTATTTCCGTTGTCGTCGGAATTCTGTTTGGACTCTATCCCGCGATCCGGGCGGCCAAAATGGATCCTATCGAAGCTCTCCGCCACGAGTAGACTGGTGAGCTTTCAAAATTAGATCCTGACTGCCGAACGAGATCAGGTCCCCCCCGCCATGGACTTTCTTCCAATCCTTGCCCAAACGATCCCCGTGTTCCTCGTCATGGGTGTCGGCTTCGCTTGTCAGCGAATGGGGCTGATCAATGATGACCTAGAAAAAGGCATCATGCGATTGGTGCTGAATGTTCTTTTGCCCTGTTTCATTTTGTGGAAAGTCCCCGGCAACCCTGCCCTGCAAAGCTCGGGTGTGGTTGTCAGTGCCCTCGGTTGGGGCATGGGCATCACCGCGATCTCATTTGCGATCTGCTTCGGAGCCGGAAAACTAATCGGGCTATCCAAAGAAACCGGAGTCGCCACCTTCGCCGTCGCCGTCGGATTGCAGAACTACGGCTTCATCCCGATCTCCTTGATCGAAGGGATCTTCATGAAAGATACCGCACTCCCGATGCTGGGCGTACTGTTCGTTCATAATCTTGGCGTCGAGATTGTATTGTGGACGCTGGGTGTGATGCTGATCTCCGGCCAGCACCAAGGCGCGTGGAAGAATCTGATCAGCGGTCCGGTGATCGCGATCCTGTTGGGCCTAACCCTGAACTTCTCTGGCGGACACGAGCACATTCCTTGGGTTGTCAAAGAAGGTATCGCGAAACTGGGCGTTTGCTCGATCCCCATCAGCCTGATGCTGGTCGGGGCATCGCTGGGAGGAGTCGTTGCCCGCGAGGGTCTGGAGTTGGACTGGAAGATCATGTCGTCCAGCTGCCTGTTGAGATTCGGATTGCTCCCACTCCTGTTTGTGGTCGCCGCGCTGTGGGTCGGACCTGAGGGTTACCTCCAACGCCTGTTGCTGATTCAAGCCGCGATGCCGTCGGCGGTGTTTCCGATCGTGTTGGCCAAGTTCTTTGGGGGCAAGCCGCGGGTGGCGGTGATCGTTGCCTTGACCACGTCAGTGATCAGTCTGCTGGTGACTCCCTTTTTGCTGACGGTGCTATTCGGTTTTTTCGGAATCGAAATCGAGCAGAACTGAAAAACCGCCGGTTTTCCTGCTAGCAAATGCGAACTACATAGGGGATTGGCCGTAAGAAGCAGACACAATCGCGGTCCAAAAGCGCCGCACGTTTTTTGAAAGGAATCTCAAATGTTTGCAATTGAAATGGCCCTCGTGGCTGGTGGAGTTCTGGTATCGCTGTATTCGACTTTGGTTCTGACGGACCGTGGA
>CAZDZX010000161.1:0-9519 GCA_964510005.1 uncultured Pirellulaceae bacterium
CTTTCATGCTCCGTTCGGCGGTATACTTTCTGCTGCACTTGCCCTGATCCGAAGACCGGTCGGCGTTACCGACCACCTTGCCCTGTGAAGCCCGGACTTTCCTCCCGCGAATTACTTCGCCGGCGATCACCTGACCAGCATCCCAATTGTAGACCGAAGGCGATCAGACCTGAAGGGTTCATGTGATTCTGGAAAAGAATCGTTGGCAGGCGGACTCTCGCAATTTCTGCGATCAGCGACTCCGAATCGCCCATCATCCTGATGACTTACCCGATGAACCCCGCAACACTCGCGGCAACATCGATTTCCAACGCTTGCGCTTCCGAGGCGGGTTGGCTCCGCGATTGTAGAGAACTTCGCCCTTGAATTTGCCTTCGAAAAAATCAGTCGCCTGAAAATATCGGTACGGAAAACCCCTCGCCTGAAACCAGTGACCGTACATCAAAGCGCCCGTTTTATCCGCTGCCGCATGCTCGCCACACAGCAACTCAATCGTGTGCTCGTGAGACTCAGAACGGATCGGACCGCCCAGACTCTGGTAAAGGCAGGGACCCAACAGCACCGAGGGACGCCCCCAATAGACGGCTTCCATGCCCACACTGGATCCAAACGAAACCACAATGTCGCTGGCTTTCACTAATGCGTAAGTATCAATGTCGGTCTCAGGTCCGATCACGGTCAGGTTGGGAAAGTCCAACGCCAGCATTGAACGTTTGCGAGCGTTGTCGACGTCTTTCAAATTTGGATGGGCTCTCACGTACAAACGCGTCTGCGGTGAGGCCTCCAGCATGTCGCTGGCAATTTTCGCGATGGCTTGAACCTGTTCGGGATACAACGTGTTTCGCCAACCGTCTCCGATCGCGACAAACTCGTCATCGGAAGAAGTGAAGATCGAAATATTTCGCTGGCTATCTGAAAAACCCTCAGGCAGGCTGCCGTATTGTTGATCCTTGGTGAATGATTTCCAAGCCGTTTCTACGCGATCGAATCGATCCTGATACCAAGACGCTCCCACGGATTCTCGCTTCGAAACATCGGCTTCGTTCCAGATCTTGCGAATCAGTGCATCCACTCCGTCCAGATCGTGGGGCAGGTGGTTGGGATACAAATCATAGTGGTCTTTGTTTTTGCCTCGCTCATGCAGAAAGCAATCGACGCCACATTTCTGACAGGCCCGCAGCACCGCTCGCATCGCGGCAAACCGCCCGTTGAACACGTAGATGCGATCGGGCTGATGTTGCTCAATAAAGTCCAACGTTTGCTGGTACGTCGTCAACGCCGCATCCATAAATCGCTGCAGCAGCGATTGGTATTTGACCAAATCGGGCTCGGGGTCACGGCACACAGAAACCAACGATGAAAGCGTCGCATAGCCCACATCAAACCCCTCGATTTCGAAATCGATTAGCTGTGGAAGCGACTTGAATTCAGGCACCGGATACGTGTGTTGCAGATCGATCGTCGATACACGACAGGCCCCCGACAGCACCTCGATGCCGTGCTGCCGCCTGCCAAGACAGTCAGTACAGCGATCAGCTTCGCGATCGATATTGAAATCGCAGTTTGCCAGTTTGCCATCGCAGTGGAGGTAGTGAACTTCATCGCCCGCATCGATGTGCTGTTGCAGCAGCTCCAATTCGGCTTCGAAGTGCGGCGCCACCGTCGCGAACGGCGAAAACATCCCGATTTTCATGATTTGGCCACCAAACGATTGCGCAGTCTACGGAGTTTTCGGAACAGGCTGCTGGCAGGTCGTTTGCGAACCGGCTCTGGCAATTGAACACCCGGAAGAAAAATGTTCTCCCAAGTGAACGCGTCAGCTTCGACGTCGATCTCCTGTTGATTCGGATGGACAAGTTCTTCGATCGGCGCTGTACTCATGTTGGCAAGTTTCGATTCGGCATCCACGGTATGAGTCGCCGAGGCTCCAAAGCCGATGTTCTTAACCAGATTCTGCTGAGGCAAAATTGCGAAACCATCGTTTTCCCAAACGGCATAGGTCCACGGGAAATCCCAAGTATCGATCGCGCCCGCGTGCTGGGTATCGAAAGTTCGCGTCCAGTGATCAGACTGAATCGAGTCCGAGAAAATCCGCTTCAACACATCGGTGCCTCTTTTCTCTGGCCATGAAGAAATATCGACATCGAAATTCGACCAAGCCTCCTTCCATGTCGCCCACCCCCAAATGTGAGGCCAGCGAGAAAAGTAATAGCTGGCATCTGAGCGCGGACCGGGCTGAAAATTGACGCCGCCGATCATCATCACTTGCGGATCACTTTCGTAGCGATCCAGCAGTTGACCGCAGAAATCAAAAAACGTTGGGTCGGGCAGGCAATCGTCTTCCAGCACAATCAACCGCTCCGTTTGCTGGAACGCCCACGTGATCGCGTCGGCGATGGCATGCTTGCAACCGGCATTGGTTTCCAAAAAGCGCTGTCGAACGTCACAGGGCCAATCGATGCTATTGAGTATCTCTCGCGTTTGCTGGACTTTGGCCGCGTCATCGGCAACATCGGGCCGCGGCCCATCGCAAGCCAGCAGCAACATCGACGGTTTGCGTTGACGGATGCACTCCAACACCCGCGACGTCAGCTGCGGGCGATTGAAGTTACAAAAAAGCACAGGGGTATCGGTTCGATCCAACATGCTGGCGTGATAACCCATTCATGGCAGAGCCGTCAATTTGAATCCTTGCCGGCACTGCTAGCAGGCGAATCTCAATCGCTCGCGTTTACCTGCTTTAGCCAATTTGGTAACTAACGGGCAGAATTCTCAAAAAAAACAATTGTGTTGGCCATGAAACTGCTCTCAAAGCCATTCCGCAAAAAAAAGAAACCCACTCCGGGGCCGAGTCTGCCAACGATCGAAAGTTTGGCCCAACGGTTTCCCAACGCGAAACCTGCGCATCGCGAGACCATTGCCACTGTTTCGGAAGCCACGATGACTTCGCCGGAACGCATTTTGGCGCTCTGCGAAGCCGTCGAATACATCCAGCAACAACAGATCGAAGGCGACGTCGTCGAATGCGGCGTCTGGAAAGGCGGCAGCATGGCCGCGGTTGCCCGCACGCTCAACCGAATGCAAAACACGGATCGATTGCTGTGGCTGTTTGATACTTTCGAGGGCATGTCAGCACCGACAGACGATGATGTCGACTACTTGGGCCAACCCGCCGATCAATTGCTAGATAACGCGCCCCAATCGCAAGCCGAATTGCGGGAAAGCATCTGGTGTCGCTGCTCCTTGGACGGCGTTCGAGACACGATGCAGCAAACGGGCTATCCCAGTGACCAGTTTCGGTTCGTCAAAGGTAAAGTCGAACAAACGCTGACCGAAACAATTCCAGAAAAAATTGCCTTACTCAGACTGGATACCGATTGGTACGAATCGACCCGAATCGAAATGGAAGTTCTCTTCCCGCGATTGGTCCCCGGCGGCGTTCTGATAATCGATGACTACGGGCACTGGCAGGGATGCCGAAAGGCCATCGACGAATACATCGCGAACAATCACGTCAACATTTTTCTTCATCGAGTCGACTATACGGGTCGACTGGGGATCAAGCAGGCGGGGTAAACCAATGCTCAAAGTGTACAACCCTGAAGATCAAGACCGACTGCTGAACGTTGGCTGTGGGCAGAGCTTCCACCAAGACTGGATCAATGTCGATCTGGAACCCTACGACGATTCCGTTCAAAAACATGACATCACTCAGGGTTTGCCCTTCGAATCGGGAACCTTTGATGGCGTCTACCATTCCCACGTGCTGGAACACTTAGATCTCAACGCCGGCGAACGGTTGTTGGACGAGTGCTATCGAATCCTCAAACCCGGCGGCGTGCTCAGGATCGTTGTCCCGAACTTGGCCCAGATCGCGGAACTTTATCTGGACTACCACACCAAAGCTCTCGCCGGCGAGCGCGGTGCGTCCGAGAATTATGACTGGATGAAACTGGAGTTGCTGGACCAACTGGTTCGCCATCAATCCGGCGGCCGCATGGGGCCTCACATGGCGAAATGCGAAGTTCAAGATGCGGACTTTATGGTCAGCCGCATCGGTGACGAATTTTGGCGATGTCAGCATCGATCGTTTAAAAGCCGCCAAATCCAAATCACATTGAAACAACGCTGGCAGCGGTACATTGAACGGTCACGAACAAAATGGGCTCGCTGGTTTGTCAAAAAACTATTGGGACGCCAAGGATTGACGTCCTTTGACGAAGGCCTGTTTCGGAACTCCGGCGAAGTCCATCGCTGGATGTACGATCGCTTTTCACTCAAACAGATCTGCGAGCAATGCGGCTTTATCAAATTCCGGGTCCAAACAGCCACTGAAAGCGGGATCGCCGACTACGTTTCTTACGAACTGGACAGCTGCGGCGAAACCGTGCGGAAGCCTGATTCGCTGTTTGTCGAATGTCGCAAACCGATGGTTGCCGGCGAATTGCAGCGAGAATCCAAAATTCCAACACAAAAACAGAAGGTCAAGCAAAAGCGAAATCCCAATCTAAAGGCAGCTTAACCGACTCCAGCTGCAGCGAACTGCTGTTGGTGACTTGAATCACCTGTCATAAAATACTGACCCGCATAACTCGCAATGCAAGGAAGCAAAGCGAACTGAATATGAAGAATCTTCGACGCGCATTAAAGATGACGCTCCGGTACAAATGGTCCTTGATCGGGTCATTTGCCTGTTGCTTGATGGTGGCCTTATCTTGGGGTGCCAATCTGGGCGCGGTCTATCCATTCGTTGAAATCGTGATGCGTCAGAAAACGCTGCACGATTGGGTCGACGAACGTCTTGAAGATACCGATGCTTCCATTGCCGAACACCGGACTCAAATCGCGGAACTGGAGCAAAAGATTGCTTCTCTGCCAGCCGCCACACCCGAAACGGATCGCCTAGAAACAAAGATTCGGCTTGAAAACGCCAACATTGAATCTCAAAAAACCAAACGCGAATGGACTGAGTTCTTTGCCCCAACAATCAAAAACTGGGCCCCCAATTCATCCTTTGCCACCTTGGGATGGCTGATGGGTTTCATGTGCCTCGGAACCATCATCCGCGGCCTATTCCTGATGGGAAACATGGTTCTGGTCGCTCGCGTCGGTCAGCGTACAGTGCTGGACATGCAAAATGACGTCTTCCGAAACGTCCTCGATATGGAAGTCTCGGAACTGGGCGTTCGCGGAACCGGAGACCTCGTCAGTCGAATTCGTGGTGAAACAGGAACTGTTGGCCAAGCCATCTCGATTCTGTTTGGAAAAACCATTCGTGAACCGATGAAGATGACGGTCTGTTTAGCCGGTGCCGCGTGGATGAACTGGCGACTGCTAGTTTTGTCATTGCTGATCTGCCCGATCGCAGCCTTTCTGATGATTCGATTGGCAAAACTGACGAAACGAGCCAACAAGAAAGCCGTCGAAGAATCCGCCAAACTGCTCAACCGTTTGTACCAAGCGTTGACTTACCTGCGAGTCGTCAAGGCGTTCACCAACGAGGACTCGGAACGAAAACGATTCCAGACCGTTGCAAAAGATGTCTACAAAAAAGGCATGAAGATCGCGTTTTACAATTCGCTGTCACGAATCAACAGCGAATTGCTGGGCGTGGGTATGATCTCGTTAAGCGTTTTGGCGGGTGGATACCTCGTGATCAACCAAACCTGCTTCCTTGGCCCGATCCGGATGAGCTCTACGCCGATGGATTTTGGAACGGTCATGGCGTTTTTCGGGTTCCTGATTGGCGTTGCCGATCCGCTGCGAAAAATGGCAGACGTGTACAACATCATTCAAGGCGGTGTGGTGGCGGCCGACCGTGTTTTCCCACTAATCGATCAAACACCCTCGGTGTCTTCGCCAGCCAATCCCCAAACCATCCCCAACGGCGGTTTGGATATCGAAATGGATGCCGTCACGTTCCGCTACGACGAGGGCAATGACGTTCTCAATGGAACATCCGTTACCGTGCCAGCGGGTTCTTCGCTGGCCATCATCGGTCCCAATGGTTGCGGAAAAAGCACCCTGATCAATCTAATCCCTCGGTTCTTTGACGTCGGTGGTGGTGCGATTCGAATCGGCGGCCACGACATCCGAGACTACGACGTTCAGCAACTTCGGGATCGCATCGGGTACGTGACTCAAGTCACGATGCTGTTCAGCGACACGATCGCACAAAACATTGCCTACGGAAACGAAACGGCGACGATGGCCGAAGTCCAAGCCGCCGCCAAACAGGCTCACGCTCATGATTTCATCCAGACATTGGATGATGGCTACGATTCAGAAATCGGCGAACACGGTGGAAAACTTTCCGGTGGTCAGCGCCAGCGTCTGTCCCTTGCTCGCGCAATCTTGAAAGATCCCGACATTTTGATTCTGGACGAAGCCACCAGCCAGATTGACCCTGAAAGCGAAACGTTGATCCACGAAACGCTGTCTGAATTTATCAAGGGCCGCACCACGGTTATGATCACCCACCGACTGTCAACGCTCGATCTGGTGGATCGAATCATGTTGATGGACGGCGGCAAGGTCGTCGACTGCGGCACGCATGAAGAGCTGCTCGCGCGATGCGGTGCTTATCAACGGATGCGAAACAGTGTCGCTTTTGAGGAAGCCGCGTAATGTCAACTTCGCCGCAACGAAATCCCGTCTCGTATTCCTTTGAGCGAATTCGCTTTGCAGCTGATGTCCTGCGTCAACAGGCCGATGCACTGTCGCGATTGGCTGCCGAAGTTCCAGCGGATTTTGATCCCGCCGTAGAGCTGGTGTTGCAGTGTCGCGGAAGCGTGATTGTGACGGGCATGGGCAAAGCCGGCTGGATCGGACAAAAGATCAGTGCCTCCTTGGCCTCCACGGGCACGCGTAGCCACTTCCTCCATCCTGCCGAAGCGATGCATGGAGACCTCGGTCGGATCGCAGCCGATGACGTGGTCCTAGTCCTTTCCAATAGCGGCGAAACATCCGAAATCGCGACGCTACTGCCAACGTTTCACAAGATGAACGTTCCCGTGATCGCCATCACGGCGGGTCCGGATTCGACGCTGGGTCGGCATGCGGATCTGGTTCTAAACTACGGCAAGGTTTCCGAATGCGATCACTTGGGATTAGCTCCTTCGACCAGCACAACGATGATGTTGGCGTTGGGCGACGC
This sequence comes from uncultured Pirellulaceae bacterium, assembly GCA_964510005.1. Classification (GTDB taxonomy): domain Bacteria; phylum Planctomycetota; class Planctomycetia; order Pirellulales; family Pirellulaceae; genus Mariniblastus. The sequence goes on from CAZDZX010000161.1 coordinate 7,157, forward strand.
ATTGACGATGACGCTGGCCCGTGAGCGAGAGTTCCGCCCCCAAGATTTCGTCAAATTTCATCCCGGCGGATCATTGGGATTGCGACTGTCGCTGGTGGAAGAAATCATGCGACCGTTGGAACAGTGTCGAGTGTCCGAACAAACCGGTTCCGTCAGAGAGATCTACATCTGCAACCGCAGTGAATCGCGTCGCAGTGGAGCCGTTATGCTGGTGGACGAATTGGGTCGGCTGACGGGAATTTTCACCGATAGTGATTTGGCAAAACTATTGGCCCGTCAACAAGATTCACAGCTCGATCACTCGATTGCGAACGTGATGACCAAGAATCCGCTCACCGTGGCGAAGGGAACTCGCACCGAGATCGCCATCGAGACCTTGGCCGCCCGCAATATTAGCGAACTGCCGGTCGTGGATCGCGAAGGGCGTCCGATCGGAATGATTGACATCACGGACGTGTTGTCGATTCAGTAGTTGAGCATGCCAACTGCTAGGCGAAGCGGTGGCCCTTCGCCGATACGCATTGCCGATACGCATTGCCGACACTTTACGCCGACACCAACACGTTATCGCTGGCATGCTGCGTCGAGGCATGGATTCGCAACTGACTGGCAAGCTTCAATTCGCTGGCTTCGACTTGGTCAACGCCGGCGGCGGTGATCGAAAATCCGCCATTTTCGGAACGCTGAATCCAACCTTTTTCCTTGAAGTACCAAGTATGAAATTCAAGGACATCGGCGGGCATATCCATCACTTGTTCGATGGCAACGGCACCCATGGATGGGTTTTTGATGCTTTGACGGCGGCGGGCATAGAACAGACAAAGCAGTTCATGACGAACCGCGGCGTCAGGACCAGCCTGTTTTGAATGCTCAACCAGTCGCGAATTTTCTTCGACATTTTGTTTGAGCTCTTCATCGTAAGCGGCTTTTGATTCAGGATCTCGCAGAACCTCAAAGGCTTTGGTCAGTTCGTTGAACGTCTCTCGGTCACCACCAACATCGGGATGATGCTGGCTGGCAAGGAATCGGAACATTCGCTCAATCGTCTCAAGAGTTGCGTTTGAGCTAAGTTGCATGACTTCGTAGTAATTTTTGGTAGTGTTCGACATCGAAAAGCCCTTGGTGAAAATCAGTAACCTGATTAGCTCTTGTGCAAATCGGATGCCAATCCCTCCCACACGGCAAAACTCGGGAAATCAACGATTGATGTTTCCTTTTTGAATCATGGTGTTGCCGGGGGTGGACGTGTCGGTGGCATCGGATTGCTGGCTATCAACGCGCGTGATCACCGACTGGAAGCGCTGGAAGCCTATGCCACCTTCGCAGGCTTCGCCGCGAAGACTATTTAATTGGAATCGGTCTCTGCCTTCTTTGCTTTCGATTGTTGGTTCGAAAGATTCAGCAACCGGATATTGCGAAACCAGACTCGCTGAGCTTCCGCTTGGAGCGCGATGTGTCCGCTGGAAAGCTGAATGTCGGCGCCTTGAGCCAACAGGCGTTTGCCGTCTGGACTGCCGGGGGCTAACTGCGGATGCTTGTAGCGCAGAACTTCTTTTCCGCGGACTCGATAGATCACTTGGTCGTTTCCATGGACCTCGACCTCCACCGCGACCCATTCATCCGCTGGAAGCGTCGGGCCTGACGAACGAACAATGTGCTGTTTGGCCAGTTTCCCCTTGTAAACCAGATGAGTGGCGGGGGTGCAAACGTTGCCGGTTTGTCGCTTGCCCGTTCCCAAGTCCGCCAAAAACTGCATCTCAAGGCTGGCGGGAAACCCCTGTTTCAACGTCATACTTTGCGGTGGCTGCGAATGAATCATCACACCACTGTTGAGATCAACGTACTTCGGCGAATCCTTTAACCGGCGGCCAACGAATTTGTACTCCATTTGCAGTCTGTAATGCGAGTAAGACAGATTCGAATACAGGTGCCCAAAGCGACCTTCGAAATCACCGTAATCATCGTACTCGCATTTCAAGATCCCATCTTCGACGCGAAACGTGTCGGCATAGTTATCACCAACTTCGTGACCCGCGATTTTGACCGTCCAGCCATTGAGGTCTTTACCGTTGAACAAGTCGACCCAGTTCTCACCAGCCTGTTGACCAAAAGAACATGAGCAAAAAATGAAGGGCAGTAGCAAGCTGAAGATTTTTGTTTTCATGACGGCTTCAATAGGGAGCATCGTTGTCGGCGAAAGAAGTTCAAGCACAACTCTATACTTGAACTAACCACGATCGGGCTGACAAGTTGCGAATGTTCTCGCAACCAAGGGGTGGCATAGGCTTCCAGCCGGTGTTCCTGCGTTCCAGAATAGCGACTCACTGCCCATTAAATCCGATTTCTAGGGTGCCATGGTTCAC
>CAZDZX010000162.1:0-9502 GCA_964510005.1 uncultured Pirellulaceae bacterium
GCATTGACTCAAGTTCAACCGGCGGATTCTCGTTTTGCGGAAAGCCTTCGCGAGCATGTGCGGTTGTGGCCCGATTCGAAAACGGCGAACCAAGCCAGCGGTTGGTTGGCGGGGCAGCTGCTGCAGCAGAAAAAAGCCGATGAAGCGTTGGAAGTTCTGCTGCGAATCGATCCGAATTCTGAATCGTTTTCACAGAACTTGGCCTCGCTACGGTATTGTTTGGACAAAGCCGTCCGCCAAAATTCGAATCGAGCCACGGCCGCGAAACTTACCGCCAGCCTTGCACCCATTCACTTGAAATCTTTGGGGCGATCGAAGACGCAGTTGGCGAGCGAGATGGCGATGATTGCTTTGGCTTGTGATCCATCGCTGGCTAAAGAAGCGACCGTCCGGTTGCGCTCTGCGATCGAAAATGCGGCCGGGTCGGCGGATCCGCTGGCGATGATGGTGTTGGGAGTCGCTCAGTGCACCCAGGGGGGCCGACTTGAACCGAACGCCGATTGGGTGACATGGGCCAAGTCCTGTTTGGCGGGCGGTTTACAGGAAGCGGATTTGGGACGCGGGTTGCAGTGGATGCAACAGCTTTCCAATTCAGACCAGTTTGGTACAGCGGAATCGTGTTTTGCGGCTTTGCGTTTGGAGATTTCCCGTCAGGGATTGGCGGCGTTGCCATCGGCCAAGCCGGAGATGGTTCGGCGTCTGAATCTGAATCTGGCGTGGGGATTGGCGGAAACGGGGAAGGTGGATCAGGCGGTGGTGCTGTTTGAGGATCTGATCCGGTCGGCCCCCAAAGATCTGGGGGTTCGCCGTGTGATGGCCGCGGCGTTGGGGAACATCAATGCGGTGGCCGAAAAAGGGCTGGCTCAGTGGCGGTGGGTCGCCAAACGCTCCCGTCCGCGGACGGATTCGTGGTTTGAGGCCAAATACGAGTCTGCCCGGATTTTGGTGCGTACTGGGAAACAGTCGGACGCTAAAAAGCTGATGGAATTCATCAAAGCGGTGCCTCCAGGCTGGGAAAACACAAAATTTGAAGACCGGTTTGAGAATCTGCTTTTGCAGTGCCGATAGACAGCAAATCGCCCGGTTTCGGCCGGGATTTGAAAGAAATAGGACAGAAATGCGACAGAGTTGCAGCAATTGAGGAAATTGGCCGGCATTGCCGAGATATTGCCTTAACCGCCCTGCCCTGTTCTGTTAGACTTCGCCCCTTCAAAATACGCAATTATTATCTCAATCGCCTGATCACAAAGGTGGCTCAAAATGGCTAAGAAAAAATCCGGTGGACGCAAGAAGAAGCTGGAAGTCGTTCATCTCGTTTGCGAAGAAACAGGCGATTACAACTACACGCTGCGTCGTAAGACCGGCGGAGAAAAGCTGAAGCTGAAAAAGTACAGCCCGCGATTGCGTCGCCGTACGCTACACGTCGAAAAGAAGAAGTAGTCGTCGCGCTGTCGCGCCGATGGCTTGGGTCGCTGACCCGACGAATTCGAAAATCAAAAGCGAAAATCAAAAAAGCGAACGACTGCTGTCGTTCGCTTTTTCATTCGGGTTTTCTTTTAGGCGGCAGTCGCCAATTCATTGCGGTCCGATTCTCTTAACCGGGCCTGATATCAGTGTTTGCTGAGATCGGTATCGTGCGATCTGTCTGCATTGTTCGATTTGTCTTCTTGCGACACGTATTTGGATACTGGAGCCGGGCGACCGTAGAAGAAGCCTTGGCCCAGCTGGAATCCCATTTCCACCAAGATGCGATGGCACTCGCTGGTTTCGACGCCTTCGGCCAAAGTCTGAATGCCCAGGTTGTTTACCATGTTCGCGAAAAGTGCCACCAGTTCCTGACGCTTGGGCGGTGCGAATTCAATATTCTTAGTCAGCTTCATGTCGAACTTGAGAAAGTCCGGTCGGACTTCGCCCAGTTCTACCAAACGTGCGCGACCGACGCCAAAATCGTCAAACGCCAATTTGATGTCAAGATCTTCCAAGACGGCACAGAGTTCACGCATCATCACCATATTGGTGGAGGCTCCCTCGTGGATCTCAAGCGTGATCATTTGATCAGGAGAGGCTTCTCGAACTTGTTTTAGTGAGGTGTAAAATTCAGGACGGTCCAGCTCTTTGGGATGCGTGTTGACAAACAGGTTCGAGTCTTTGCCAAGGCTGCCACCGATTTCCACGCCGCGATGACGGAACGCTTCACTGAGTTGGGCTTCCATGTTCAGCTGCGACGCTGCTGAAAACATTTCGTTGGGAGACTGCAATCCAAACAGTCGGCTGCGACCAAGGACTTCGTAGCCGATGCGGCTCTCATCAGAAAGTTTGACGATCGGTTGGAAGTGAGGATACAGTCCGCCGTCACTGATCAGTTTCTCGAACTGGATGATGGCCAACGCGTGATCACAGACGTCTTCTTGAACTGTATTGTGTTCTGACTGAACGTGGTCAGATCCGACTCGCAGAATAATCGTCGCAAACTGAATGATGTCGTCTTCACGAATAATCTTTTCGCCATCAACGGGATCGCCGTTGATATAGCTACCGTTGGTACTGCCAAGATCGCGGAGGATCAGGTTGCCGTCCTCGTCGGTGTCAATTTCGGCATGATTTTTAGAAATGCAACCGGTAGGTAGGCAAAGCGATGAATCGGTTTTTCTGCCAATGGTGAAGGGAAACGAGTGAATTGCAAACTTCTTCAGAGGATCCGATTCCGATATCTGTCCGGAAAGAAACCACTGAGCAACGTTTCGTCGTCCGTGTGACGAGATAGGTTCGTTGTGAGTAGGCATGGCAGTAAGTCTTTAATAACGGTGCGATGTTGGCGTTGCAAAGGGGTCCGCCAAATGGGTCTTGCGGTAAGGTCCGCGGAGAAAGTTAGCTTGCCACTGACCGATAGGAGGCCTATTCCTCAAAAGAACCCATATTTGTCTGTTCCCTCCATTCTCCTGTCTTTTAGCGGGCCGGTGATGCGGGTTGTGCGGGGTGTGCGGCTTGGGCCGGTAGTACCGACAGGAATGTCCAATTCGCAAAATCATGAATTCAGTCTCGCATTCCACTAATGATGACCTAATTTCCGTAAGGAGTACTTTGTTTCCTCTTTGTTGACCCCACCCCTTTATCGATTTCAAACCATGTCCCAAACACTCGACAGCGCATCGTTAAGCAACAGCTTGCTGGCAACGATTATGGCGGATGAGTCGTTCCGACCTAACGAACCTTCGTCGTTGGCTGATACAGGATTGCCTGTGTCGATGATCGAATCCCTGATACTCAAGCGATTGGCCGTTGTGGGCGTTAGCAGCGGACGACAGCTTGCCAATGACCTGTGTCTGTCGTTCACCGTGCTGGAAGGAATGTTCCAGACACTGCGTGTCCGCCAGTACCTTGTTCACAAAGGTTCCGCCCCCCTCAATGACTACAACTATGCCCTGACCGAAACCGGCAGCGACAGAGCCACTCAGTTGTCAAACACCTGCTCTTACGTCGGCCCGGCTCCGGTTCCACTGATGGACTACGTCCTCAGCGTGGAAGCCCAAACCATTCGTGCTGAATCTCCCAAAAGATCACAGCTGCGAAACGCGTTCCGCGATATTTCGATCAATGAGCAGCTTTTCGAAAGCCTTGGACCGGCGATTAACTCGGGAGCTGGACTGTTTTTGTACGGCGAGCCGGGAAATGGTAAATCGACGATCGCTCAACGAATCACACAGTGTTTTGGCAACGAGATCTGGGTGCCTCACGCGATCTTTGAGGATGGCCAGATCATCAAGCTGTTTGATGCGGCCTATCACCATCGGGCTCAGGACGATGCAGATTCAATCTTGAGTGCAGCGTCTTTTGATAGACGCTGGGTCAAAATCCGCCGTCCAACCGTCGTGGTTGGTGGTGAGATGACCATGGACTCTCTGGAGATCCGCCACGACCCCGTTAGTAACGTCAGCGAAGCTTCATTGCAGATGAAAAGCAATTGTGGCTGTTTGTTGATCGATGACTTTGGTCGGCAGCGCATTGAGCCTCAAGAACTATTGAATCGCTGGATTGTTCCACTGGAAAATCGAATTGACTTCTTGCAGCTCGTTTCCGGGAAAAAGATTCAAGTGCCTTTCGAGCAGTTGATTATCTTTTCGACCAACCTTGAACCCGCCCAGCTGGTGGACGAGGCGTTTATGCGTCGCATCCCCTACAAGATTGAGATCGAAGATCCTTCCCACAAGGAATTCCATTTGTTGTTCCGGATCTACTGCGAAAAATTCAAATGTGAATACGACGAAAAGACAGTCGAGTATCTGTTGCAGGAGCACTATGTCAAAGCCAAACGACGGCTGCGACGGTGTCATCCCCGTGACCTCCTAGGACAGATTCGTAACTTCTGCGTTTACAACGATCTCCAGATGGAGATTCGACCTGAGTACTTTGATCGGGTCGTAAAAAGCTACTTCACAGTCGTCATTGATGAGGACGCTCCACGGACATTGGCCCGCGGCGTTTCGTAATCAATCCAGCGACTGTAAACAAAATTCCCTTCCCAGAAACAAGACGACAAAGACAGGTACCCAGCGTGGGCAAGACACCAATAGAACCAGCAAGCGAGATCCTCGGATATCAGCTCGAAAAGCGCATCGGCTCGGGCGGTTTCGGCGAGGTCTGGGCTGCCGAAGCGCCCGGCGGTTTGAAAAAAGCAATCAAGATTGTCTACGGTTTTCATGACGAGAAACGTGCTCAAGCGGAAATCAAGGCTCTCGACCGTGTCAAGTCATTGCGGCACCCGTTTCTGTTGTCGCTTGAGCGAATTGAGATCTTTGAAGACCAGCTGATTGTTGTCACCGAGCTTGCCGATGGCAGCATGGCAGACATTTTTAACCACCATGTTCAAAACGGCGAAGTCGGTATTCCTCGTGACGAATTGCTGAGATACGTCTCCAACGCCGCTGCTGCTCTGGATTTTCTAGCGACCGAAAAATCACTGCAACACTTGGACGTGAAGCCCGAAAACATGCTGATCGTAAGTGGTCATGTCAAAGTCGGTGACTTTGGTTTGATGAAAGACCTCAACCTGGCGACCCAATCGCTGATGCAGGGAATGACTCCCGCTTACGCTCCGCCAGAATTGTTTGACGGTCAACCGGCAACGACCAGCGACCAGTACTCGCTTGCCGTTCTGTATACAGAAATGCTGACCGGCGTCAGACCTTTTCCAGGAACGACTCCGGCCCAATTGGCAGCCCAGCACATGCACGGAAAGCCGAATTTGCGTCCACTGCCCAAAGGGGATCAGCCGGCAGTCGCGCGAGCTCTGTCAAAAGATCCGTCAACGCGTCACACCTCTTGCGTGGCATTTGTTGAAGATCTAAAAAAGCAGCGTCGCATCGTCCGCAAGGCCCTCCGCCGATCTCAAACCACCAGTCGTGAGGCTCTCGATACCAGCTCGGAAACTTGTCTGCACGGAGACGGTCCGGGTACCCATGACGTGACCGAGATGTTCAATAACGGGTTTGTGCCCAAGTCGGAACAGATCGCTCTGCAGTCACCTCCTAGTTGCGGACCGGAACAGTCAACACTCAGCCCGACGTTAATCATTACCGTCGGCGACACTGCGAATCGCGTCGGACAGAAGATCAAAGCAAAACTGCTGGCCCGTGCCGGCAACGAAGATGAGATTCCGGCCATCCAGTCGGTCTACATTGATTCTGACACCGGCGCCCTAGGCGAACTTGAATCGATGCGGACGAATCCTGTTTCTCCTCTAGAAACGGTATCGGTGCCGCTGCGACGTTCAGAAGATTATCGCAATGATACGAAAAACCACTTGAGCTGGTTAAGCCGTCGCTGGATCTACAACATCCCTCGCACTCAGCAAACCGAAGGCCTACGTCCCCTAGGGCGATTGGTTTTCGCGGACCACTTCAATTCAATTTGCGATTCCCTTGAACGTTCGATCGAGGCGCTCACCAAAGTCGAAAATTTGGCGACGACTTGCGAATCGCTCAAAATGATGCCCGGTGAACCCGCCGAACCGCAGGTGTATATTATCACTTCGATCAGTGGCGGAATTGGTAGCGGCATGACCCTCGATTTGGCCTACGCGTTGAAACTGTTGCTGGCTGAAAAAGGTCTGCGAGATGATAATATCAACGGGATTTTGTTGCATTCCTGCTACAGTCGCCAACGCGACCCGGGTTTGGCTGCCGCGAACGCGTTTGCGTTTCTGACAGAGTTTCGCCACTTTAACGAGTATGGCTATCCCGGCGATGAAAATTTGGGCATTCCCGAATTTGAAGAAGAACAACCGTTCTCCAATACATATTTTGTCGAACTCGGTGACGACCTGTGCCAATCCGATTACGACAAAAAGCTCTCCGAAGTTGCCGAGTACGTTTCATTGACATCGGCTTCTAAGTGTTCATCGTTCTTTCAGTCTTGCCGTGCGAATGATTTCGAACGAGAGCATTTCGCGCTTCGTTCGTTTGGACTTTCGGTCAACGGTGCCGGTGGCGAGTACTTGGTCACTGCCATGCTAGAACGACTGGGCCAGAAACTGGTTAATCGCTGGATCAACAGCAGTCCCGATGTCGACATGCTCAATACGAACGTCTCGGATCTGGTCTCCAAATTCGATCTCAACCGAGCTTCGATGGTCGGTAAAATCGAAGCGGAAGCCGAGCGATTGACACGAACTTCGCGACAGGAGTTGGTTCGGGAAATTAGCGCCATCGCAAAGCGTGAAAAAATCAATCCCGCTGAAGCACTGGTCAATCACTTGGACAGCGTCTTTGGAGTTCCCACGAAACGCCGCGACGCTTCACATGTCGTTCAGCCTGATCTCGCAGCAGCACTGGATCAGTTTGTGACTGAGGATTCGATCGCCGGCGAACTGCAGTTGGCCAATAAGATTATGGGATTGGTTGATTCACGAGGTATTTGTATCTCAAGCGTCAATCAAATTGCAGATTCGATCGTCACACACCTAGAAGGTATTGCTGACGAAGTCAGAGCGACTTTGGAGGAGAATGAAACTCATACGGCGAGCATCATTCACAATCTTCTGTTGACCGCTTCCGGTGCGTCTGAGGCAACCCAGTTTGCAGTCGCACAACTGTCAGAAAAGCTGACTTCGCTAAGGCATCGTGAATTTGTGATTCGCTACTCGCTGGAGTACTTGCGGGTTGTTAGAAATAGCATCGATCCGGTCAGAGCGCGGATGTCGCAGTTCAAGTCGAATCTGGAAATGGTACGTTCTTCACTGACTCGAGGCCGAAGTTTCGACTTTGATCTTGATGTCGAGACCGAAGAGTTTGACCTTGAAAGAATGATGGTTGGCAAAATCGAATCGTCGATCAACGAGCTGGCTTCCAAAACAGAATTGCAAGTCTTCCATACGATGGTCGAAGAAGCGGGTAGTTTTTCAGCAGCGTTGGCGAACCAAACGTTTTGGCGACACCATCTGCCAGAACAGATCCGCACCGCGGCTCATGGAGTTTTGCGGAACGCGTTTGATTCGCTTTCGATTGACGATGTGATTCGTGAAGGCGGAGTGCTACCCGAACAATTGGTCAAATGGCTTAACGAGCAGGTGGCCGAAGCCCGTCCACGAGTCGGCGATTGTGGTGGTGAAATGCGTTTGCTGATGGGTTACCCAACCTACTCGGAAAACCCAGAACTGTCACGCGTCATCAATGCCCACCTGAATCTCGAATCGTGCTCCATGCAGGGGACTTACGGTAACCTTGTGATCTGTTTCGAAGCCGAGGACATTTCCTTTGCAGGGGTCGCATTCCGTTTGTTGGCTCAACGCCCCGATGCCGTGGAATTGGTGAAGCGGATTCGAACGCGTGACGATGTTCAGTGGACAACTTTGGATGACCTATTCTAAGAGCGAGTTTTCTAAGAGCGAGTTTTTTGTCGCTCTGGTAGGAAGTTGATCTCAGAATTTCCACGATCGTTTCATTCGACCAGCGAGCGGATTCTTTGAATCCGCTTTCGATTGGCGCCCATGTCCGAATAGCCAACTCGAGAGGCGCTGCGAAAGTGCACCGTCTGGCCATCGGCAAACAATTCAACATCGTCGACAAAGCGAAACAGCAGGCTGCTGAATTCGTAGTGCAGATAGTTGTCCTCTGATGTGATCAATGTCGCGCGTGGGAATTGTTCTGCAATCACGGACTTCAGTTTTTCTAGCGGGCGCGGGTCGTCGATCTGCAAAGCCGCCATTTTTCGGTTGCTATCTTCGGTTTGCGAACTGACGCAATTGGGGGAGTCGGGCAAGGGCGCCAATCGACCATTGGAAACGCCAAGGCTATCGGGACGAAACGCTGTCAGGCTCATCACGACCAAGAAGATCACTGCCACGATCGCCAAAATAGTGATCTTGCGAAAAACGCGTGAGATAACATGTGATCGATCCATGGAATAAACTGGATGGTTCCAGCTGCAAAAATCGGTAAGGAAATACTGTGCCCCGCGAGCAAAGCAAGGTCGCTTAGTTTAACGACCTGCTGCCCGAGTGATGGCGACCACGATGATTATTCCCAAAATAAAAATTCCTGCTAACGCCAACAGCATCATTGGATTCGATTTTCGCTTTCGTGCCAGATCCAATGTCATCAGATCCGACGAGGCAATCTCGAGTTGCTGCCGCTGCTGATCGGGACTTTCGAAAATTGAAATTTGGGTTCGATCTTGGGCAGACCGGCGATCGTCGTCAACGACAACGCCCCACAGTTCTGTCCACTCGCCCGGTTGAGAATCGGCGCGGCGAACTTGGGCATGAAACTCGAATACTTGTTTCCAACCTGGCGGCTCAATCGCAAACAGCTCCACCGACAAAAATTTGGCACTGTTTCCGTAGTGCCCGTTTTCGTTGAGCCAGACTCGAATATCCCTTTCTGTGGTTCGATTTCTGATAAGTTGCGACAATGGATCTCCAAATCGGCGGGTTATCTGATGGATAGAATGGACGGTCTAGATCATCAGGGACATGACCTGCCAGCACTTTGCCCGAATTGTCTACGCTTCAATAACATGGAAACTCTGGAAATTGCCGTCGCACTGATCCGCAACGCGGACTGCAACCGCTGGTTAACGAAAATCAATCCCGTCCACAGCACTGCTGAATTCTTGATCGCTCGGCGATTGGAAAAAGAACTGTTGCGAGAAACGGTGACCCGAGAGATTGCTTGGGATCTGAATCTGGATCGGTCTCAGGACTTTATCGTTTCCAGTATGGCACAGATCAATTCAAATTTCGAAGCAGCGCTGCCGGGTCAGGATGGGCTCTGTCGGATCCTGTGTTCCTTCTACAACGTTCAGTTGTATGGAAAAAATATTGTTCAGCAGATCGATAGGCTGCCGGATCGAATGTGGCTGGATTCGGAAGAAATCTGTGATGGAGAAACACGGTCCGGTTTGGCACTGGATCCGCTTTTTCTTTTGCTTAATGGGCACGCCAACGTCATTCAACGCTGGGAATCGCAAAGTTTCGAATGATGAGCTGGTCGACGGACGCTAGCCC
>CAZDZX010000163.1:0-9469 GCA_964510005.1 uncultured Pirellulaceae bacterium
ATTTGTGCTTCAAAAATTCGCATCTCCAACGACTTCGGTGTTCTTCGGAATCGCTTTGGCACAAGGGGCCCTACAGGATACCACCATCTAGACCCCCGTGCCTATGGCGACAGTCGTTTCCAGTTCCAACTCTCGCCTTCGGGTTGGTAGACGACTCGATCGTGCAAACGATTCAATCGCCCTTGCCAAAACTCGTAGTAGTCCGGTTTCAACCGATACCCACCCCAGTTTTCGGGCAAGGGAATTTCCTGATCGGCGTACTTAGATTCAATTTCCGAAACGGCTGCTTTCAAAACGTCCGGAGAATCGATTTCGCAGGACTGCTGAGATGCCAAAGCACCAATCTGCGAACCGCGCGGCCGAGACCGAAAATAGGTCAGGGAATCTTCACGGCTGGTTTTTTCGATCGCGCCGCGAATACGAACTTGGCGGCCCAGCCACGGCCAATGGAAATTGACAGCGGCTTGCGGATTGGCGGCCAACTGCTTGCCTTTGCTGGAATCGTAGTTGGTGTAGAACCGGATCGAATCCGCATCGATGCCTTTGAGCAACACAACACGCGATGTGACCGCGCCGCTGAGGTCCGCGGTCGACAATGTCATGGCGTTGATCTCAAACCACTTGACCGGGCAATTGGCGGCCGCATCCTCGAACCAATTCCGAAACACCGCGAGGGGATTCGAGCCCAAGTCTTTCTCGTGAATGCCATGAGTTTCGTATTCTTTTCGCAATTCCTGAAAATCGACCACGTCTGTCTCTCAAGGGGGCTGGGAAATGTGTTGGGCTATCGTCTTGCGACATTGCAATCAGGACAACACAATGAACATAGTAACCGACAGATTGAACTCTTTTTATCCGGATAAATCCATGTCCAGCGACAATCAGCCCACCGAAATGCGTACCGAAAAAGACTCCATGGGTGAAATCCAAGTCCCCCGGGAGGCCTATTACGGAGCCCAAACCCAGCGGGCGGTGGAGAACTTTCCTATTTCTGGGTGGCGGATGCCGCCGGCGATGATCGCTGCCATGGGCCGAGTCAAAAAGGCCTGTGCGATCGCCAATCGCGATCTGGGGAAACTGGCCGGGTCCGGAAAGAACCCGATCAACGACCAACAAATCGAATCCTTGATTAAGGCGACCGAAGACGTCATTGCGGGCAAACTGGACGATCATTTTCCGATCGATGTGTTTCAGACCGGGTCCGGAACGTCCAGCAATATGAACGTCAATGAAGTCATCTCCAACCGCGCTATCGAGATCGCCGGTGGCGACCGCTTCGGCGAAGAGAAGTCGATCCACCCCAACGATCATGTGAACATGGGGCAAAGCACTAACGATACGTTTCCGACCGCGATCCACGTGGCCGTGGGTTGGGAAATCAAAAATTCCCTGATTCCGGTTTTGAAAGCCTTTCACGAAACATTATTGCAGAAAGCCAAACAGTGGGATCAAGTCATCAAGATCGGCCGAACGCACTTGATGGATGCAACTCCGCTGCGGTTGGGGCAGGAGTTTGGTGGTTTCGCTCGTCAGATCGAACTGTCGATCCAGCGTGCGGAATCGGCGTTGAAGTCTGTGCTGGAGTTGCCCGTCGGTGGAACGGCGGTAGGTTCAGGAATCAACACGCATCCCGAATTCGGATCGCGAGTCGCCAAGGTCCTTGCCGATTCAACCGAAATCGCCTTTGTGGAAGCCGTTAATCATTTCGAGGCCAACGCCCAGCGGGACGGGTTGGTGGAATGTCACGCGAACCTGAAAGCCATCGCTTCGACGCTGTTCAACGTTTCCAATAATATTCGCTGGTTGGGTTCCGGGCCGCGCTGTGGGTTCTACGAAATCGCACTGCCGACTCGCCAACCGGGCAGCTCGATCATGCCGGGCAAGGTCAATCCGGTTCTTTGCGAAAGCATGATGCAGCTGACGGCCCGCGTGATGGGCAATGACCAAACGATCACGCTGTGCGGTGCCAGTGGAGGCCAGTTCCAACTGAACATCATGATGCCGGTGATGGCACAGACGACGCTCGAGAGTATTGCGTTATTGGCCAGCGGCACCAAAGCCTTCAATGAATTTTGCGTCGAAGGCATCGAGGCTAAAGAGGCGATCTGCGAATCTTTCGTGGAAAAGAGTCTCTCAATGTGCACGAGTTTGAACCCACACATCGGCTACGAAAAAGCGGCCAAACTCGCCAAACAAGCCTTCGAAACCGGCGAAACAATTCGGGAACTGTGCATCCGCGAGAACATCCTCCCCGAGGAAACCCTCACCGAGGCTCTCGATCCGATGCGGATGACCGAACCTCAGGCCTAGCATTGATGGGTACTTACATTTTCTAAGCCACGGCGGTTTCGGCGCTAGCCGCCGTTGCGGCAGGCAACGATTTACCCTTCAAAAACCGTGGCTGGTGCCGAAACGGCCCAGCCAGAACGTTTCAATTTTGTAATGTAAGTGTCCTTGGCCTAGAGCTTACCCGTCAGCGATATCTTCCGGTAGAATCTGGGGGGTATCGCTGTACACCACTGGAGTCCTTAATGAGTTACTATCCTAACGATCGCCGTCAGGTCCGTCGCCAACGGCGCAGAAACATGTTCTCGGGCATGAAACTGCGACTAATGATTGGTGGCGCGATTGTCTTGTTTTCGCTGTTTCGTTTTTACAGCAAAGGCCAAAGCAATCCGGTCACGGGCGAGAAACAACGTGTTGATATGACCGTTGGGCAAGAAATCCAATTAGGACTACAGAGTGCGCCGCAGATGGGGCAGCCTTCTTCAAATTATGAAGCCCAAGCTCGTGTCGAGAAAATTGGCCTGCGCATGGTCGCTCGACTGGAACAGTACCTCTACAGCCGCGAAAACCCCATCCAGAACCCCTACAGTTTTGATTTCCACTTGCTGGCCGATCGCCGCACCGTCAATGCTTTTGCTTTGCCGGGCGGACAGGTATTCATTACCGAAGCGCTGTATAACGAACTGACAACCGACGACCAGATTGCGGGCGTCCTTGGCCACGAGATCGGCCACGTCATCGAACGCCATGGTTCCGAACGCATGGCCAAAGGCAACTTCATCCAAGGACTTGTAGGGGCGATTGGCGTGGTGGGCGGCGATCGTTCATCGTCCAGCATCGCGTCCTACGTCGGCAACATTGCCCAGATGAAGTATGGACGCAACGACGAACTCGAATCTGACGAGTGGGGCGTACGTTTGATGTTGCTGTCGGGTTACAAGCCCAGCGAATTGCTGGTGGTGATGGATGTTCTGGAAGCGTCTGCAGGAGGCGGAGCGACACCGGAATTCCTAAGCAGTCATCCGCGTCCGAAAAATCGTAAGGAGCACATTCAAAAGCTGCTGGATAAAATCAATGCTGAGTTTGGGAATCAGACGTTTTCGATCGCAAACTGATTGAGCCGCAAACGTTTGCTGCCGTTGCCCCGAAGCAACGGCGATCGCTTGTAGCTGGACTGGCAACCGTTCAGAAATCTATTGAGCGCGAGCTAGGGACTGGGGAGGTTTGTTGGCGGTTTTGAGGAATCGTACAGGCTGGCCAGCAGTTCTAGGTGAAACGCCAGCCACTGCGGTTTGGTATAGATCGAATGACCCGCGGTTTCGCCGGCCAGTGAATCCGTGTTGTCATAGTCAACCAGCAGGGTTTCGCCCTCTTCGGCAACTCTCATGCCGTGTTTGACGGAGGACCAGTAGTCACTGCGGGGGAGTTCGGGCGCGAGAAACTGGCCGAGTTTTTGTTCTGCGGCTCGCGTGGTCGAGTCGAACAAAAAAGGCAAAAAGTTGGAACCTGTGATCCCGAGGACTTGGACCCAATCGCCTTTAAAGCCATCACGAAAATTCATGCCGGCTTTGACGACCGGACATTGCCACGGATTCGTCTCCGGAATCGGGCGATGGTGAACCACATGAAACAGTCGCCGGTACCCAGTTGCATCCCAGCCATAGCAGATAGGAGTTCCAAAATTAACCACATCAAGACTCAGATCGGAGCCCAATTGATCTATTTTGGTGTTCAAACTCATCGCCGTTTTTAACTTCAGGCGCTCTGTCGGCAGCAGCTGTTCAACCAGTTCCAGAAACTGGAATCGGCACCAGCTTTCGGCACCCAGCAAATTGGTAATCAGGGCGGCGATGTTTCCGGCATGACTATGCCCCCACAGCAACACTCGCTTTTCCTGTTCAACATGAGTCAGCAACTCGCTTAGCAGTTCCACCGCCGCCATGCTGCGACCTGAATGGGTGTTTTCGCCGGACCAGACAAACCGGCGAACCGGGATGGGAAGATCGATCAGTTCCGCGAATTCCGGAGTGTAGTTCCCGGAATCTCCAGCCAGATAGTCCGTCATCTTCTTGCCCAGATCTTTCAGCAGGAGCCCGGAGGCTGGCATCAGTTTCTCCAATTGCCCGAACAGGCCAAACGCATCGTTGCCGGCAAAGGTTCCATGGACTAACCAGATGGCATCGACTTCATCGGCGATCGATTGGGAGAATTTTTTCAGGGCTTGGTCAAATTCGGGGGTGCCAGGCTGAGGAGGAAACTCGGCGGAGAGCATTCTCCAAGGGGCGGTGGGTTCTTGAGAGCTGTAAGTTTGGTGACGAAATTGATTGGTCACAGGCATGAACCATGAGTAGGTGGGGTAGGATATGGCGTTCGTGTCGAACCAGCCAAAGGAGGGGCTCGTCAGTGTGGCAGATTGGTCGCGTGACCTCAATAATAAAAACCAGTGTTTTTTTGATTTCGAAAACCAGCGTGAAACAAAGATAGAAATGGAATACAAAACTGAATCGCAGCCGCACGAACTATCACCGCGCCGACTGTTCGCGTGGGGGTTCCTGTTTACGCTGCTGTTTTTTGCAGCTTGTACGGCTGTGTCTTGGTTCGCTCGGTCGTCTTCGTGGGGCGAGCTGTTCGGGTACGCGGATAGTGCTTCCGGTCAAGCCATCGGATTTCCGTTCGAGTTTTGGCGAATCGGGCAATCGTTTCGTGGCTGGCTAATCAATTACCCCGTCTTTGGATTGAACGTCCTGATCGCAGTCGGCGCAGGGGTGGCGGTCGGTTGGATGGCGGCCAGATTTGCTGACTTCTTTCAGGATCGAATTGGAGAAATGGGGCATGCATCTGCACGGGAATCTGCCGGCGCAACCTTTTCAATACGGGGGCTGATGTTTTTGACGACACTCATCGCTGGATCGCTTGGATTGGGGCAGATGTTGGGTGCGACTCCGCTTTCGCTAAGCCTGATTCTGCTGGGTGGCCCACTTGTATTGATGCTCATTGCAATGTTTCCGGCCAAACTCCATTGGGATCAACGGGCTTGGATCATCGTGGGGACTGCTGTCATTCTGATCGCATTCGCAGTGGCGATTGGCAACACTTTGTCGATGACCTTCGATCGGGTCTTGTTTGGCATTTTCATTTGCTGGGTGCCGCAGAGTGTGGTGGCAGCGATCGTGCTGCTTGTAGGTTCCTTAATATTTGGAAAGGGGGCTGAAAGATATGAAAAATGCCGATAAGATGCCCCGAGTGGCAACAGAACAGAGCAAAGCAGGAACCGGTGGTAATGAGAGAGTCTGTCTATATCTATTTCATGATTCGAATAACGGCTGTCTTCGTTGCCGTGGTTATTTTCTCCAACTGTGATACTGCGTTCGCTCAGACGAAAGAAATCAAACTGGCCGATTTGATTGAACCGGTTGTCGATGTTCGCTTGAAAGGCAACAAACAGCTATCGGGTTGCAACATTATCTCAGCCGTCGATGGGAAAGAGCCTGAAACGTGGAAGAGCTTCAAAGTTCAGCTTAAAGATTCGAAGCGGACGTCTAAGATCCTTGCCAAAAATGTTGTCGAGATTTTCCTTGACGGGCAGCCGATGGATGTGGCTTATGACAGAAAGAGTCGTGGCGTGTCGATTAGCGAGGAAAAGAAGAAAGAACGACTGGAGTGGGAAAGAGAGGTCAATCGAAAACTCGCGAGCAGGCGCCACCGTCTGTGGAAGCCTTTGACGGCGGCCAAACATGAAGAGTTCATGGTGAAGCACCGACTGTTCATCAAGAAAACGAAGCAGAAGATGTCTCACCTGCAGTTTCGCTATGTGGAACGGGAGTACTTCATGTTCCTAACGAATCTGAGTTCGCAGGAAGTCGATGGATTGCTTGAGAAATTGGACTTGATGTATTCGGAATTGTGCAAAGCGTTTGGAATTCCGCCGACGCACAACATTTGGTGTGGCAAATGTGTTGTGGTTGCGTTTCGGGATCAATCCGACTTCTTAAAATTCGAATCCCAGATCATGAATGTCGACGCAACGGGGGCTCAGGGGATCTGTCACAGCTTCGGTGATGGGAAAGTGATTTTCGCCGGTTACCAAGGCGACAATGGATTCCCGAACGTTCTGGTTCATGAGACTTCTCACGGGTTCGTGCATCGTTACATGTCCAGTGCGGGCGTCCCCAGTTGGCTTAACGAGGGAATGGCCGATTGGATCAGTCATCAGATTGTCAGAAACAACAGAATTCCGACTCGACAAAAAATAGCGGCCATGTTGGTTCGTAAACGTGGCACCCTAGGGGATCTGTTGACGAAAAAGCAGAATATCAGTGCCGACGAATACGGGATGTCGTCTGCGATTGTGGATTTGCTGATTCAGATCGACAGAGGCCGCGGCAAGTTCCGGGAGTTCTTCGAAGCGATCAAGCAGGGGACTGATGCCGAACAGGCCCTGAATGAGTCTTTTGGTTTCAACTATGCCGAACTGACAGTGAGGTACGCTCGCTCGATCGGGATGAGCAGTATTCGCTAGACGGACGGGCTGTTCTTGAAATCGTCAAGCTGGCCGTTCCGCGGCTCCATACCGGTGCGCCCGCTCGACTAACGCGCGGTTAGTGGGGTGGCACATCGCCGACAAACTCCTGCTTGCGGATTGCGATTGGCGGGGCCTACGATCCTCTTTTAAAAGTCTCTGGTTGCATCATTTGCAGCTAGAGCAAGGAAAATCGTTGTTTTCCTTCTCTTCCCCACTGTCGGATTGTCGCGATAGTTCACAGTGCGGCCCCCAAAACGGGTCGGGATTGTAGGACTGGTATCGGTTGACGGAAAAATGCCGTCGCACAGTCGCCCTATTCTTGTTTGCGAGATCAGTTCTCGGGGAGGTGCGCTGCACACAAGCTACCTTTCAAAAACAACCTTTGCCGAGTGCCACCTTGCGCCTCCCCTTCAAAATCAAATCTGCCCTGCGATTATCGCTTGCCATTGGGGTCATTGCGTCGACATTGACGTGGTGTGCCACATGGTTTGGGATCGTCCCCAACCCTGCACAGGCGCAGTATCAGAATCGTATTGCGATTGCCAAAACACTGGCAAGTTCCGTGACACAACATATGGACCCCACTGGCCGGACGTCCATGCAGAGGCTGACGGATTCCGTCATCCATCTGAATCAAGAAGTCAAATCCGTGGTTGTCTACAGACTCAACAAAGTCTGGGCAAATTCAGGAGAAGACTTGCAATCAAGCACCGATACAGATCGGTCGCCAGACGACGTCATCTCGCTGGAACTGATTAAGGGCGGCAAAAATTGGGGCGAACTCCAAATCCACTACCATCCAACCCAACAATTGGCTTGGATCCCGTTTCCTTTTAACCTCGTTACGTTTGTGTTTGGAGCCACCTCGCTGGCAACGTGGTTAATCCTGAGTCGGTCCTTTAAATATCTCAATCCCAGCCGCGTTGTTCCCAAGCGTGTTCGATCCGCCTTTGACACCCTTGCCGAGGGTCTGGTATTGATCAACCAAGATCGCGAAATCGCTCACGCCAATGTTGCCTTCGAGGAAATCGTCTCCTTTCCGCTAACGGAGATTGTTGGCAAGAAACTATCCCGATTCGGGTGGCAGTACGCCACTGCAGATCAGGAAGACTCCCTGCCGTGGGATTCTTGTCTGGACGATGGCAATTCTCGGGTCGGACAGATTTTGGAAATCGAAAACGAATCACAATCTCGCCGCTTCATCGTAAACACGTCCCCCATTTTCGGTGAAAAAGGAAAATGCCGTGGCGCGATGGTCAGCTTTGACGATATCACCGAAATGGAACGCCAGAATGCCGAATTGCGGCGCTCACGTGACGAAGTCAGCCGGCAAAACAAAAAGTTAACTTTTTTGGCGTCTTACGATCCACTGACACAGTGTATGAACCGACGCGCTTTCTGGAGCGAGTATGAATCGCTTTGGAAAAACTGCGAAATGGATAAACTTAGCTTGGTCATGTTCGACATTGACCACTTCAAATCCATTAACGATACATCAGGCCACAGCTTTGGGGACGTTGTTCTTGCCCGGATAGGCGAAACGCTGCATGTGGTCGTAGGAGATCGCGGGGTGGTTTGTCGTTACGGTGGAGAGGAATTCGCGATCGCAATCCCCCATGCAGATCCGGCGGCGGCAGAATCCATCTCTACAGAAATCCTCGAAGCCGTCCGCAAACTTGACGTCGAAGGACGTAAGATCACCGCCAGCCTTGGCATGGCCAACCGAATCCATAAAGCCATGGACTGTCAGCACCTGCTGGATCAGGCAGACCAGTGCTTGTACATTGCCAAAAATGAAGGCCGAGATCGGCTAGTCGTATTTGACAGAACGATCGCTGAGCGAGCCCTTGCCACTGAAAATAAAGACTTGCGATACGAGGATAGCGAAAACAATCCTCATTCAGCCATTCGCGGCATCCTCTCCGCCCTGTCGCTTCGCTGTGCCCGCACGGCAGAGCATTCAATGCGAGTCGCTGAACTGGCCGTTCGCGTGGGTCGACAATTGCCTGAGGGGCCATCGATCGGACAGCTCGAAAATGCCGCTCTACTGCACGATGTTGGAAAAATTGGGTTGCCCGACAGCATCCTCTACAAACCTGGCAAACTCACCGAATCTGAAAGGGATCGGATGAAACAGCAAGACGAAGTTGGCATGCGAATCATTCGTTCCGCTTTTGAGGGTGACCAAGTTCCACACATAATCGAAGCACATCGGACCACCATGAATGGTCATCGCGACATCGGGGCGGTGGAAAACGAGACGACTTTGGGCGGCGACATTATCACTGCTTGTGACGCCTTGGATTCAATGCTGAATGAACAGCAACCATGGCGATCTGCCCTTTCACTGGCCGCAGCCTTCCGCGAACTGGTCAACAATTGCCCCACACAATTTAACGTGAAAGTGGTGCAAGCGATTTTGGTAACCGTTCAGAAAGACGGCTTGCCAGTCAAGCTGATGAAGCAGCAGAAGCTAGAAAAGCGGGCGTTGTGGAACCTTGAGGCGATCTCAACCGCTGTCGCCGCCGAAGAACAGCTCGGAATAGTCTCTATCGAACCGGCCGTCCGCGAACCGGCAGACACGATTGTTGTCGACTTTAAATAAGGCCAGCGGCGGAAAACAAGAGTGGATGACGCCACCCAGAGATCGTGATGGACAAA
>CAZDZX010000164.1:0-9467 GCA_964510005.1 uncultured Pirellulaceae bacterium
CAGGGTTCAAGAACCCTGGGCTAGTGGTCGAACCCCTTTGGGGTTTTGTGGACGGATTGGGCAGGCTTTTCGAGGTTTGTGTCGCGAACTGTTACACAGTGTGCAGGAGCCTGTCGGAAATTTAGCGTGTTGTTCTACTGAACGCGTTTACGCCAACGGCGTTTGATCACTAGCCCGGGGTTCTTGAACCCTGGGTCGCGGTTCCTCTAAATCCACTCAATCCCAGCGGGATTGGATCAGCCTAGCCGAATTCAGATGGGATTTCGCCAAACCGGGGCGGTTCCAGATTGTCCAGCTTCCAATCGAGCCTCACGGTCCCTTGTGAGCCCTTGGTGTTGCGTTGTAGGGCCCAAAAATGCTAGGCGTTGCCATTTGAGAAATTCGTGCGATATTGTTGGGCTTGGATTTACTAGAGAAAACCGTTTTGTTGGCTGGAAAAACGTGCTACGGACTCATACTTGCGGAGAACTAAACAAAGAAAACGTCCAACAGGAAGTGACTCTTTGTGGCTGGGTTGATCGAATTCGTGACCACGGTGGTGGCGTATTCGTGGATTTGCGTGATCGCTACGGGCGCACCCAAGTCGTGATCGGTGAAAACAGCGATCCGGCAGTCATCGAACTGGCGGGGAAACTCCGCAACGAGTTCGTGATCTCGGTCACCGGTAACGTGCGGATGCGTCCCTCGGGGCAAGAGAACCCAAACATCCCGACCGGTGCGATTGAGCTTTCGGTCAGTGACGTGAAAGTCCTCAACGAAGCCAAGACTCCACCCTTCACTCCGTCTCAGCGAGACCTCCCCAACGAAGACACTCGGTTGAAGCATCGCTATATCGATCTGCGTCGTTCCCAGATGCAGGAGACGTTGGTTCTGCGAAGTCGCATCATTAAAGCGATGCGAGACTATTGCGACCAACACGATTTTATCGACGTGGAAACTCCGATCCTTGGTCGCAGCACGCCCGAAGGTGCTCGTGATTATTTGGTGCCCAGTCGTGTTCACCACGGCACGTTCTATGCACTGCCTCAGTCGCCTCAGATCTACAAGCAGATCATGATGATTGCGGGCTACGATCGCTACGTTCAAGTCGCTCGCTGTTTTCGCGACGAAGACCTGCGAGCCGATCGCCAGCCGGAATTCACGCAGTTGGATCTTGAGATGTCGTTTGTCGATTCCGATGACATTATCGGCATGATCGATGGCATGATGAAGAAGCTGGCCAAAGACATTCTGGGCCTTGAGCTGACGTTGCCGCTGCCACGTCTAACTTATGACGACGCGATGACTCGGTTTGGTCACGATGCCCCCGACCTGCGATTCGGTGTTGAGATTGTCGACCTAACGGACATCGCCAAAGAAGTGGAGTTCAAAGTCTTCCGCTCCGTTGCCGAAGCTGGCAACCATGTCCGCGCGATTTGCGCCCCCGGTGGTGCTGCGGTCTACTCCCGCCGTCGGATCGATGGCCTTACCGACATGGTCCGAGAGAACTTTGGCGCCAAAGGTCTCGCTTGGTTCCGTGTTGAAGAAGACGGCAGCCTGTTTGCTCCGATCACGAAAAACTTCACCGCCGAACAGCTCACTGAAATCAAATCGCGGACCGACGCAAAACCCGGCGACTTGATCATGATCATTGCCGACACTTGGGAGATCAGTTGCAAGTCGCTGTACGCATTGCGAAAGCAAATCGGAGCCGAACTTGAGCTTTACGATCCCAAGGAAATGAACTTCTCATGGATTGTTCAGTTTCCGATGTTCGACCACGACGCAGAAACCGGCTCATGGCACGCGATGCACCATCCGTTCACCGCGCCCCTAGATGAAGACCTCGCAAAACTCGATTCGGCTCCCGGCGAAGTCCGGGCCAAAGCCTACGATTTGGTGATCAATGGTTACGAAGCCGGCGGAGGCACGATCCGGATTCACGATTCCGAGATCCAGTCGAAAGCCTTTGCTCTGTTGGGGCTGGATGCGGAATCCGCCAAAGAGCGATTTGGATTCCTGCTGGAAGCCCTGCAGTACGGCGCTCCTCCACACGGCGGGATCGCCTTGGGCATCGATCGAATCGTGATGCTGTTCAAAGGATTGGATAATATCCGGGACTGCATCGCGTTTCCAAAAACTCAACGGGCGGCCGACATGATGACCGAAGCCCCGAATCGCGTCGACGAACAACAATTGGAAGAGTTGGCGATCCAGTCTCTGGTTGAACCCGACGAAGAGGAATAGGTAACCTTTATCGAGGCCTGTTTTGAAATATTCGGTAGAATTGGAGTTTTCGGGCGTTTCTTTTTCGCTCGATACTTGTTCTCGAAAAGAATTGAAAAAGACGGCGGCAAAAATCATTTATATTGGTTCCTTCCCGTCGGGAATCTATCCGGCTTACCTTGAGTTCTTTCTCCTACACTGCCATGCGACAAATTCAACTCATTTTCTGCGTCGCGTTCGCGACCCTGTTCGTTTTCTTGTCCGTCAACGGTGTCCAGGCACAGGATGTTGGAGATCGCGTTTGCGTCACGGCGACCTTTCCAACAAAAATCAGAAGTAAAAAAGTCGGCGAAGTTTACGAAGGCAATATTCACACGATCATTGCCGTCAGCAACAAAAAGTGGTGTGCCCTTGAGGGCGTCAATGGCTGGCTTCCGCTGGAGTACGTGATGAATCTCAGCGATGCCGAAGAGTATTACTCGGACCGAATCAAAACCAACGAGCGGGATTACGCCGCTTTCGCTCACCGCGGTATGATCAGTCGCGAGAACGAAGACTACCCTAAAGCGATGGAAGATTTGAACAGTTCGTTGCAGGTCAATCCAAAAAATCCGGGGACTTGGTCCAACCGCGGTGTTGTTCTCAACGCGATGGGAAAACAGCAGCTGGCCGTCAACGATATCAATCACGCGATCAAGCTGAAAGAAGACTACCCGGACGCCTGGTTTAATATGGGGAACGTTCTCTACGGAGCCGGTTCGCACAAAGAAGCGATCGAGTGCTTTGACAAAGCGATTAAATTCAATCCAAAAAATCCTTGGTACTACATCAATCGGGCCAGTGCGAAACATGATGCGGGCATGGCGGAAGGAGCCAAAGAGGATTACGAGAAATCGATCGAGTTGAACAAGCGAATTCCTGATAGCTACATCGGGATGAGCAACATTTATTTGTTCGATGACGATCTCGACAATGCACTTAAGCAGGCTGAAAAAGCCGTCGACTATCAGTCGAAAAACGCAGAAGCCCTCAATCATCGCGGTTGGGTGCTGTACAAGCTGGGAAAGATTGACGAAGCCATGTTCGATTTGAACCGAGCCATTCGATACGCTCCGCAGCTTTCGATCGCCTACAACAATCGGGCCGTCTGTCACGTCGCCAACAAAGATTTCTCCAGTGCGATTTCTGACTACGAGCAATGCTTGGAGATTTCTGGCGAAAACCCGACCACGTTAAGCAACCGGGCGGTGGCCTATGAAGGGCAGGGCGAATACAAAAAAGCCGTCGCTGACTTCGAGCGAGCGCTTAAGATTGGCCCCAATATCCCCGAAACGATCAACGGATTGGCTTGGTTCCTTGCCGTTTGCCCGGAAGAGGATTATCGGGACGGAAAACGCTCGCTGAAACTGGCGGAGCAGGCCGTCGAGTTGGCCGGTGACAAAGACTGGAATATTATCGATACCCTTGCCGCTGCCTATGCTGAAAAGGGTGAGTTTGAAAAGGCAGTCAAGCATCAGGCTTCGGCCGTTGAGCTTGCTCCCAAGGACGAAAAGGAAGCTTATACGGAGCGCTTGGAGTTGTACAAAACAGACAAGCCGTTTCGCAGTAGCCAAGGCAAGATTTCAGCATCGCCTTCCAAGACGCCGAAGCTGTTGCAAAACTAGTCCGCGATCACAAACCGAAAGAGCGGATTGGTGAATGATATCCAATCGGATTGCCAGTTTCATAGCGATCGCATCAAAGCCGATTTGCCGTTCGTAGAGCGGTTGACCGCGAACGCGGCTTTCAAAGTCGGTTGCCTAACGCGATCCTGCCCAAGGCTGATCCAGCTGTTTGAATCAGAAGTCACCGCGATCGTGAAAGTGCTCGACGGCGAGGGCTTTGGTGTGCTGGCCGATGAAGGCGATATTCGGCGGATGGCGGGACTGCGTCGATCCAGTTGTCAGTGGACCCCGCTGATGGTGGTCGATCACCTGACTCGCTACAACGAATTTCTGTTCAAATCGATCGGGGATTTGTGTTCGGTGTCAAAATTTCTCCCCGAGTATCGATACTTCGAACCGCGGGATGTCGATTCCGATCGAATTGATGAATTCCAAGAGAACGCGTGGCACTTTATTAGCACCGTGAACAATTTGATCGAAAACGAAGCCATGCGACACGCCGTCGGAACCGTGTTTCATCCTCTGTACGGCCATGTCGAAGCCAAGGGGTTGTTGGTGATCGCGTGGCAACACTCCCGTTTGCACCGCCGGCAGATTCAGCGGATTCTTACCGAACAGGGCATGGTTTAGAGTCCGCGGAGGCGGCATCGGCTCCCGGTCTGTGATCGAGATAGAACCACAGGCGGGTAGCGCTGGAAGCTTGTGCCGTGTTTCAACTGTGGGACTTACTTCTTTTTCTTGCCATCGTTTTTCAAAACCAGCATTCCGGTTTTGGTCTCTGAAACCATTTTGCCTTCAGGCACCGACGCCAATGGTTTGCCCTTTTTGTTGTCGGGGTCTTTGGCGAAAAAGTAAATGGTTTGGACTTTGTCTGAATTTTTCAGTGGGACTTCTTTGCTGAACAGGTAATAGCTGCGTCCAAGTTTTTCGCTCTTGTGCGAATAGTGCCCCGAGTCACCCATCGCCTTTTTCAGGGCGACCATGAATTGATCACTGTTAACTTTGACTTTGGAGCCGAATCTCGCGACCGGTGTTCCGCTGCGGTCAATGATGTACTTTTCAAAGTTCCACTTCACATCGCCCTTGCCTTTGGGCGCGACGTCGAGGGCGTTGAGATGCTTGTAGAGACCACATTGTTTTTTTCCGTTCACGTCGACCTTGGAAAGCAAATCGAATTCGACGTTGTATTTACTTTGGCAGAATTTCAGGATCTCTTTGTCGCTGCCCGGTTCCTGACCTTTGAATTGATTGCAGGGAACGCCGATGACGGCTACGCCTTGGCCAGAGAGATCGGTGTGAAGTTTCTGCAGTTGCTTGTACTGCGGAGTGTATCCACATTTGCTGGCGACGTTGACCAGCACCACGACTTTGCCCGCGTACTTGGACAGCGAAACATCCTTGCCTTCGATTGACTTCATCGTGAAGTTCAAAGCCGCGGGTGTTTCTTGAGCGGAAGACGTCAGCGTCATACCGTGGAAGACCAACGTCAACACTGCAATCAACGGAAGGATGTTTTGTTGGATCGTTTTCATGGTTTCATCTGGGACGGGTTGAGCCTGTGGATTGAACGTTTGATTGTACCCAAAAACCATTTTTGGTCCTGCACCCTGCGTTTCCGCCCGACGATTTGTCGGGAATGTCATTCGAATCGTGGAAAACACTGCTTTCTGACAGTTGAGCAAGCCGTCGACGCCCGGGACTTTCCAACACGGAAGTTTTCGAAAAAGTTCTTGACTTTGGCAGTGCGCGACGGTACTGTACTACATATCGTATTACAGTGGAGGCAGGCTCGTGCTGAACATTGAGATAACAACCGGCGGCAAGACACCGATCTACCGGCAAATCATCGATCAAATGCGATCGTCGATTGCGCTTGGGAAAATCGGAGTTGGCGAGCCCCTGCCCAGCGTCCGGGGCTTGGCTGCGGAGTTGGTGATTAACCCCAACACGATCGCCAAAGCCTATGCCGTGCTGGTGAATGATGGGGTGGTCGAAAGCCAGCAGGGACGCGGCTATTTCGTGGCCAAACGTCGTGAGATCTTTACCAAACGCGAGCGCCAACGCCGCTTGGACGAAGTCATCGGTCCCTTTGTCGCCGAAGCCGTCACTTTAGGTTTCGACCAGAACCAGCTACTGGCCGAGATCAAGAAACACTTCCAGAAGTTGAACAAATCCTGAGACACATTCCAAGGAAACTTTCATGAGCCAACACGCGATTGAATTGAAACGACTTTGCCGCTACTTCGGTAAAAAGCCGGTCGTTGATGATCTGAGTCTCAATGTGCAAACCGGAAAAGTCACCGCTTTACTGGGGCTCAACGGGGCCGGGAAAACGACAACGATCCGGATTCTGATGGGGTTGCTGTCTCCCACGAGAGGGGCCGCCCTGACGTTGGGCGTTAACGCGACGACCATGTCCGAGGCGACGCGGAAGCGAATCGGATATCTGGCGGAGGGTCATTTTTTGTATCCCTCGATGCGCGTGAGGCAGTGCCAATCATTTCAGCGTGAAGGCTACGATTCGTGGAACGGGCAACTGTTTGACGATATCGTGCGGCACTTTGCGATCGACCCGGCGGCCAAAGTCGCAACACTCTCTCGTGGACAGCGGGCGGGGGTCGCGCTGGCCATGGTGCTGGCTCCGGATCCAGAACTGTTGGTGCTGGACGATCCGGCCCTTGGGTTGGACCCTGTCAGCCGCCGTGCCCTCAATGAGACGTTGATCGAATTTGCGGGCGGTGGGAAGCGAACCGTTCTGTTGAGCACGCATTTGCTCGACGACGTGGAGCGGATTGCCGATCGTGTGGCCGTGATGGTGGGCGGTCGCTTGAAAGTCGACACCAGTATGGACGACTTCGTTTCACGCGTCTCGTTGTATTCGGTCAAATCCGACGGCCGTGAAGATCAAGCAGCGGTGAATGCTATTCCGGGGTTGATCGAAGCCCGTCGCGTGGGCAACCGCATGCAAATGGCAATCGCGGACGCCAACGGCGTGGCTCATGCGGCCATCGAAAAAACATACGGTCAGCCGGAACAAATAGAGACCACTTTGAACGATGCGGTGTTGGCGTTTTTAACGCGCCAGCGCGGCGATCGTTCGTTCTTTTCTAGCTCAATTTCAGCGACGGCCGACAAAAGCTTCTCGGAAGCCAACCCTTAATCCGCTGCTTGAGAACAAAACGATCTGTCGATATCACCACGCCACAACGGACCAAATCAATTCGGGGAGCCAGCCATGTTTGCCATCTTCAAAAAGGAACTACGGGACTGCTTACGGTGGGTGCCGATTGGGATTTTGATCGCCGCCGTGATGGCCTGGCAATCCTTGCCCGAGTTGATCAGTCATTTCTATTTTGCTGAGTCAACGTTGACGGACGCGCTGGGGTGGTCGGGAGCATTGATCGCGTTCGCCTTGGGCTTATTGCAATCGCTATTTGATCTTCGTAATGAAACGCGAGGATATTTGTTGCACCGCCCGGTAAAAGCGTCGACAATTTTTTGGGCCAAGATTCTTGCAGGTTTCGTTGCTTACGTGATAGCGATGGCTCCTGCGGTGCTGTTGGCAGCATACTACTTAGGTACAAGAGGGCTGCACTATCTGCCGGTGTCGTCGCTGCAAGTGATTCCGGGTGTGTTGTTGGCGTTGATTGCTTTTCTATTGCATCCCGTGGCGATGTGGATTGGTAACCGCGACGCGAGGTGGGTGGGGACGCGCGTTTTGCCGTTGGCCGGAATTGGGGTCGTGATTTTTTCTGTTCAGCAAATGTACGTGTCGTTTTGGTATTTTGAAGATCTCGGAAGGTTCCTTGCCAGCGCTTATGCTTGGGCGATTAGTTTGTTGGCGGCTGCTGTGGTTTTGTTCGCGGCGCGACATGCATTTTGTCGGAGGCAGATGCTGCCGCCTCGCAGTGAAGCGCGAGCATTCTCATGGGCTTCCTATGTTGGGTTAGCGTTTTCCGCCATCGTTTTCGGGACGACTGCCGCGGTCATGCTGGTGAGCTCTTTGCCGAAGGCTGACAATGAATCCCCGCATCGGGAGCGGGGTTTGCAGATGAATTCGGCGGGTGAGTTTCAGCAATTCGAGACCAAACGTTCGATTTGGGACTGGAGCCAAATCGAATTCTCCGTGCGGCCAGCGCAGTCGACCGCTGATTTCGTTGCCGTCGACGATGAATGGGAGTTTCCCGAACATTCCCGTGTTACCAGGCTTGATCACAGAAAATACACTTGGTTCAGGCAGTTCAAATTGGAAGGAAATTTTGGAAGCGATGTGGTCCCTGAAGGGAATCTCAAAATGTTCTCTCATCAAGGACGCTTGTTGGCCTATGGGCGAAAGAATTTAGCAGCCATCGTCACGCCGCAGGAGGTCTCCCGTGATGGGCGGTGGCTGCAAGGAAAATTCCAACAACTCAATCTTGTCGCTGGGCTCCAAGCAACGATCGATTCTGGAGGTTCCAATGTTGCCGTCAACCCTTTCGTTGTTGATGCCACAGGTGTGGGCCAGCTGGATACCGATACGCTGAAGGTGCATCGGCTGATTCCACAACATGTCGATGGGGTCTGCTTGCTGCTGGCCGAGGGGCAGATCCCGGCCACCTTGTGGACGGTCAGTGGCGATGCCCTGACGCGGTACATCGTTTCGTCCGTTGATGACCAAAAGAAACTCAGCGAGGAAATGCGAAATGAACAGCATGCGCTTGCGATGCCATTGATCAAGGTCGATGGTTCCAAAACGTTTAAGTTCGAATCGCTGGACGACAAGCAATCCATCACCGTGTTTCGCGCTGATGATGGGCGCTATGGTTACGTAAGAAGCAAATGCGTTAATTTTGAGACGGAGTACTACTATGGCATGCTTGAAGATGACGGCAGTTACAGCACGATGGGGCCCGTGGTCATTCCGCTGAATTACCTATCCAACGATCAAGATCTAATGGGGCTGGCTTACCCGCCGGTTCTAGCGACCATCAGTAGTATCGCCACGTTCTTTTACACGGGCTATCTACCTCATGGTTGGTCTTGGATTACATTTTTTGGCTTGGCACAAGCATTGATCGTTGCCGTGGGGACATTTCTGACTTGCCGATGGTTTGATTTGCCGGCACGCCAGCGATGGGTTTGGACAATTCTCGCAGTCCTCGGCGGCTGGGGGATTTGGCTTGCCGTTTTCGCCTGCCACCGACGACTGGTCAAAGAATCCTGTCCCAGTTGTCAGAAGCCTACTCGTGTCGACATGGGCAATTGCACTCACTGCCAGAAACCGTGGCTGCCACCTGAGTTAGATCAGATCGAAATTTTTGACGACGCCATTCAGGCGGCATGATTTTGTGTTGCACAAAAGGTCCCTGACAAAAAAGGTCCCTAGTATGCTCCTGACCCCTTTGTTCTCGTGCAACGAACTGAGTTCGCGGCTGCGCTGTCGTCAAAACGTCCGACCGATAAACGAAGAGAATCGAAAACGGACAGTGGAAAGATAGGCAAGCAAGGGTTCTATCCAAGTCGCCATCGGATTTCTTGCATGGTGCCGAGTTGATGATGAAATTCAATGGGCTCGATTGCCATCGCGTCTAACCTGTTCGCTGATAAGGTGTTCTTGCC
>CAZDZX010000165.1:0-9439 GCA_964510005.1 uncultured Pirellulaceae bacterium
AAAATAGTGGAAACGTCTCGCAACCTATTTTAGCCGAGCCCAACGTGTCAGTTCCAATTCTTGGATACAGCGTCGTGGTCAAAAAAGAGACCATCGAACCGCTGCTGCAATCTGGAAAGATCGCCGCGTCCAACCGGATGATGGTCGGCGATGATCATATCGTTGCGTTCGGATTCATGGCTGAAGCGGATGCGATCGATTTCGTGAGCACCCTCGAAGAACAGGGGATCAACGCCACCAAGGGGCCGGACTCGGATGCTGTCCTGACTTGTGAATTCCATCAGCAATTCACTCCGTACTGCGAATGGTTGCATCTCGCGAAAGTCAAAAACACAGTCATCGGTTTTCGCGAAGGCTCGGATCCGTCACGATTGTTCGCGCCCGAGAACTTTGATCTTGAGAACGGTTCAGGGCTGGTTTTCAGCGACAAATCAGAACTGGAATTTTTGCGACTTGAGGACAACGTTGAAGTCTACCGCAACGTCAATACCGGCGAAGAAGTTTTCATCGGTCGAACATCGACACCGACCGAAGCCCTTTTCCAAAGCGCCGCCGAGACCATTCGGAAACATTTTCGAACCGCTGGCCAATCTCCACTGAGTGGCACCGCCGATAAAAAAGTTCGAGCCGCAATCGATGACTTGATGAAAGTTAACATCGAAGCACCCGATCATTGGCCTAATTTGTTCTTCATTGGCAAAGCCCATATCGCGTTGGGGCAACTGGAAGAATCCCGCAAGTGGCTGGAACGAGCCGCGGCACTGGAATCGGATACCGAATCCATCTACCGCGAACTGGCTGGTGTCTACATGGAACTGGGAGAGTACGGCCGAGCCGTGGAGACCAGCCAGAAAGGTGCTGTGTTAAAACCAGATTGTGCGGAAACACTCGGCAACGTCGCCATCAGTTTGCTGCTGGCTGGCAGGACCGACGCCGCTAGAAAAGCCATCATCGCCGCTCTGAAACTTAAACCCCAAGACAAAATCAACTTGAGCATTCAACATCGAATCGGTGAAGTCGAATCGGGCATTCGCCCGAAACCAAACTCAATCCGAGAACTCTCCAAGCCCTTGGCCACTTTGAAAAACAACAGTAAGCCTTGGTGGAAGTTCTGGTGATGCCCTAATCTGGTGATGCCCTAAGAGAGGACATGCGGCGCCCACTATTTCAATTAGAATGGCCCCTTCCTTTCGCTGCCGAACACTCTCGAACAAACATACGACTCCTAACTCAAGTTATTCAATGAACCGACATCTGATTCTGGCTATTTTCATTTTAGGATGGAGTCAATCGTTCGTGGTGGCGCTCGAACAGCCGCCCAACATCATCTTCTTGATGACCGACGATCAGCGATGGGATTCGCTCGGTTGCATGGGCAACGAAATTATCAAAACGCCCAACATCGACACCATGGCAAAACGCAGCGTCATCTTTGACGAAGCGTTTACAACGACACCGATCTGCATGACCAGCCGCGCCTGTGTGTTCACCGGACAATACGCGGCTCGTCATAAGATCTGGGACTTCAAAACCGATCTGACTGCCGACCAACTTGCCAACACCTATCTGGGGAAACTCAAATCCGCCGGCTACAGAACGGGCTTTATTGGCAAGTGGGGCATCGGTCATCCGCGACAAGCGAACTCTATCCTCGATTATCACAAAGGATTTCCTGGCCAAAGCCACTACTTCAAAAAGGGCACAGATCCCAAGCTTAAACAGGGGCGGCATCTGACCGCAAGAATGGGCGATCAAGCCCTCAAGTTTATCGAGGGTTGCACAAAAGAGCAGCCGTTTCATCTGTCGATTAGCTTCAAAGCACCGCACTGCCAAGACTCGATGGATCTGAATTCGGACCAGTTCCCTTCGGACAAAGCGCTCGCCGATCTGTACGGCGACATCACGATTAAGCCACCGGAGACGGCAGCCAATCACTTTCACGAAAGCATGCCGGATTTTATGAAGACCGGTATGAATCGCAAACGTTGGGAAGTTCGATTTCGCTCACCCGAGCGCTACCAAAAATCTGTCAAAGACTACTACCGGTTGATTACCGGTGTCGATGCGACGGTCGGTCGTATTCGAGAGAAACTGGAACAGGCCGGGATGTCAGACAACACGATCATCATTTTCACATCCGATCACGGTTTCTTTTTGGGTGAGTACGGTTTCGCCGGTAAGTGGTTGCCTCACGATGTTTCGATTCGCGTGCCGTTGATTATTCACGATCCACGTGACGCGAGCGTTCAAGGAAATCGCAGTGATGCGATGGCATTGTTGATTGATATGGCGCCGACCATTTTGGATTTCGCAGGCGTTGAGTCTCCAGAAGGAATGCAAGGCAAGAGCCTGCGCAGCGTCCTTGCCGGTCAGACGCCAGCGGATTGGCGAGACTCGTTTTTCTACGAGCATTTGTTTAGTGCCGGCGACCTGATCGCCCCCACCGAAGGCGTCCGCAACGGGCGTTGGAAGTACGGACGGTATCTCGTTCCCTCCAAAGTCAAAGCGGGGAAGTCTCGCTGGGAAGAACTGTACGATCTGAAGAATGATCCGCAAGAGAAAAACAATCTGGCGCAAAACAGTGAGTTTAAAAAGCAACTGAAAGTTATGCGTCAGAAGTGGAAGAAGTTGCGGCAAGAGGTCAAGTAGTTTGGGATTCTCCACGTAGCTGATGTCGCAGGACTTCAGATTTCAATGGAACACGTTCCCCCTCACCTAGACCATCGATTTCTGAACTGTTGCTAGTCCAGCTGCAATTTTTCACAGCCTCTCCGGCCTAGAGCAGAAGTGCCGTTGGGCAACATCCTGCCCTTCGGGCCGCGGAGCGTCCCGTCCACTAATGACCATCCACTACTGATTCGTCCGATCGAACTTTTGGTTTGTTTATTCGCCTCGCCAACGCTTTCTGGATTGAAGGGCTTCCGGATCAGTGATTGGGGTTTTCGTTTTCCAGTCGACACCCAATTTGACTCCGTCGCGAACATGAGACCGATGCGGCTTGTGGGGGCGGTTGAACGTTCTGACCACTTCCGCCAATGCGGCTTGAACCTCAGCTTGGGTTGCCGCGGCATCCAAACGCTTCAAGACCTTACCGGACATTCCAAAACGTCCCGGTTCCACAATCAAAACGCAAGCCGTAGCATCGTCTTCGAGGCCGTGTTCCGAAATGGCTTTCAGATTGGCTACGGTCTGCGTTTGAGCGTAAGTGAATCGACCGGCAATCTTTGACGACCACGCAGCTGTTTGCAAATGACGCTCAAGCGATTTTCTTTCTGGGGAATCTGCCCCCGTCATGACAACCAACGGCAACACATCTGCAGAGGCGATATTGATTCCCAATTTGATCGAAGCCGCATACGGGATCGCAGCGTCTGTCCAATCTTTGGCGGTGGCTTCGGCGTAGTCGCCCGCTATTTGTTTCATGCCATGGGCCATATCGCGAGCGTTTCGATACTCATAAAACGGAGCCCGGCCTTTACGGGTTAGCTCTTTCTTGCCATCGGGACCAAGGATCGCAAACATTGTGTTTTCGACGAATCCCGATTTGCCAACGTAAAGCTCTTTCATAAAATCGGCTTCCGACTGGTCCTCGTAAGTTGCCAATCGAATGCAGACAAAATCACGTGAAGATTTCACGACTTGTTCGTTGAACAGGAAACTCCTGTCCGTACCTTGCTTGCCCGGTCACCACATGCCCGAGACGCCCTCGCACTGCGGCGCAGCCGAGGTCAGCAAAATCGGTCGTCCCGAACGCTTCGCTTCCGCCAGTCCGCTCTTAACCGTGGCGTACCAAGCAATCCGATTCGGTATGCCGATTTCGGGTGCGGACGGTTCGCCCGTTCGAGAAAAGCCCCAAACTGCCAGTGGCGCCAGTAGCAGGACTGGAGCAAGAACTTTTACGATCATTTTTTTCATAGCAAGTCCTCAAA
This sequence comes from uncultured Pirellulaceae bacterium, assembly GCA_964510005.1. Taxonomy (GTDB): domain Bacteria; phylum Planctomycetota; class Planctomycetia; order Pirellulales; family Pirellulaceae; genus Mariniblastus. The sequence goes on from CAZDZX010000165.1 coordinate 3,930, forward strand.
AAGTAAAATGCGCCGTTGTTGGTGACCTCGGTGCAGCTCGGGCAAGAGCGCCCAAGCTGCAGGAGGAAAGACGAAAGAGAAAAGATATCGGTTGCTTAAAACGCTAGACCAAAACTATTCGCTTGGTGGACGAGAGGGACGACTGGATCGATCTGACCGATCACTGCTGCCGCGGCCACCGTGCCGAGGAGGAGGTCCCAGCTGACTGAAAAATTTCTGCAACTCGGTCTTGTCCAGCTTGCCATCACTATCGGCATCAAATTCCATTGCCTGTTGAAGCATCCGTTCAGGTTTCGGAGGTCCGCCACCGCGTTCAGGTCGATCCGATCCAGACTCTCGCTCACCACGTGGCGGTCGACTTGAATCGTCTCGCTCACCGCGTGGTGGTCCGCCTTGGGGTCGGCCTCGCTGTCCGCCTCGCTGTCCGCTTCTTTGTCGGCCGGCTTGCTTGCCACGGCCACCTGCCAGATCTTTTTGATTCAACTTTCCGTCACCGTTGGTGTCTAGCTTCGACAGCGCGGTTGCCGCGTTTTGCATCTCGGCACCGGAAATTTCATGGTTGCCATCAGTATCAAGGGCCTCAAGCACGGCTCGTCCGGGGTGAGCGCCTCCTCCCTGTCCGCCAGGTCCGCCTCCGTGACGCCCGCCTGGTCCACCGGGCCCACCGCCAGGTGGCTGGGCGAACGTCATCGTTGCCGAAGCAACGATCATCAAGATAAAAACTGTGGCGCTAAGAGTAATCTTCATTTGGATCTCCGTCTGAATGCTGTTCCAGGTTCACTTCAGTCAAAGCCCATTTGTGGGCTCATCAATCAATGCGAAGAAATTCCAAAGATGGGGCCAAGTTTTTTCAGAAAAAGCGAAAACGGCTGAAAAACCGTTGCTTTTACAGCCCTTTGAGCATTTTAAGATTCTGCAAACGGCCGCTTTGCAGACGAGGATCAACGGGTTGCTGAGTCCCGTTAATCAGTAAGTGGGCTTCATCGGAGAGAATTTGGGCTTCGACGAAGTCCGACCAAGCGATCGGCAATTCAGACTCTGGCTGGTCCGCAAACGACGCCAGCCAACGATTCATCTCCCGCGATCCTTTTTCAAACTCGGCCTTGGCGGTCTTTGCATTGCCTGACTGGTGGAACGCAATCGCCAACGGGAAATGAACCAGCCTGCGACTGGGCCAACCGGGATCTTCCTTGCGAACTTTCTGGAAAAGTTCGATGGCCCGTTCAAATCGCCCTGCCCTCAACTGCGCCAAGCCGGTGATGTAGAGTTGTGCCCCGCGAGGCGTCCATTGAACCTGCCCGCGACTGTGCGGCGGCGGAGGTCCACCCTGAGGCCGACGCGGTTCCCCGCCCTCAAAGATCCTGCGGATGCTGTCCGGCTCAAAACGCGGTTTGCGGTTGGGAGCAGGCCTTGTTTCGGCCAGCTTTAACTCCGATTCATCCGCGAGTTGTTTAAATGCAATCTCGGACTGGGGATCCATCAACGCATTTCGAATCACGTTCCAACTGGCGGCTTTATCGGCGATTTGGCTTTGTTTCAAATTCTCAATCGTCGATTGGTAAAGCTCGTCGCGATCGGTGTACGAAAAAAGTTGCGGGGCTCCCCACCATGAAGGTTCGTCGGTTGGCGAGCCAAGTTTGGCTGCCATTTCGAAATCGGCCGCCGCTTCTTCCCAGCAGCTTAGTTGAGCAAACAACTTGGCCCGCTGGATCCAAACAAGGTAAAAACTGGGTTGAATTTCGATGGCTTGCGAAAAATCCGCGTACGCCGCCGAAAACTGGTTCGCGTCTTCATACGCCCGGCCGCTGGCCATCAGAACGTTGGCTTCTTCGAGTCGTTTGGCAAACTGTTCAACTTCCTGCCGCGCCTTGGTGGCTTCATTCTCTGCCAACAGCGCCGCTTGCAGCGCTTCTTCTTTTTGATTTCTTTCGATAATCGCTTGGGAAGCCTGCCAGAGACTTACTCCGATTCCAATTACCAATGCGGTCGCAATCGCCGACGCCACCAACAGAGCAAGCCGGTTGCGTTTGTAATATTTTTGCAAACGATAAGCCGTCGTGGGAGCCCGCGCCGCGACCGGTTCTTCATTCAAAAAGCGTTTTAAGTCATCGGTCAACGCAGCAGCACTTTCGTATCGCCGGTTTCGATCCTTTTCCAATGCCTTCAGCACAATCCAATCCAAATCCCCGGAGATCAGTCCGTTCAAGCGATCGGGCTGGGCGCCCCGCGAGGCAGAAACCGTGGTCAGCCGATCCCCCAAGGTCGTCACCCGCTGGCTGGGCTTGGGCGGTTCTTCTTCGCGGATGATTCTCCGCATTTCGTCGTAGCCAACGGAATCCAATCGCTCGCGCTCAAACGGCGTCGTGCCGGTCAACAATTCGTACAGCAAAACCCCCAGCGAATAGATGTCGCTTCGCGTGTCGGTATCCAGCCCACTCATTTCCGCTTGTTCGGGGCTCATATAGACCGGCGTGCCGATCATCGAAAAGAACCGCGTGTAGATCGTTTTGTCGGTCAGCCGCTGTCCGATGGCTTTGGCAACACCAAAGTCAATCACTTTGACGACCGGCCTGCCATCGTGAAGCGTGACCATCACATTGGACGGTTTGATATCGCGATGAATGATGCCTTTTTGATGGGCGTGTTGTATGGCGGCGCTAACATCACAAAACAGCTCGACGCGATTGCGAGGCGTCAGCCGCTGGTGGTCGCAAAACTCGGTTATCGGCACGCCTCGAACCAACTCCATGACAAAGTAAAGCCGTTCATCGTCTGAAATCCCAGCATCTAAAACCGTGGCAATATGAGGATGCTCCATCATGGCCAAGGCTTGACGTTCGGCTTCGAAGCGTGCGATCACGTCGCGCGAATCCATACCGGGTTTGATAATTTTCAGGGCGACCCTGCGGCGTATCGGCTCCTGCTGCTGAGCCACATAGACGAGCCCAAAGCCGCCTTCTCCGATCAGCTCCATCAGTTTGTAATCGCCGATCCGAGTGCCTACCAAATCTTTGGTCTCGCTGATTTTGGGTTGGCTGACCAGCTGTTGAAAGAGCTCTTCGTCGATGACCCATTCGGCGCGGGGATTGTCCAGCGGGTTGCTTTCGGATTGGTGACCGAGCAATAGTTGATCAACGGCGCGGCGCAGCTGCGAATCGTCACCGCAGGCTTTGTCTAAGAATTGATTTCGGTCCTCTCCCGCTGGCAAATCGATGGCGTCGAGGAAGATCGATCGTTCTGAGGGGTTACTCATGGGACGGACCTTTGGCATCACTGCCATTTGGATCGTCGCCGTTGAGTTCTCGATGCAGCCACGCTCTTGCGTAGGCCCAGTTGCGTTTGGTGGTGCGTGGTGAAACGCCCATTGCTTTCGCCGTTTCGTCGACGGTTAAACCGGTAAAGTATCTCAGTTCGACCAGCCGAGCCAGTTCTGGATCAACCGCTGCCAACCGGTCCAGTGCCACGTCCAGTGCCAACAACGTGGCGTCATCTTTGGCGACCACGATGGCATCGTCATCGTTCAGATCGACTTTGACGAGCTTACCGCCTCGCTTTTCACTGTTCCTTCGTCGCGCCGCTTCGATCAAAATTCGCCGCATTGCGGTGGCCGCGGCAGCAAAGAAATGCCCTCGGTTATCCCACTGGGCCTGATCCTCGTTGCCGACCAAACGCATAAACGCTTCATGGACCAGAGCCGTTGGCTGCAAAGTCTGGCCGGCTTTGTCCTGTGACATCTTCTGGGCCGCCAGCTTTCGTAGCTCTTGGTATACCAGTGGCAATAGCTCACTGGCCGCGTGTTGATCGCCGGTTTCGATCTTCCTCAGAATTTGCGTGATATCGTTTCTCATCGAGATATCTTAGCACACCGCTACGTCCATCCGTCGGAGCCTGCGTTGGCTACCAACTGCCGCTGGCGCCACCGCCCGACGAAGAACCGCCACCAAAGCCGCTGCCTCCGCCACCGCCCATGCTACCGCCGCCAAAGCCGCCTCGCCCGCGACCGCTCGAAGACGATTGGGTGCGAACCATCGGCGTACGGTACACGTGGCGATCGTAGTAGTCGCAGTGTCGACAGGATTCCTCGACAAGAACTTTTCCGCCATGCATCGTTGTTGCCTGAACCAGCGTGCGTGAAATCTTGCAGCGCGTCGCGTATTCACATTTGGGACAGGTTGAAAACCGGCTCCAAAATTTACCGTAGCGAATTTTCTCGACATCTTCGCAGGTCAGACAAGCCCACACGTCGTAGTCCGCACTGCCCAGCTGCTCTTCGAGCAACTCTGGCGGCTCTAGAAATTCATCGTCTTTGGCTTCATCAAGCAAAATTCGATCTTCACGGCAATGGTTGCAGTCGCGCGGACGGTAGCGGAGCCAGTAACGGCCGCCCACAACCAGCCCCAATCCGCCTAAACCTAGACCGCCTAGAATCCATGGCAACAGTGAGCGCCGTCGTTTGTATCGTTTGAGCTGATCGCGCCGGAGCGCTGCACCGGGCAGCTCCGTTGGGGCCTCCAATTCAGACACGGAAAGGATCTGCGTCGCGCAGCTGCGGATGCCTTCGTAGAGGGCACTGGCGGGATCGCCGTCCTGAAAGTTGGGGACCACGACGCTGTCCATGATCTGTCGCGAAATCCTTTTTTGTTCGCCGGTATCAACACCTTCGCCCAAAACAATTTCAGCGCGACGATCTTTAATCGCAGCGAACAGCAGGACTCCATTGTTTCGAAACGCTCCTCCGACGCCCCAGTTGTTAAACAACTGCGTCGCAAATACCCGCGGTTTGGCACCAGCGGTGGTGTCGATCACCACGACTGTCATTTCGCGGCCAAGTTTTTGGAAGACCTCTTCGCAAACCTGATTGATGTGTTCGAACTCTTCCCGTTTGAGGACGCCGGTTTCGTCGACGACCCAGCCTTCGGGACGGGGACTTGGAATATTGGAGGGCGTCGCCTGCCGGATACCCGATTTGTTGCGACGAAATTCGACGTCTTGGCCAACCGCGGGGGTTGCTTGGGAGAATACGATCAGGCCAGCCAAGCACAGCCAGATAAACCGAAGATCATTTTGGAAGATTGGGAGCATGCCAAAATTGTAGGGCAAAGCGGCGGTTGTGGCTTGCGGCCTCGAATATTTTCTCGGCCAGCGGTGTGATTTGCCTTGGCGGACACGTTTGTGTGAGGCGCTTGGATTGTTAGGCTGCGCATCGATGAGCGTATTCACAGGCCGCACATAAATGAGCGGCAAGGCGCTAGCCGGTGGAAGTGCCTTAAGTCGAACAATCCGCAAGCGCCGAAAATGGCACTTACTTTAGAACGAACCGATTGAACTGGCGAGTGAGCAGCAGTGGTTTTTAGCCCAGAGGGCGGCACATCACGCGAACCGGATTTGCGAGCCGCTTTCTTAGGCCTTTTGTGTCGGCCGCTGGTCTAAAGGGCGCCAACGACTCTCGACCTGCTGTTGCCCCTACGGGGCAAATTTCTGAAAGGGGACCTGTTCCTAGGGTTGAAACC
>CAZDZX010000166.1:0-9425 GCA_964510005.1 uncultured Pirellulaceae bacterium
GGGACTCCATGCATGCAGGCTGCCAATGGCTCGAAAACGTTTGCCCGGGTTGGCCTTGAGGACGGCAAGGACGTCGGATTCCGATTCAACGTGGCAGTTCATTTCGGGGGTGAAAGAGATGTTTCTTCCGAAGTTCTGGATCTGCTTCATCCCAAATTTTCCCTACAACCCGAATAACCGTTGCTATCAACATGACCAACAGGTGAGTCATGATTGGAATTAATGTTAGAGCTCGACAGGATAGTCGATGCTATCGAAGTCCTTTGGAAGCCCGCGTTCGAACTCCTGCTGAACCAGTATGGCCGCGAAAATGAAAACAGCTCTCTTAAATTCTGCCCTGTTGTCAATTTTGTTATTCCTGCTTTTTGCCGGGCAAACCCTCGGTCAAACGTATAGCCAGTACGGCCAATCGTATATCCAAACGGCCCCTCCGCAGCCCGTTTCGCAGTTGAATCAGGTTCCACTGCACAAGCACGCGCTGGTTCAAGCCAACATGGCCAAGTACCAAGGACCGCAGCGGATCTGGAGATCGAAGCTGGATCGTCCCAAGTCACAGGGCAGTGTCGATGTGATGGACATCCGGAACTTCACTTTGATCGACTATCGCAAGATGTTCAGCGAAGCGCGGACTCCGGCGCCCCACGAATTGGTGGGCCAATGGAAGGGCGTCAACAAAGGTATCGTCGAGATTGCCGGATATCGCCAGTTCATCAAGGAGATCACGCCGCAGACTTGCAGTTTGAAGGGAGACAATATCCTTGTCCATCAAGTTAGCAACGATTTACTGCGTGCCGTGGGATGGCAGCCTATTTCAGGCACTCCGCAGCAAAACTACATGTCCCGCGAGGGAAGTTTTGCAGTCGAGCCGCCTAGTGGATTGGGGCCCTTTAAACATGGAGCGGTTTTTAGTTACCGTCGCGGCGACAACAAGCCTACCGATCCGGCTCGCGTGTTAGTAGATAAGCTCGTGGTGCTTGATTCTCAGCATCTGCTGGGCCGGGCGACTGCCGAGTTTGGGCCGATCAAAATTCCACTCGCTTACTTCACGTTGGAGCGGATCCAACAGCCCCTGATGATCCCTCGCCAGCAAGCTGTTCCGGTTAGGTAAGATAGGGCATGTAAGCTTTGCGGGTTATGCCGATTACTTCGTCCCTACTTACCGATAAAACCGCACAATCGTTCTAGGCGGACTTCTCGATCCGACCGTGCATGTCGATAGAACCGGTAGTGGATCCTGTATGTACAGGTCCTTTACCGGATAGAGGTCGACATGAAAATTACTACCAAACGTTTCGTCATGGGTTGCTGCATTGCCGCCGGCATGTTTTCAATTCTAGTTGCGTATCGGGCGGGACAGCCGCAAGCCGAAACCTTTGAGTTTAAGTCCCAGAATTTCGATTCGCTCAAAAATGTCACCGACAGAAATCTGGTTCGTGACGGTTCTGCAGTGCCAGAATCGGTTCCCGTGCGTGTGGCCAGCAACACGATCGAAACTGAATTCAAAACTCAGATGGAACACCTATCCATTCCAGCGATAGAGCCAGAGCCCATTTTCGAAGAGCCGCCTGTTGCTGTGGAAGTTCCTCAGGCTCCTGCTGCTGAAACAGCTGTAGAGTCCTTCAACTATCTTCCCAACGCGGTTGCTGATGTCCCCGAGATGATGGCTGAAGCTGCGAAAGTTGCTCCAGTTGCGCCCGTCGCAGTCCCGACGGTACCTCAGATTAATCGGCCCGTGGGCCAAGGGGTAAACGCCGCACCGTGGAAAAAGAATCCATTCGTTTCTCCTCAATCTCGATCTGCTGAGCCGGCTTTCGAGCCAAGTGCAGAGTTCGAGCCAAGTGCAGAGCCAGCTTTCGATGACAACTTTGATTTCCAAGCTCCACCGGAAGTCAGCGCGACCGAAGCACCGACTCTCGAATCACTGATTCTTGATGTCGCTCCTGCAGTGAGCACTGTCCAAAAATCTGCCTATGAATCGCTTGGCTTTTCGTCGACAGATGCAGCTCCCATCGGAGTTTTGAACCAAGCGGACGAACAGCCAACGGAAGCTCAATTTGAAGTCACTGTTGATGATGGAACGTCAATCGAAACAACTGCGTTTGCAAGCCCGCTGCAGTCAGTTGTCGAAACAGCGGCACACTCAACTCCCGTTGCCGCTCCTGCCCAAGCCATTACGACAAACGTGATTGCTGGCTTGGACAAAGCCGCCGCCACCCAAGCGGTTCACCACATTGAGTATGGAAAATCACTTGCACGTCGCAACGCAGTTCAGGCTGCCACGCAAGAGTTCTACTCGGCACTGCATGTTCTTGCTCAATCGAACGACCAGCAAACAGAAACCAGCGACTACACCGGTGCTCTGCGGAAAGGCGTGACGGCGATGAAAGAAGCCGCCGACTTCATGGTTGAAGATCCTCAGTTCCAAATCCAAATGAACGTGGCCTCGATTATCGAAGCTCACGAATCTCGCTTGATCGGAAAAACGGAAGCGCGTCATATGACAGCTACCGAAGCCTTGCAGAGGTACTACATCTTTGCCGGCGAGCAGTTGGGTTTGTGCGGTGGTCAAAACGTGGTCTCTGCCGAAGCTCTGTATTGCTTGGGCAAGCTTACATCAGTTAAGGCCATGGGGGATGCCAACCCGCAGTCTTACGAAGTTTCCAAATCAATCGTTTTCCACAACGCAGCTGTCGGTGCCGATCCTCAAAACTACCGCAGTGCGAACGAGTTGGGCGTCCTATTGGCTCACCAAGGAGAGCTCGATTTCGCCGAAGCATGGCTCAAGCAGAGTCTAGCGATTCACCCCGTGGCCCAAAGCTGGGGCAACCTTGCGAAAGTCCACGAGCGTAAAGCAACTGCTGAAGATCAAGATTTGGCAGCCCGTGCTGGTCGTGAATATGAGATCGCATTGCACAGCGAATGGGTGGGAACTCCCGTCAACGGTATCCGCTGGATGGAGCCGGATCAATTTGCCAAAAGCAGTCCTCCACAGCCTGGCGAAACGATCGCCAAGCGAACTCCGACGCCCGCCGTCGTTCCCGCGACTAACGTAGAAGCCCTCGGAGATAAAAAGCAATCGATCGCAGAGCGAATCCGTGATTGGGTGCCCAACAAGCTGATTCGATAGATTTCACGTAGCGTCCTTTTTCGTCTAAGAAACAACGTTTAACTGACAGACCCAGGCCAAGTCTTGCCATGAAAATTTTGAAGCCAACTCTTGCTGCCGTCCTGTTTTTAGCGGGACTGCTGCTGACTCTCCCGCAGTCAGAACATGCATCCATCGTCTCCCCAGCGAGTACTCCGGAAGTCCATATGGATTCCCAAGTGGTACCTGCCCGGGCCGAGATGGACCTGTCCGCCACGCGGCTTGGTAACGTCAAGTCGTCGTCGAAAGTTAGACAGGCATTCTACGAAGCCTCGAACGACTTCAGCTCTAAAGACGGTGTCTTTAGAGACAGCCAAGTCCGGCTTTGCCAAGGTCAATGCAGTTGCCAAGGTGGCTGTAGCTGTGGAGCCGCTGTCTCCCAAGCCGGCTTTGTCGATGGAGGCTTTGTCGATGGCGGAGTCGTCACCGATGGCTTCGTGGGCAATGCTCATTCAGTCGGGCAGGCTCCGTTTGTGCAGGCCCCATTTGCGGGTCAAGCCACACAGGGCCCACCGAGCACCCCGAGTTTGGCTTCAAAGCTCTTCCGATCAGCCGGTGCTTTCACCGGAAGAACAGGCAGAGGTTTGGGACGCGAAGCTCGCTGGGCTTCTGCTGGATCTCTTCCATGGGAAAAGTATTCTTTCGGCGAGTACATCGGACCCTTCCGCACACCTCACGTCCCAGAATATCGACTGCGAGTCGACGATCAGTTGGAATTCGTCTACGTGGTGACACGTCGGCAGTCGACTGAAGCCTACCGCTTTTTCGTGGGCGATATGATTTCAATTTCTTCTTCAGGTGACCCGAACCTGAATCAGGCATCTCTGCAGATTCTTTCCGACGGTACGATTTCGCTGCCACTGATCGGCATCGTTCGCGTCGCTGGAAAAACAATCTCAAACCTGCAACGTGAACTCAACGATCGTTACGCCGACGGATTCGTAAAGAACCCTGAAATCGTCGTTCAAGTCTTGCAAGGCAACACGCCGCTGGAAGATCTTCTGCGAGCCGTTGATGCTCGAGCGGGGCAGGGTGGTCAATCCCGCTTGGCCAACGTTGCTCCCGATGGAACGGCACAACTTCCACTTGTCGGAAGCGTTCCCGTGGTTGGCCTGACACTTCGAGAGATCAGCCGCGAAGTTAACGCCCGCTACCGAATCCTGCTTGGCCCCGGTGTCGAAACAACCGCCGTGCTGGTTGAGCGAGCTCCACGATTCATCTACGTGGTCGGCGAAGTCGACGAGCCGGGACAGTTTGAACTGACCGGACCCACCAGTGCGATTCAAGCCATTGCCTTGGCCGGCGGATTCAATGAGGACGGCAACCTTCGCCAAGTCGTTGTCTTCCGACGCGATGCCAACTGGCAGTTGATTGCGACCAAGCTGGATCTTGCAGGTGCACTTTACGGCAAACGCCCTTATCCATCGGATGAAATTTGGCTGCGTGATTCGGATATCGTGTTGATTCCGCCAAAGCCAATCGCTCGTCTCTCGGATGCTGTCGACCAGTACCTGACGCAGACGATCTACTCGATCTTCCCGCAGCAGGGAGTCGCGTTCAACTTTGACGATTTCACACCACTATAAGAAATCGCCATATCGATAAGATTCATCGGATCGCCGCCAAGCATTGAGCTTTGCGGCGATTTTCTTTTGGCCCGCCTCTGAGGCCGCCAACTCGTTCTCAGAGGCAAATGATCCCCCACACTTTGGGGTTAAGGGGAAGGGCGTTGGCGACGAAAGGGCGTTGGCGACGAAAGTGTGACTTGCGATCCATCTGGATGAAGCGCAGCAAGGATCTGCCGGTTTGATGGCAACGCTCATTGATTTTGGGTAAACAACTTGCCGTCTAGGCATATAATGGGCGATTCCGAAGGAACTTGCCGGCAGGTTCCGAGAAAGACAATCACCATTTCCTGGGGCTACCCGTGGCAAAACGTATCGCGATCGCTGGCGCGACAGGCGCCGTTGGCACTCTTGTGCGTCAACTACTTGAATCACGTAACTTTCCTTACGAGACCATTACCTTTTTGGCTTCGAAACGATCCGTCGGATCGACGATCGAATTCAAAGGGGAATCCCACACGGTCAAGTTGCTTGAACCCGATGCGTTCAACGAAATTGATCTGGTTATTGGTTCCACCCCCGACGACGTCGCTGCAGAATTTACGCCTTGGGCCGTCGAGCGCGGTGCGGTCGTAGTCGATGAAAGTGGTTACCACCGCATGTTGGACCACGTTCCTCTGGTCGTTCCGGAAGTCAACCCAGAAGCCATCGCTCAACATCAAGGCATCATTGCCAGTCCCAACTGCAGCACCACGCAGATGGTCGTCGCGATGAAGCCCCTGCATGACGTTTCCAAAATCAAACGAGTCGTTGTTTCGACTTACCAAGCCACCAGTGGAGCGGGCGTTAAAGGCCAAGCCGATTTGACGGACGGATCGCGTGCGTTTCTGGATGGCTCGGATTACGACTACCAGGCCTTCAGTCATCCGATCGCCTTCAATGTGATCCCGCAGATTGGTTCGCACAAGCACGACGGTTACACCTCCGAAGAGCTGAAAATGCTCTACGAAACTCGCAAGATTTTTGGCGACCCAGACATCCAAGTCTGCCCAACCTGTGTTCGCGTGCCGGTTTCCAATTGTCACAGCGAGTCCATTTTGGTCGAAACGGAGAATCCCATTTCGCCGCAACAAGCCAAGGAGCTTTTTGAGAAAGCCGAAGGGATCACTGTGATTGATGATCTTGATGGCGGTCAGTATCCCATGCCCAGCAACTGCGATAATTTGGACGACGTGTTTGTCGGCCGCATCCGCAAAGACATCAGCTGTGAGAATGGTCTGACGTTCTGGTGCGTGAGTGACAATCTTCGCAAGGGAGCTGCTACCAACGCGGTGCAGATCGCCGAACTTCTTGTTTCGGAAAAGTACTCTACATGCGGCACCTCAAGCTGACGATCGCTTATGACGGCGCCGCTTACGTTGGCTGGCAGCGACAGAAAAATGGAATCGCTGTCCAGCAACGGATGGAAGAAAGCTGGCTTGCGCTGACTGGCGAATCGATCCCGATTATCGCCAGTGGGCGCACCGACAGCGGCGTTCACGCGCGGGCTCAAGTCTGCTCCATTGCGACCCAGTGCGGGATTCCGACGGAGCGATTGGCGCGGGCCTTCAACGCGAAAACTCCCGAAGATATTTCCATCCTCAAAGTGGAAGATGCGATCGAGGATTTCAATGCGATCGTTCACTGCACAAGGAAGACATACTGTTACCAAATTCAGTGCGGTCGAATTCTCGATCCCATCGGACGCCTGCAAGCTTGGTTTGTGCCCCATCATCTGGATATCGAAGGCATGAAAACTGCGGCCCAGTATTTGGTCGGCCAGCAGGATTTTGCCAGCTTCCAAGCCACCGGAGGCGTTGTGCGGAAAACGACCGTCCGCAATGTGATGAACCTTGAAATCGTGACTCAGCAACGGGATCCGTATACCGATATCCGGATCTCGATAACGGCAGACGGATTTTTGTACAACATGGTTCGAAATATCGTGGGCACTCTGGTCCACGTCGGTCGCCGCAGCCAACCCCCCGAGTGGGCAAAGTGGGTGCTGGATCAAAAAGACCGCTGTTGTGCCGGGCAAACTGCCCCCGCCCACGGTCTGTTTCTGGAAAATGTCGTCTATCCACCAGAGACTTTACTGGCGAATAATTCGGGACGCCACGACGATGTTACCGAAACTCAGCAGGACACTCCCTGAATCGGTACGGTTGCAACACTCGTCAGTCGTTCAGGTTCGTGTAGAATGGGGTTTTGGCAGAACAGAATCAAACCATGGAATCCCTGTGTCCCTTGGTCGAAACTTTATTGGTCCCTTTCAACTGCTTCGGTTGATCCGCGCTGGAAACACTACCCAAGTTTGGGAAGCGCTCCGTGCGGGAAAGAAAGATCGGGTCGCTCTCAAAGTGTTGTTACGCGATTTCCGCAAAGACAAATTCGAGATCGAACAACTGCGTCACGAAGCCAACGTGGGAACCACCCTCAATCATCCCAACGTCATTCGGATTTTTGGCTTTCATGAAGACGAAGGTTTGCCGTTGCTGGCGATGGAGTTGAGCACGGCCCGCAACCTGAAAATCGAAATGCGGGAGAAACCGGAGGTCATTGCCGCCAATGTGGCCCGCATCATTCGCGCCGGAGCCAAGGGGCTGCAGCATCTACACAGCAAGGGGTGGGTGCATTGCGATATCAAGCCCGATAACTATCTGGTGGACGACGACGCCAACGTGAAACTGATCGACTTTTCGATTGCGGCGAAGACCCAGAAAAGAAAGAAAGGGCTGGGGAAGCTGTTTTCCATCAAGCCGAAAAAAGCCAAAGGGACGCGCAGCTACATGTCGCCGGAGCAAATCCGCAGAGAAAATTTGGATCATCGAAGCGATATCTACGGCTTCGGTTGCATGGTTTTCGAGCTGCTTGCTCAAAAGACACCGTTCTCAGGAAAGTCATCCAACGATCTGCTGAATAAACACCTGACCGCCAAGCCGCCCTCACTGCAGGCGTCCAGCAATGCCTCCAAAGAGTTCGCTCAGATCGTGGCCAAAATGATGGCCAAGGATCCCGACGACCGCTACCAAGACATGGTTCAGTTCTTGGATGCTTTCGAGAAAACCGAGATTTTCAAATCGGGAAAGCGCCCCGAGAACTATCGGCCTCGTTGAGAAACGGCCTGTTGGCCCGCGAGTCCTTGTTCCAGTGCGACAATCCCGTCGCTTTACCGCCCCATTTCGCTTTGATCGGCCAAAAAATCCCAACAACTGTGGAAAAATCCGAGCTTCGGGATTGGGAGAATTGAGGGTCGGGATAAAATCTGGACTATCAAATCTTGATGCAAACCCGCGTTGGGCTTGAGCCGACGAAGACGGCAGCCGGCGGGTTCCTCCCAAACAACAGCGATCAAAAGTATGGACTACCTCGATTTCGAACAGCCACTTGCAGACATCGACTCGCAGATCGAAGCGGCGTTGGCCGAACTGTCAGATGCCTCTGCCGGTCGTGTCCCCGAACACATCGCTGAATTGCGGAAAAAGAGAACCGATCAGACTCGTGAAATCTATTCCAATCTTTCCCCGTGGGAGACCGTTCAGGTCGCGCGGCACAAAAACCGCCCCCATACCACGGACTACCTCTCGTTGGTGTTCGATGAATTTATCGAACTTCATGGAGACAAGCTCTTTGGCGATGACCCCGCGATCCGTGTCGGATTTGCCAGCTTGGGGGATGCCAAAGTCATGGTCATCGGACACCAGAAAGGACGCACGTTCAACGATCGCCAGAAAACGCATTTCGGTTGTGCTCACCCGGAAGGCTACCGCAAGGCGATGGCTAAAATGCGGATGGCTGCGAAATATGGATTGCCTGTCATTTGCATGATTGACACGCCGGGGGCCTACCCGGGCATCGGCGCCGAAGAGCGCGGCCAAGCCCAAGTCATTGCCGAAAACATGTACGAGATGTCACGGCTGCCGACACCGATTATCTGCGTCGTGATCGGCGAAGGCGGCAGCGGCGGCGCCCTAGGAATTGGCGTCGGCGATCGCGTGGGTGTTTTGGAACACGCCTACTACTCGGTTATCAGCCCCGAAGGTTGTGCCGGGATTCTCTGGAAAGGCGCCGAGCACGCTGAAAAGGCCGCTTCGGCTCTCAAGTTCACTTCGAAGAACCTGCTCAAAATGGGCATCGTGGACGAGGTGGTCAGTGAGCCCATTGGAGGCGCTCATTGCGATCACCACGCCATGGCAGCTCGCTTGCGGATGTACTTCAAGCGAAATCTGAAAGAGTTGTCTCAGATCGATACCGAAACGTTGCTTGCCGATCGCTACCAAAAGTTCCGCAAGATCGGCGAGTTCCTAGAGCAGCCGGCATAAGTTCGGAGTACCTCAGCTTGGTACTTCAGTTTGTAGCCGGAATGCGGGGTGATTCGTCCGCAAGTACGACTCCAGCTAAACCCAGTCCCGCAGGTGGCAGCCTATGCCACGTTGATTTTCGGAAGCGTTGGCTGAACGGCATGCCCAAGTCGTTCTGGATGTGTTTTACGATCACAAATTGGGAGTTGATCGATTTGCGTAGCAAACTCAAGTCACTAATTGACGAACTCGTTTCGTTTTACGCCACATTCAAAGGGCGCGTGCTGTTCTCTCCTGAACGCTTCACCCAGTACAAGCAATTTGCTCAGCAACGCGCCTATGAGGTTGAAGACTACCTTTCAGCCCCGAAGAGGC
>CAZDZX010000167.1:0-9382 GCA_964510005.1 uncultured Pirellulaceae bacterium
GCAGAACATGCTCACGCTGCGCGTGAAGCATGGCACCCCTGAGAGCAGTTTCAAAACTCAATGTGGGGCCGGTCCTACCCACGTAAACATGCTCTAGAGTTTGGACGCCCAATCAAACGCCACTTCGGCGACTAATAACCGCGATCCGCTTTGAGGTCGTCGAAGTCACGCAAGTGATAGCCAACGCCCGCTTCGTCGCAGACTTTGCAGAACGCTCGCAGTGCTACGCCCATTCCGTCGGGGCCACTGAAACCGCCAAACTGCCCGCCACCGCGAACGTGAGGTTCCATGTCGGCGAAGACTCCGGGCACGCCCAGAGCGGTCATGCGCTCGTGCAAGGTTGGCAAAAACTCGACCAGATCTTTCATGATCCGCAGGTGACCTGAATCGCCAATGTCGGCAGGGACAAACTGCTTCAAAGCCTCTTCGTTGACGTGCTCGATACGCTCGCCGGGATTCGGATTGGCAAAGTCTTTGATGTGAACCCAGCCAAGGCTCGGCTTCATGGCGACGTATTGATCGTAGACATCGTCGGCGGTGTAGCCTTGCATGACGATGTTCCCGCCGTCAAAGATCGTGACCAAAGAAGGATTGTTGATCGCTTCGGCCATCCGGGCGAGGAGGGGACCGCTCTGGCCGATCAGATTGGCTTCGACTTCCAAACCGAAAACCAATCCGTGAGATTGGCAGACTTCGGCGATTTTCCCGACTTGATCGACAGCGAGGTTGAAATGTTCCTCCAGATCCGATCCTTTAGGATGGTAAAAGGAAAAACCTCGCAGCAATTTGGTACCAAAGGACTTGGCCAATTCGCAGGCACGCACGACATCGTCAGTGATGTAATCGTCAAAATTTTTGTAGGGAGTCGTTGTTCCATCGTCGACATCGAGCAGCTTTGATTTGCCGATGGGCGAACCCAGCGTTGAAATTTTCAATCCGTACTCGTCTAGCTTGGTTTTGACGGTTTTAATTTCGGCGTCGTCCAAGGCCATCACGTTTTTGATACCGTTACCGGCGTCGATAAAACGGATTGACATGTACTTCAGTCCGACCGCTGCCATGGCAGAGAACTGCTGATCCATGGTTCTTTCGTTAGCGGACTCATCGCCGAAGGCGCTCAGGATAATTTGGGGTTGGCTCATCGTGTTTTTCTTAAGCGGTTTGGGTGTGCTCGCAGGTGATGACCGAACGGATACCGCCACGAGGCGTAAACCGTGCGGTCAGTTTGGCACTTTTGGGTTGGACGACCGCCACAAAGTCATCAAAGATTGAATTGGTGACGTTTTCATAAAAGATGCCTTCATTGCGAAATTTCTGAAGGTAAATTTTTAGGCTCTTGAGTTCGACACACAATTTGCCGGGCACGTACTCAAACGTAAGTTCACCAAAATCGGGTTGTCCTGTTTTGGGACACACGGATGTGAACTCGGGGCATACAATCTCAATGGTGTAGTCCCGACCGGGATACTGGTTGTCGAACGACTCAAGGACGTCGCGGAATGATTCAGGCATTTTTCCAAGCTATAACGCTGTAGTGTCAGTGTTTTCTCGAATAAAGACGATAACCCATCCCCTTCCAGAGACCCAGCCCCAATGTTGATTTCGGAGATATATGCCTCTCGGCAGGGAGAGGGCCGGCTGGTCGGAGAACCCAGCGTTTTTGTCCGCACCAGTGGCTGCAATTTGCGGTGCGATTTCTGCGACACGCCGTTCACGTCATGGAATCCGACCGGGACTTCGCTGGCTGTGGACCCGGTTGTGGAGCAGGTGGTGCAGGCTTCCCAAACATCCGCGCTGCCCCCGCGAGCTGGATTGGACGCCGACGATTTGCCCGACGCCATCAGCCATGTGGTGCTTACCGGGGGGGAACCGATGTTGGCCAAGGGGATTGAATCGCTGTGCGAGGCACTTGCTGAATTGGAGTATCACATCACGATCGAAACCGCCGGGACGATCGATCGGACGCTGAAGTGCGATTTGATGTCGATCAGTCCGAAACTATCCAATTCCACGCCGACAGAACAAAGGGCAGGGCAGTGGGCGAAGCGACATGAGGAAACCCGCCACCAGCCCGACGTCGTGGCCGCGTTAATTCAGCGCCACGACTATCAGCTTAAATTCGTGGTCGAATCCGATGGCGATCTGGGCGAAATTGAACAGTACATCGATTCGGTCGCAGCGGCGGGAGCTCCGGTCGAGCGAGAGAAAGTGCTGCTGATGCCCGAGGGTATTGATGCGGATGTGCTGGAAAAAAGAGGGCTGTGGCTGCAGCCGTTGTGTCAGCAAGCCGGTTTCAGCTTTTGCCCGCGAATGCATATCCAGTGGTATGGAAACCAGCGAGCCACCTGAAATGGCGGAGGCGGACGAAAAAGGATCCTCGTTAGTTGTTAGTTAGTTGGGCTGGGAAGTTGAGTTCAGGTTCCATCGGTCTGGCTGTTGGATTACAGTACGATTCGCGGTAATTACCGTTTACTGAATCTGTCCCTTCCACGAAAGCGGTCTATGAAAGGCTTCCAATTCCTAATTTTTGTGATCATGACGTTTTGCGCGTGGGGCCTGTATGGGCCTGTGCTGCATGTCGGCCAAGAAGTCATGGGGGGCGGTGAAGGGAAAAGCCTGTTGCGGCCATTCATCTGCGTGGGAGTCGCCTACTTCCTGATCGCGGTCCTGTTCCCGATTGTTGTGTTGTTCACCAAGGGCGAAAAAGGTCACTGGTCGATCGGCGGATTTTTCTGGTCCTTTGTGGCCGGCGGCGTGGGTGCCATCGGTGCGTTGGGGATCATCCTCGCGTTTAAATTCAATGGCAAACCGTCTTACGTGATGCCACTGGTGTTCGGGTTGGCTCCGATCGTGAACACGTTTGTGACCATGTTGATGGCTCGGACTTTCAAACAGGCGTCGACTCTTTTTTATATTGGAATTTTGATCGTGGCGATCGGTGCCGCTGGTGTCCTGATCAACAAGCCTTCCAAAGCAAAACATTCGGCGGCCGACAAAGCAGAAACGGCTGTCGTGCATGTCGAATCTCTCAAATCATCACGCGTGTCGTTGACGGCCGATGATTCGGTCGCCGCCAAAGCCGACGACGATGCGGGCGCCGGAAGTGTCTTTACGGTGACGCTGTGCATTATGCTGACCGCCGTTTGCTGGGGTGCTTACGGTCCGGTCTTGCACAAAGGTCAAAATCGAATGGGAGGCAGTCGCCTGCGTCCGTTTTTGTGCGTGGGGCTGGCCTACTTTGCGATTGCCGTGGTGGGCCCTTTGTTTTTGCTCAATAGCTTTACCGACCCGGGAGGCTGGCAGCACACGACAGGAATTCTCTGGTCGCTGGGCGCCGGTGCCGCGGGTGCGATTGGCGCGTTGGGAATCATCTATGCCTTCAACTTTGGCGGCAAGCCTGTGTTTGTGATGCCGTTGGTGTTCGGGTTTGCTCCAGTTGTGAACACGCTGACCACCATCTATACAGCGAACCTGTTTGACCGAGTTAGCAACATGTTTTTCGCTAGTTTGGGGATGGTGATCGTGGGTGCCGTGATGGTGCTGTTGTTTGCACCTCGTGGCAAGCCTCCCGCGAAGCCTGCCGAATCGATTGAAGAAGCGGACGGACAGAACGATGAGTGAGGCGGACACGGTTCGCGAAATTGACCAGTTGCTCAGCCATGTCTGGATGGTGCGAACCTTCCTCAAGCACAGTGAGGAGGCCGAGGAAGATGATGAACTGCGCGAGGTTCACCGCACGCTTTACGATTACATGTTGGCGCTGGGAAGTCCGTTGGCCGCGGGTGATCATGCGAAATATTTGAAGCAGGCGAACAAGAAACTTAAGAAACTCAAAAACGCGACGGAGTTGTTTCTAGAGATTCAGCCAGAAATTTCCTCGCACACCAACTTTCAGATGGCGGCGGCGTCTTTGAAGCGATCGGTTGATCAAGTCGCAGAAATTCTTGAGGGAGACCGGTGATGAGCGATCGCCCTCGAGTTGAAATTCTCTACTGCTTTAAATGCAAGTGGTTGCTGCGTGCCGCATGGCTGGCTCAGGAATTGTTGTCGACCTTTGAAGCCGAGATTGGTGAAGTCGCCATCGCCCCGGCAGATTCCGGAGTGTTTCAAGTGATCGTCGCCGGACAGACGGTTTGGGATCGCAAGGTCGATGGTGGATTTCCGCAACCCAAGGAACTCAAGCAGCGTGTGCGAGACGTGATTGCGCCAGAGAAATCGTTGGGACATTCCGATAGTAAGTAATTTCTAGGTGGCATTTGATTCCAGCCTGTGATCAATCGCGATCACAGGCTGGAAGCGCTGGAAGCCTATGCCGCCTTTGCTGTGAGAATATTTCGAATGGATGAACAACATTGGACTTCCCTCTTTCGCGACTTCTTGGTCGCCCAAGAAGAAGGCGATGCAGCCCACGACCTCCAGCATGTTGAGCGAGTGGTGCTTAACACCCGCCAGTTGGCGAAAGCCGAAAACCTTGGCCTCGAAGTCCTCCTGCCAGCGGCGTGGCTGCATGACTGCGTTCACGTTGCCAAAGACTCACCCCGGCGCAGCCAAGCCTCTCGTCTGGCCGCGGATCGCGCGATCGAGTTTCTTCGCGAACAGGCTTACCCGTCTGAACACCTTGACGCCATCGCCCACGCGATCGAAGCCCATAGCTTTTCGGCTCAAATCGAACCCCGCACTCTGGAAGCCAAAGTCCTACAGGACGCCGACCGCATCGATGCCCTTGGCGCGGTAGGGCTCAGCCGCTGTTTAATGCTTGGCGGTCAGATGGGTTCTTCGCTGATGAACTTGGATGACCCTTTTTGCGAATCCCGCACGCCGGACGATGCGAACTATTGTGTCGATCACTTCTTTGCCAAACTGCTGACTCTGCAAAGCACGATGCAGACAGAATCCGGGCGGACGCTGGCAGCAGATCGCACTGGTTTCCTCCGCCAATTTTTAGATCAGCTTAAACAGGAAACCGGCTTCGACTCTCCCAGCGATGCAGTTTAGTCGCTGAGAAGAATGGAGTTGTTGCCGCGTATGGCTGACCGCCGATGCTATACTGGAGTCATCTTGAATTGCCAAACAGAGAATTAGTATGACGTGGTCCAATGAACGAATGGGTGGCGAATTGCCATCGTTGTCATCTTCACTTTTGATGCGAGTGCAAGAGATGCAGCCCGAGGCTTGGAGTCGGCTGACGTCTGTTTTCAGTCCGATTGTCTATCGCTGGTCGAGGGAATCCGGATTGAACGGGGCGGACTCTGCCGATGTGGTTCAGGAAGTCTTCGTGGCCGTTGCTCGCAACATTCCCTCCTTTGAAAGGAAAAAAGACAAAGCCAGTTTTCGTTCTTGGCTGGCCACAATCACCAGAAATAAAGTTCGTGATCGCTTTCGACAAATCCAGCGAGGAACCCCGGCCTACGGCGGAACCGATGCACTGCAACAGCTCAACAACGTCGCCGAATCGGAACAAGGGTCGCGTCAGTCGTTTACGTCGGGTCCGCTGGCTCAGTCGAACGCCGGTTCGGACGAAGTGCTGACCCAAATCATCGACCCGAAACAGCTGGAGTCACGGATTTCCAGCCGAGTCTTGAAACTGGTCAAAGAAAATTGTGACCCGAAGACTTGGCAGGCCTTTTGGCTGACGACGGTCAGCGAGCGGCCAGCCTCCGAAGTTGCCTGCGAGTTGGAAATCAGCGTTTCCAGCGTTTACCAAGCAAAATCCCGCATTTTGCGGCGAATTCGGACGCGCATGGACGAGCTTCCGTGAAAAAGCAAATTTTTTTGGAGGGGGGGGTGTCAGACACCAACGTTCTACCGGGGAAGCAAATGTTGGATCTAAATAAAAAGGCCACCCATGAACACACTATGTCCACCTAAAAGCAAACTCCAATCTCTCTCCCACGGGCTCCTTTCTGAAGAAGAAAGTGGCGAATTGTTGCGGCATCTAGATGGCTGCGACAGCTGTCAGCACGCGATCGAGTCCGTGGATTCAGCCAAAGATTCGTTAATTTACCAAATTCGAATTGGCGAAGATGGGGCGACTCACACTTTCGAAAACGAAGCGGATTGCAAAATCGCGGGGATGAAAGCGCTGGCTGCGTTGGGCGCGAATGCCAACGAACTACACGGCAGCCATTTTGAGCTGCCCAAACAGATTGGGGACTATGAGATTGTCCGACCGCTGGGGCGAGGCGGCATGGGGCAGGTCTATCTGGGCCACCACTCAAGGTTGGAGCGATTGGTTGCCATCAAGTGCATTGCGAGACATCGCCAGTTCGACGAAACGGCTCATCAGCGTTTTTCAGCCGAGATGAAGCATGTGGGTAGTCTGTCGCATCCCAATATCGTTCAAGCCTTTGACGCTCGCGAGGCGGACGGGATGGCGGTGTTGGTCACTGAATTTATCGACGGCTTGAATGTCAATCAGATTGTCAAACGACACCCCGCAATGTCGACAGGCGACGCCTGCAAGATCGCGATGGAAGTTTGCGAGGCGTTGGGTTACGTCGATTCGATGAACATGATCCATCGCGACGTAAAACCCTCCAATATCATGATCGACAAACAGGGACAGGTGAAACTTCTTGACCTTGGGTTGGCACGGTTGCAGTCCAACGATGGCGGGCACGAACTGACGGCCACTGGACAGGCCCTTGGCACTGTTGACTACGTTGCCCCAGAACAGATCAATGGCAGCAAAGATATCGATTTTCGCGCCGACATTTACAGTCTGGGTTGCACGCTCTACAAGCTGCTGACCGGTCGGGCTCCCTTTGATTCGGTAAACTATCCGACGGCACTGGCGAAATTAAATGCCCACGTCAACGAACAGCCGGCGCCTGCGGTGGGTGCTGTCGAATTGCCGGTTAAGCTGCAGAAGCTGTTAAGCCAGATGCTGCACAAGGACCCGAACAAGCGGCCGCAAAGTTATGACGATATCAAAAACGTTTTGAAGTCGTACGCAACTCCGCATGATCTAAAGCAAGTGGTCGCCACGGCACTGCAGACCGCAGACGCCGAGCCCGCGCAAAACGTGGCGGCACAGAAAACGGGGAGCTCAACGGGGCGTCGCTGGCCGTGGCTGGTGGGATTCGCGGCTTCGCTGGCCGCAATTCTATTGGCGACTTTGGGAATCATTTTGACCGTTCAGAAACCGAACGGTGAATTGGCACAAGTCACGATTCCCGACGGTGCCACGGCGGTCATCGATGATGAAGGGAACATCAGCGTTCGTCTGAGTGACGGAAAGAGTGCACGGATCGAAAAAGCAAATGTAACGCGGGGTGTGGTTCCCGCTGGCAGTTCGCAATTCGAGTTCATTTCCAGCGATCCGGCGTTGGCGGGAGCGGAGGCTGGCGATTTGACGGATCTGTGGCAGGAACCCAGCTGGTCTAAGGAAACTGGCTTGATTCGCAGAAGCCTGATTGCGGGCCAAAAAAAGATTGTCGCGATCCGGCCTGAAAAATCTGACGGTGAGAAAACCGGTGGCTCGATCGTGACGGTGACTCTGAACGAGCAGGAACGAGAGGCGCTGGCATCAGCCAAGGATCGCAACCTAGAACCGAGCCTCACTGCTTTCAGCAAAGACAATCACACCTTGCACGGACAGGCAAAATTAGAGGGTGTTTACCGAGTGACCTCGGTCGTCACTAAAGATTCTTTGAAACCTGAAGAAGACGGTCTCGAGGGCGCTCTCATCATCTTCAGGAACGATGAGATGCTGAGTGTTTGGCAGGGTGAAATTTCTCTTTGTGAAATCACATATTACTCGGGAACGGAGCTGACGTTTGGGGTCGGCCAAGGTTACATACTTGGCCCGAGCGGGCTTCGCGAACACGGAAACGGGACGACTGCTCGATCGCACACGATCGGTGCTTTCGAGTTCGGCGAATCGGGAAAAGTGAAACTGAAGTTTGTTGAACAGAAGTTTGATGAAGCTGGCAAACTCGCGGAAATTGATGCACCAGGCGAGCTGCGGCTGGAACGACTAGGATCTCTAGATGCCACAATTCCAAAGACCTTTTATCCACACACGATGGCGATGGTATCCGGACTGTTGGAATTGAAGTCAAAATTGAACCAATTAAATATTTCGGTTCACACTGCTGTCGAAAAAGGCGAGGGGGAAATCCCTGCAGACGTTGAAGAAGTCGAAGTTGCAGTGTTCCAAGAACAGAAACGAAAAATCTGGATCCACAAAGAGCCCTACCTGAATAACGACAGCATCGCGAGTGCTCAGTTGGACGATTTTTTTGGGGGCTGTATGAGCCTAAAGCTGACTCCTGCAGGAGGTGAAAGATATTGGGCAGAGATTAGCCGTCTTCAAGGAAACATTCTGCTGGTCACCAAAGTGGATGGAAAAATCGTTGCGGCACACCTTTCAGGTAGGGATGAGTTTGAATCTCACTGGAGCGAGACGGTATGCACCGTTGGGATGGGCGTTCAAGATGCTCAGCTGGAGCAATGGGTCGAAAAAATCAATCAGAGCCGTCAGTTAACAGCGATGTCGAAGAGAGTTTTTGCCATGAGAGCGAAAAAAGATAATTCCCGAATCAAAGCTGCCAGTTTGGCTTTGTTGAACTACGAGGCTGCGAATCTTTCGCTTCCTGCCTCGAAAAACGTTACCCAAAATGGCAGCAAGAAGACCAAGCCGTACAGCTGGCGAGTGGCGTTGCTGCCCTTTTTGGATCGAAACGATTTGTACAAGCAATATCGTTTTGATGAGCAATGGGATAGCGAGCACAACCAAAAATTGCTGGCCCAAATGCCAGACGCTTATCGGCACCCGTCGGCCCCCAAGGATTCGACGACCACCTGGATTGTTGGCTTTGCTGACGATGATTCCGCGCTTGGAATCAACAAAGGCACGACCTTTGCGAAAATCGCTGACGGGACTTCTAACACGCTGCTGTTGGTTGAAACAGATTCAGGAATTCCATGGACAAAACCGGAAGACCTGCCATTCACAGACGAAGGCATGGCTCGGGCGATGGACGCCACCAAAAGCCCTCAAAAAGAAAAAGGGATCTGGATCTCGCGTGTCGATGGTTCCAATTACTTTCTGACCCCTGAAAAGGCCAAAGAGAACCTTCGCAAATTGATCACTCGTGACGGAGGCGAAAGGATCGAAGAATAGTTCCTCCCGAGCTTCGAGCCAGTAGCGGGCTTTGCGGATTCGGGGGGGGACTCGAGGACTTCCAGTGGGAAATCCTCTCCTACTGTTCCTCCCGTGCCATTCGTCGCTGGCGCCTTATTTTGTTTCTGATTTTATACGTACCGGCAGAGTCGTTTTCGTCCTGGTAGGCTCAATCCAAAACAGGGAGGTTGTTTTCCCAAGGCTCTTAGCTGGCCATGTTCATTTCAAAGATCAGCGGTGGGAAACAAAGAAATG
>CAZDZX010000168.1:0-9227 GCA_964510005.1 uncultured Pirellulaceae bacterium
TGTCGTCCTCCCGATAGGCGTCGAACTGCCCCGATGAAAATTCACATTCTCAGAGTGGCAGACGCAATGAAACTGGCCGTCGCATTTTTACTACTCGAAGAGCAGCGTTTTGCCGAAGTTCTGTCTAAATCTAAGGAAGTCGTTTAGAACGATAATTCCATTGGCGTCAGAATCAAAACCCTCCTCAAATGAGGGGTCTCCAGTTCCGAGTGTGAAAACTGCCCTGAAACTCAAGAAGTCCGGAAGCGTAACCAAGCGGTCACTGTTAATATCTCCAAAGAGCCGATAGAAGTTGTCATCAGCTTGGTCACCGAGGACCATCACGCCGCCGGGACTTCCATCGCCATCCACGTCATAATTGTTGCCTTGCGCGTCAGTGATGTTGTTGCCATCAATCGTCAAACGGTAATTCCCGTCGACTAGAGAGCCTGACGGTTCTTCAGCGTATTGGCCAGAAAATGAGAGGGTTGCGACCGTGTTGCCATCGACTGTGCTGGATGTGACAGCCACGTCGACAGCACCATTGTCTTCGCGGTTGACCAGAGAAAATGCGTTGTCGCCGATCTGAACATCGCCAGTGAACGTTACATCGATGTCGATCAGCATGGAACGCTGAGTGGCACCTTGGCTGACCGCAATCTCTACCGGTTCAGGGGCAACGGCTGCCGCGGTTGTGATCTCTACACTGTCAAAGACGACGCCTCCAGATGCGGATCGCATACGAAATGCAACTCCGAAACCCGCAGGCAACGAGGATGTGTCCAGCGTTGCTTCTTCAACGCCAAATGCTTTGGAGTAGCCTTCGAGCTGGAAATACGATTCAGTGATGTCTTGCCATTCAGACCACTCATCGATCTCGCCGTCGCCATCAATGTCAACGCCGGCTTGGGCTTCAATCCCTTGGACCCAAGGCCCATGGCTAAGCAGGTCGTTGCCATAAATGCCGTCATTGTCGTTTTGTTGCAACATCAACAGAAAGTTGCCCTCGCCAAAACCAACGCCCGGATCAGGGTGAAGCCCATCCAGCAGTCGACCCCCGTAGGTAAATGGTTCGTCTAGGCTGTTTCCGAACCAATAACCCAAACCGATCCCCTCTTCTTCAGAGTCATCGTCGCAGAACAGATAGTAGGTATCTCCAACCTTGATCATTGACCAATCTCCCCAAGCATGGAGCTGGTCGGACAAGCGAAACAGGTGGCGACGGTTCGGGTGAGCTCCGATGTGGTACACGATTCCATCTAGGGTCCGAGTTTCCACGTTGCCACCATTTGAAGCGTTGCCCGCGCTTGCCGGCAGGAGGTTTCCAGGCATGTCGACGGGGCGAGTTCCTTCGTCAAAGACGAATCCTTCGATTCCATCAGAGCTGATCGCCTGACTCGCGATATTTGAGTCAAAGCTAAATCGTTGAGCATTTTGGCGTGACCAGTTCTCGTGGATGATATGAAATTGGCCATCGCTTGGGTCTCTGAAAACGCAGTTGTCGGATCCACCTGCTAGAGAGAAGGTCTCCCCGCCGATCGTCACTTCAGGTTTGTCGAGGATGACTCCATGATCGTTCACTGCGATCCGCCTATTGTTAATCGTGCTCGGGTTGGTGCCATTAATCTCATTCCCGTTGGTGTCGAAAACCTGACTTGAGCCAGGAACGTAGGGAAACGTGACGACACTTGGATCGTGGTCATTGGGGCGGTCGTGATAAACGAACATCGTGTTGTTGCGAAACTCAGCGGTCGTCACCCAATCAAAGCCGTTCCCGATGATGCCTTTGTCTTCCCAGTTTTCCATGTCTGTGCTGTGGTAAGCATGAAAAGCCCTGCCACCACCATTTTGCCGGTCGAAAACCCAATAGTCACCATCCTGAACTAACAGGAAAACCGGAGCGTCCACGTCGCCGTCACCCCCGAGCGCCGGCCCCACATCGTCGTCATCGTAGAGTTCAGGATCGACCACCGAAGGTTGCCCCCATTTATTGATGGTCCACTCCTTCGATTGGTGGATCACCAATTTTTCAAACGTCTGTTTGGTTGTGAAGGACTGAACCCGACTCTGAAAAACACTGTTGTTGGTCAGCGAGGTTGCCGAGCCATCGGCGACTGAAAAGGCACTGTTTCCATTGTCGATGGCAGCGGCCCATTCCTCAGAACTGTCAATAATCAAATTTGGCCCATCGATCGGTTCGAGTGGATCTTGATTGATCTCGACGACGGTGCTCAGCACGAAAGCATTGAGGTGTAGATTTGCAAAGCCACTGGTTTGCAACGAGAGCTGCTGAGTTTGAGCGGTGGCGGTAAAGCTACCAACGGCATTTTCACCAAAGTTCCCCGTGCCTGCGGCAACACTGACTGTACTGCTTGACTGCCCGTTGTCCCCAAAGATCATGGAGCGATCAACGCCAGTATTCCTTTGGTCACAAAACCAAACTTGAATCTGGTACTCCGTCCCAACGGTCAGACCACTGAGTTGCATGACAGCCGACTGAGTTCCACTGGTCGTAAAAGCAAACCTGTCCAGCAGTGTGTCGTATTGAGAGTCACCACTGTTTTCAGTGACTCCGGCATCGGCAGTTGATGCAGGTGACGACGGAGAAATCGAGACTCCGTCAGGAAGGCCATCGTTGTTGAGCGTTCCGCCTTCGAAATCGATTCCACCGATAGAGAGATCGCCGCCACCATTGAAGGCGTACAACACTTCCGCATTGTTGCTGCTTAAGGCACGGATGTCACTCGTGTTGGCAGATGCGGTCGCTTGTTCCCAAGTAATTGTCGATTGGGCAGAGGAGCTTGCGAAGGTGATTCCTGTGAAGAGCAAAACTGCCAAGTATACCAGGCGTTGATTGACATGAACGCAGTGAGAGAAGAAGATATGCATCTAGAGTCCTTGGATCGCGTTGGGGGAACACACAAGAAAGAGGCGGGAGTATAATAAACCATGGACGTGTAGGTGTCAAACAACCAAACAGAGAGTAGCCCGGATATTTCATCGCCATCTTTTTAGCGGGCTGTAAAAAAAGCCTCTCACTCTGTAAAACGTTGGTTCTCACACCTAAACGTACCACAAAAGCAAGAGGCTTTATCGTGACAGAGTGTGTCAGCAACTCACTTGGCTTTTCAAGTGTCGATCGCCGCGAGGTGTTTGGCGATTTCCTCGGTGGTCGCCTTACCAGCGATGCAGGCATCCTACTTCTTAAGGAGGTCGACCAGCGAATCGGCCTACTAGTAGGTTGTGTGGTTTATTTTTAAACCGTCGATTCTTAAATTCAAAGGGAGCTTGAATTCAATCTCCCTTCAAAGTCACTTGATTGTATTCGACATGCGCCGTGAGCCAGATTGTTTTTATTCTGACGGTAGGGGTTTTCTTAAGCGCTGGATTCAAGTCAGAATGGATTTCGAATGCGTTAAAACAGGGGCTGAGTGGGCCGTTTCTAAAGAGAGCCAGTTGAAGCTGTCATCTGTTTGCGCTGCCATCTGTTTGTCGTCTGTTTGTGTTGTCATCTGTTTAGAAAGCGAATGACGTTTTGCATCTCACATCCGTTGTGTTTGTCGATTGCTTGAATTGCGGATTTGAGTCGGCGCATTTCGTTGATAAATTCCAGACGGAATTTACAGCCCAACGCTTCCGACCAAAGGCAATAGTGTTTTTGACAGAAAGGATAGAGGGGCCGAAAGAACAGGTGTAGAAAAACGATCAGCCTGTGGACGTTGCTCGCTCACAGTCTGAAAGCTGATGCCACTTTGGGTCGGAAGTTCTACTTGTTCTCAAACGAAAAATTCTTCTTCGTCGCTTGCTCATGGATCGTTTTGATCAACGCCACATCCAATGTTTCTGCGTCCGCTTCGCCAGCGAGCTCTTTTCGCTTTTTGGTTACGAAGGCGTTGCGGTCTGAATTCAGCTTGTTGATCTTGTCCTGAATCTCTTTACGCTCCGCCTGCTTGCCTTCCACGTAAGACTTGCGCTCTTCGGGAGTCATCTTTCGCATGTTTTCTGGAAGTTGAGCCGGATCAATTTTCGCGAGATCCACTTTTTCGTCTTGGAAGGCATCACACAGATCCCAACTGGAATTTCGATAGAGGCGATTCGCTTTGGTGACGGCACGATTTTGGGCACTGGCGATACCTGCACCCGACGAGTTATTGTCTTGAGCGATCTGATTCTTGGCTTGGGCTGCCCCCTCCAATCCGTAGGCGACGTACGTTTTGTTCAAACGGGTCCCCAGTTCAATGATCTCCTTGTCCTGAGGTGCAGGAATGTGAGCAACGGATTTGTTGTGATCGATGTTGAACGAACTGCCATCGGCCAGCAGTGATCCTTCTTTCCAATCTTGGGGAAGGCTGCTGCCACAATGGATCGTGTTCACAATGATCCCTTTTTCAATAGCCGCTTTGCAGGCCTTGCGGAAGTCGACGGGGCCCTGTGAGAACGGTTCGTTGCCGGCTATGAAAATCAATTTCAGGTCACGATCGTTCTTGCTCCATTTGAGATTTTTACTGGCGATGTCGATGGCCTGCCCGCAGTATTCGCTGCCTCCACCAATCCCAATGCCAAACATCGCTTCCGAGACTTTGTCCAGATCATCGGTTAGCGGAACCAATTGTTTTGCTGGAGGAGAACCGTAGTGATAGAGGGCGACCTCTAAATCGGGGGCCACACCATCCTGTTTGGCAGTGGCAAACTCGTTGACGATCTTCCACAGTTCGCTGCGAGCTTGATTGATCAGCCCGCTCATGCTGCCGGAATTATCCAGCAGGATTGCGACTTGCACTTTGGGGGTGGGTGTCTTTTCTGCAACTTCTTTTTCTTGGGCGACGGCCGAACTGACAAACGTCACGGCGATCAGTAACGCCAATAGGCGGTTAATCCGATAGGACATATTTCTCTCCAATAAGTTTGGTCTTTTTAAAAGTTGTTACTTGCTTGCGAACAGGCGACTGATGTCATCGTCCGAAAGTTTCTCGTCTCCGTCGGTGGTGTCGATCACAAGGGCCGAACCGTTGGGCGCGATCCAGACGATATGGTTTCCAAGCTGGAAAACGTCTTTCATCTGCGGATGCAATTCCAGAATGCGGAAGTACGCATCGCTCTGGGCGCGGATGGTCACCGTCTCGGTTTGGGAAGTGAATTTTTCATCGATCCAAACCCCGCCCAGTTCCATACAGTTGCGACTGGCAACATTTCGAATGGCGGTCGCTTGGATTTGGGTTTCGCACTTGAGCTTGTTGGTGCAGGTCGACAAATCAATCCCTTGAGACATCACGCGGTTGTCGTCGGCTTTGCCATTGCGATAGTTGTACAAGGCTTTGTCCCACGTTTTCTTGGCGCGTTTTGCCTTGGCCAAAGCCTCGCGTTGTCCAGCGAGAGCGCTAGAGCCTTGTTTTGAATGGCTGCCTGATGTGTCAGTTCCAGGTGCTAAACTGGATTCGTCACTTTCAAACGGATCCAGTGCTCGATCTTGAAAACTGTTTCGTGATCGGGCGAGTTGGCCGGCTTGTTGCTGAGCAAACTCGGTGAGCTTGCGTTGCTTGTTGTTTTTTCCTTCCAGTGCCGATGGCGCTGAAAAGCGATTCAGTCGAGCGCCGAATCCGCCACCGCCGCCTCGACCACCACGACCACTGCCCTGCCCTTTCGCGGCCAACCTCAAAGGTGCGTCCGGCATGATCAGGTAGCTGGTATACGGAGTCGTGATTCCATATCGCTTGGCCAGCAAGACGACTTCGTCCACCAACTCCTTTTTCTCTCCGTTCAGTCGGATTTGATCCAGCAAGTAACCGACTTTGCGGCGTGCCCAAAGCTCTTCCACAAACGGTCGCTCCACGCTCTTGGCGGTGAAATCGACTTCGTATTCAAACTTCATTTTTTGCGGTCCGACTTGACCGTTGAGCACGACCTTTTCGGATCCTTCTCCGTTGTAGCGTGCCAACACAACCAGTTGATCGCCGTGAAAAAGATCCGGCAGTTGCGGCGGATAGACTTCTGCCAGTTGCACGCCGTCAGAGGTTTCAAGGCTCAAGTTGGCCAGTACCGGATGGTGGATCTTTTTAAAGAAGCTGGCGACTTTGTCTTTGATGGCCTGACGCGGGCGAACATAGCTGCTGATGGCTCGAGTTTGTTCCGCAATCTGGTCAAGGAAAGCGGCGTTGAGATCGTTGCCCAGTCCAAACGAAAAGATCCGTGTACTGGCGGAATTTTTCCGCTGCATGTCTTTGAGGATTTCGTCGGTGTTGGTTTGTCCGATCGTCGGCTGGCCATCGGTGAAAAACGCAACCGTGTACATCCGATCGTCGCTTTCGCCACGCATGCTCAGAGCCGACATCATGGCCGCGTGAATGGCGGTGCCGCCGCTGGCATTGCGACCGTTGATCCATTTTTTTCCGTTTTCAACATGTTCCGCCGACGCCGAAACCAATTGGTCGCGATAGCGATTGACCGTCGATCCAAAACAGATGACGGCAAATCGATCGTCTTCGGCCAGTCCATCCAAACATTGACACAGAGCCTGCTGGGCCTGCTTCAATTTGTCGTCGTTTCGCATCGATCCAGACGTGTCCATGACAAACACGATGTCTCGTGGCACTCGCTGGTCGCTGGCCAATTCGGCTCGCGGAGAAACCAGAAACATCATGTAGCCTTCTTCGCTGGAGATGGGGCGGTAGTCGAGTGCGTTCAGCCCGATGTCTTTTCCCGTTTCGGTATAAAACAGCTTAAAGTCACGATCGAGGTTGGCTTGGCTTTGTTCGAAACTGATCGTCGCCGTCGAATCGTTGTCTTGGACCACCGAAATCTCATGGGTTGGGCTGTAGATATTGCTCAACGCTTGCTTCGATTTGAGTTCGACCTTCACGCGGAATTCTTCCATCGTCGATGCCGCTGCTCGATCCGATTTGATCGGATAGGTGTACTCGACAAGGTCGTGTTCCTTGGTCGCAATCGAAGTAAATCGCAGCGAGATTTTTTGGTCGGCGTTGGGCTTGATCGGAAAGATCTTTAGCCGCAGCATGCCCGAGCCCATGTGGTCCAGCAGCGCTGGGTTTTTGGTCTGCCGCACGATTTTGGTGTACATCGATTTTGCGTCGTCGGCGGTAACCAATTCGCCAGAGACTTTTTTTCCGTCCACCCACAAGGAGAACTCGTTGACGTTGGCGCCCTCGGGAATCGGAAAGACGTAGGTCGCTTCCAGTTCCCGGTCGGTGTGGTTACGAAAAGTCTGTTCGACGCTGGTGATGGCAATTTGATCTTCAAGCGTCACGTTGACGTGATGATTCAACATCGCCAACGCCGGCAGGTCGGGCTCGGAGGGGATCAGCAAGCCATTGGCCATCGCCACGGTGGGCAGCGACAGCAACAGCGACAGGAGACCCAAAACTATGAGGCGGTTTTTCATCGTGATCTTCCTTCGAGTACTTGGGCTTTGATATTTTTATTGCTGCGATACCACGGAAACGGCGTGTTGACTTTGACCGGTTCGGTGCTGACTCGCTCGCCAAGGATTCCTTCAAAGATCGATCCGTAGACGGTCTCAATCTTTTTCATGGAGTGCGCCGCCATCATCATGTGCACGCGCCCCTGGTTGTTCAGCACGTAGCAGTTACGACAGCGGCGACTGCTGCTGCCACCGCGGCCGGCGGCAATCGTGTTGCGAACTTTTTGCAGCTCGGAAGCTTTTCCAAACGCCGCGTCTTGCTGAGCATTGAAGGCCGTAAGTTGCTCTTCATCAAAGCTCACGTCGGGTCCTTGAATGGGCGGTTGGGGTAGCTTGGGTGCCAACACCTTGCCGCTGGGGTCGCGGTAACTCAGGGCGCTGTTTTTGTCGACCGTTGGCGCGTCGACGGTAACGGCATCTACCATCAGTCCATGATCTTTCTGCAGTCGTTTAGCATGGGCTTTGCGGAACTGTGCCTTAAACGAGGTGCCGTTTGCCTTGTGTTCCTTCAAAGCAGTTTCCACGGTCTTCACCACCCACTCGGCTTCTTTCAAAAGCGTCTTGGCGTTGACGGGGCCGGCGACGGCGTGCAGCACGCGGCCATCTTGAGCACAGAAATAGGAGGCCACATTGCCACCTTGTTTTTGTTTTCCGACGATGCGGAAGGTTCCCACTTTCTGAAATGCGGAAACGAAGTTCTGGTTGAGGTAGTCTCCCAGATCAGGATCGGCGAGAGCGTTCACACGGAGCGCTTCGGCGTTGTTTCAGGTGTACTCGGACGTTTCAAAATTGCCGGAGACATGCAAGACGAAGACCAGTTTCTCTTCTTCGGTCGCCTGTTTGGCTGCCGCCGCTGGAGATTCAGCAAACTTGAGCGTGGTTCCGAATTCGCCGCAGTCTCCAGATAGGTCGCAAGTGGAATCTTGCGTAAGGAGTTTGCCGGATTGGCCCATCGCACTGCCAGCAACGATCAAAACTGTGGAAAACAGTATTGTCGTCAAAAAACGGGGTTTCATCATCTCTCTCGCCTCGCTGGTAAATTGGATTGGATTCGTGTCGGCTGTTAGGACGGTGGCCAAGCCGGGAAAGTTCCTCGACGCAAGCAAGATTATTCCAGAATTATCAGCATTTAGATGTAACAAGTACGTAACGTGCCGCGTTAAGTAGGTGACGCGATTCCGCAGGGTGCTTTTCGCTCAAGAAACGGAATTTCGCTCAGGGAACCATTGGGCTGACGATGCTAAGGGCCAAAGGTCCGACCATTTACCTAGCCCAACCTGAAGGCGGCTTCTAGTCTGTGATCAAGCCAAGCGCGACTAGATGGTGAGCGGACATGGCGCTTAGATCATGTTGAAATCATGTCTAGTTTTTCCGACACGTTCAGCGAAGGACTTCTTCACCTCCAGTCGGTTGCTTCGCTTCGCTATCTGAACCCTGTTGTAGGAGTTCAACAAAATGGCAAGCGTCTTGCTTTCCGTGTCACCACTGCTTGAATCGAAATGGGTACCCTGACAAAAGTGGCGAACGTTTGACCGAACGTCTTCATTTGCGGAAGTTTCCTTCGACATCAAACGTATCAACTCTATTTCTGATCGCGTTCTTTGATCGTGAAATGCAAGAGATCTTGACGAGTTCACGCTAATTCTTTGCAAGGACACCACGCATTCCCGTCTGCGCTGAGAAATGTGCACCGACGAGATCGATTCAAAACAAGAGAGCCAGCAAGAAATACTAAGCGGCATGCATGGAAAAATTGTTCCTTGTTTTTACTGGCGAAGTAAAGAGTGGAAGTCGCCCAGCACGAAAAAACAAC
>CAZDZX010000169.1:0-9194 GCA_964510005.1 uncultured Pirellulaceae bacterium
ACCGGCGAACTATTCGCCACTACAGAGGTGGCTGTTTGCCGGCGGCCTCACCGTGGCGGTGATTTTCGGTGGAATCGCAAGTGTCCTCTATTGGCAATCTTCCACCCGAACAAGTCAATTCGGCATCGATGTCCAGCTGATTCTCGATGATCACGAGAAAGTCATCAGCCAAATGCCGCCTTCTCAAATTTATTCCATCAGCATCGAAGCCGGCAGCGAAGATTTCGTGCCCGAATACCAAGAGCCTTTTTATCGCTCCGAAGCAAAAAGAGGAAGCATTATGACGGTCGTGAGCTACATCTTTGCAGGGGTTTCGATTCTCGGGCTACTGATGATAGTTAGCTCGTTGCTAATGGGCGGCATCGGATCCAGACGCCGATAACTTTTTCTGATGCCAAACCAGCCCGCTGGGCCAGCGGAAATTTCGCCCAATCAACCGCCAGCTCTACTCCTGTTTCGGCTTCTTAGAAACAGACAGAGACACGTTGTCGAATTTGGCTTTGCCGGTGGCACCGAAAAGCCCGATTCTTACGATCGCATCTCGCGTCGCCAGAGGAACGCGAGCGGAGCTGATCTCCAACTCCTGCCACTGCTGGGTTCCTCGTAGCGGCCCCAGCACGACGTCTTTGAGTAACCGACGGTTCTTGTCATAAAAGCTGACCATCGCCACCGGCAGGTCCTCCCGAAACAACCCTTGGCTGACATCTTCCACAGCAACGTTGGCCTGAAAGTCGACTGCAGAAACCTTTCGACCGTCAATTGAAAAGCCCTGCATCAGGTGAGCGAATTGGCCTGGCACATCGTTTTCGAACTGCACATAGTGTTTGCCCGAAGGTGCTTTGGCGGATTCAATCCACTCCAACTTTCGCTGATAGTACCACGATTTTACGAACCCCTCCTTGTCCATGCCGGCTTCAAAGTCGGCGTTAAGAATCTCGGGCTTCGAGGGATCGGGTTTGACCTTGCGCTGATCTTCTGCGGTGCCCGTCATGGGGACAAACAAAGTTGGCCGCAAGGCCTTGGTGACCATTTTGCCTTCGGTTTTCTGAAACACGTACAGCGTCTGCTGGTGTCGCTCTCCGATCGGAACCACAAGCAACCCGCCTTCCTTGAGTTGATCGATCAAGGGCTGGGGGACGTTTTCCGGTGAACAAGTCACAATGATTTTGTCGAACGGTGCATGCTGCGGCCAGCCTTTGTAGCCGTCACCGATTTTCGTAAAAACGTTTTCGTATTTGAGCTTCTTCAGCACTTGGCTGGCTCGCTTACCCAACGCTTCAACAATCTCGATGGAGTAAACTTCCTTCACCAGCGGGCTCAGGATCGCGGCCTGATATCCGCTGCCGGTGCCAATCTCAAGCACTTTGTCGGTGGGCTGCGGATCGAGCGTCTGGGTCATGTAGGCCACAATGAAGGGCGACGAAATGGTCTGGGCGGAACCGATCGGCACCCCAGCATCCAAATAGGCGCGATTGAATACTCGGCGCGGCACGAACTCATGTCGCTGAGTGATCAACATCGAACTGAGCACCCGCTCGTCGGTGACGCCGGCCTGTTTCACGGCCGTTTCGACCATTTTCTTGCGAGCCTCAGTCAAATGCTCGGGCTCCTTGGCGCGCAATTGCCCCCACGCCAGCCCTGGAGCCAAGGCAGAGATCAGGCAAGTGACCCACAGGATCACTGCGCAGCAAAGCCGTTGATGACGAAAACAAAATTCCTGAACCATCACAATCCCCGATTTTCTGGAAGGAAGCCCCGATGAGTATTTTAAGCATGACAGCCGATCGACTACATTGGGTTCTGACGCCAGCTCACGGAAAACCGTAGAGAATTCGCGTCTGGACCCGGAAAACCCCGGTTGCAGTCCAACTTCACTGTAAGAATCTCAATTTATGTCACTGACTCAATCCCAGTCCCAGCCCCAAGCCTCGATCAAACAATTACCGCCGTGGCTGGAAACTGCTGCCTTTGTAGCGCCGCTGATTGTTCACATGGTGCTCCCAATCATTGTCGGCTGTTTTTTCGCCGAAACCGAACCCGATGCCCAGCCCGCTTACGAAAAACTGATCGCCACGATGGGCTTTCAATTGTTTTGGGGGATCGGGCTGCTCCTTTACTTTCGTCCAACGTACTTGTCGCATTTTCGATTTAAAGTCTCTTGGTTGGCACTGCCGGTCGGAGTTCTAGGTTGTATCGCATGGGTGGCCATCGCAGGGTTAGACATCGAACAAAACCTGTTGTCGCTGGTCGGACTGGAACCTCTCAGCCGCCCCGCGGTCAATCCATTCGAAGGCTACTCCAGCAGCCAACAGGTCGTCTTTCTGATCATGCGATTTGCGATTCTGGCTGTCTTGGTTCCTCTTGCCG
The DNA here is from genome assembly GCA_964510005.1 of uncultured Pirellulaceae bacterium. Lineage (GTDB taxonomy): Bacteria > Planctomycetota > Planctomycetia > Pirellulales > Pirellulaceae > Mariniblastus. Next base: position 2,368 of record CAZDZX010000169.1, read on the forward strand.
AAGAAATTTTCTTGCGAGGCTGGTTGGTCCGCTGGATTCACGACGTTGATTGGAATCCGGTTCGAATCTCGGAATTGGGCAGTAAGGCCTTGTTGGCACCTTGCGTTTACGGCGCGATCACCCATCCGGAAATCATCGCCGCCATTGTCTGGTTCGGAGCCGTCACTTGGCTGATGGTCAAAACCAAATCCATCTGGAGTTGCGTTGTCGCTCACATGATCACGAACTTGCTGCTGGGACTGTATGTGCTTCAAACGGGGAGCTGGGAACTGTGGTAGTTTCCCGCCGCTGGCGTTTAGGTGTGATTCGCAAGTGACCTCTTTGATGGCTGAAGATGTTGTTGGCGACTCCGGCGAGGAAGAACAGCAGCATATTGCCCATCGGAATCAGTGACACATCATGGAACATCCCATTGCCAGCATACGCCAACAGCATAGCCCCCAATAACATTCCGAACTGTCTCGAGATCAATGAGCCTTCCGGTCGGTCCCACACGCGCCACGCCACTCGCGTCATCAAAGCCATCATCGCGATCAGGCCCCCCATTCCCAACAAACCCGTTTCCGTCAGATAGGCCAGAAACACATTGTGCTGGGTGTAGACGGCTGTTTTTTCCAGCGGCTTTCCCGTGTAAGCATCCTGCAGGTAAGGATTCTTTTCGCGCGAGTACTGCCCGAACCCGCAACCCAGCAGTGGCCGGTCTTGAAACATCCGCCAAGCAACGGTGAAAAACAGAGGCCGCAACTGGGCCGATTCCTGCATGTGGGCGACCGAAACGTTTTTGTCACGTTTGAAAGAGGTGAGCTTCGGGAGTAGCTTCGGCGCCAACGCGATCATCAAGACGGCTCCCACCACAATCATGGCGCCTTTTTGGTGCTGTCGAGCCGGCAGGAAAATCAACAGAAAGGCTGCCGCAATCAGCGACATCCACACACTTCGCGTCAACGTTGCATAGATTCCACCGCAGATCAAAACGGACAGAACCATGATCACGACTTTGTAGCGTGTTCGTTTCGCTGCAGACCACCAAAACCACAGGCAGCAGAGGCCGATCAGCAGGAACATGCCGTTGGAAACCGGATTCAGAAACGGACCGCGACCGCGACCCAGAAACTCGGTGGTCTCCGATTCAATGATATAGCGTGGGAAAACAAAGCCGTGCAAACCTTTGACTTCACAAATCGCCGTGACCGCGAGGTAAACCGCCAGCAGCACGAAAGCAAACTGGCACAACTTGAGATTCATCTCCGTTGTCTTGGCTGTTCTGGCCACCATGTAAACGGCAAACGGCAACAGGTAGAAAAACAACAGCCGAGCCACCGGCATGTGTTTTTTGAACGCGAAATCGTGGGCTGCCGTACTCGCAATCAGCAACAGAATCACGGCAAACACCGCCACGTCCAGTCGATTCAGAGGTCGCAGGTCTTCGCGATTGGTAACGTACAGCCAACCACACAGTGCCAGCACCGCGAAAAGAACTAAGCGGTCCAAAGAAATCTTGAGCGGGCCGATGTCAACGCTAAACAGGTCCGGCCCAGCGACAGCGCCGAGGACCACCACACACATCGTCAACAGCGGAATGATGTTGACTTTGCCAATACCGGCAAAGCTCAGACCGCGCAGCAATGCGGCTGTCCAAACGACAGCGGCAATAATAAAGATGATGGCGAGGAATTCCACATGAACACCATGGATCCGATCGGGCTCTTCGAGAGTCATCGGGTGCTGGCGGACACGGTTTGAAGGGCTCGCGGAAAATCGACAAGCTCTTGCCAGACAAACGAATCGTCAGAGTTTCACTCAACCGAAAAACCCAATCCGCTACGCATCAGATATGCGGGTTCAGTGCTGCGAGCTCATCGCTGGTTTCACGCATCAACGCGTTCGGCATTCACGTGAACGCAGCGGTTTTCCATACAGGCAAACGTGGCACACTTTCCGTTGTACTCCCAGCACTCGCTGCAATGCGGTGTCTTGCAACGACGACAGAGAACCATATCCTGCATCACATCGTCACTGCAAATCGGACAGCGGACTTCTCCGATGATGGTCGCGGATTCGGCGTTGACGAACTCCAATCCCTCGGCCTCCAGCAACATCAACTGGTCGAAAATCTCCAACGACCCCTGCGTCAAATCCATTAACCGTTGGGTGCTTTGGATCCACCGGTCACCAATGACACGCAATTGCTGATTGCCAATAACAACCTGCAGCGATGACATCCCGGTGACTCCAGAAAGGTCCATCAATTTCCAGCGAACAGCAGGGGTTAACAGTTGTTTTCCCACGGCGGCGTTGTCGGAGAAGACAGCCCAGTTCCGGCTAAAGGCCTCATCATCAACCGGCATTGGCTGCAGAGACTCGTGTTTTTTCTGTGATAAAGTCCGAGACTCGATCCAGATCGGCACACGAGATTCATGGTCAAATTTCATGGCGACTTCGGTTTTCTGCGATTGCATCACTCGCTTCGAACCCAAATGCCGCAACCGAACAAAAGTGCGACCGTAATCGAACAACAGCGTAGGACGGCGCAAGCGATCGGTCGATCGACGACCCGGGTGTTCTTTCTTGGCACCGAAACGTTCGCAAATCGGCTTGAGGACCAAGTCCATCCCACGAAACGAACGGCCTCCTGGAGGAGAACCGGCTCCGGAAACGATCTGTAGCAGTACCAGAGACATAATCACGAAAAACGTGGCGACCACCACAACACTCATCACGCCTGTCATTGCTCTTCCTCCCGCTGAGGTTCATCGTCTGGCAAGGTCTTTTGCCGCATCATCATGCCGGCTCCACCGGTCAGCACACCCAGCAAGACGCCACCCAACATCCAGTAGATGTTGTAGCTCGGTATGGATGCATCGCTCGCACTGAGAGCCTCCCCTTCACCTTCGCCATCCGCCGCAACTCCACTCGTGGCCGATTCGGCGGCTTCCAATTCCTCCGCCAAACGTGAGTACCTTTCTCGCAGTGAATCCAAATCACCCGAGAGGCTGGCAATCCGCTGACGGTCCTGCTGAGTCTGAGCCGTCAGGTTCTGCTTCGCTTGGTTCAAATCTTCGGAAAGCGCGATCTGTCCTTCCAGAGACGCAATGGCTCGTTTGCGTTCGGCATCCACTTCCACAAATTCTTGCGCCAGTTTATTTTCTTCACCTGAACGGGCGACCGCATCGAGAGCCAGTCGCAACGATTGGTTTTCGGCACGCAGCGCGATGGCCGGTTGGGATTCTTCGACTTGAGCTGGCGCGACGGGGGCGCCCGTGTCGGTCGCCTTGAGAAAGATCATTCCCAAAAACAGGGTCTGCACCAACAGCATCCCCACCATGACCAGGTCGAACCAAGGTTTTCGATTGTCCATGGGCACCACCGTTGTTGTCGTAGGATGACTGGAAACGACACCTGAATATCTTGGATCATTCATGGTCGGACTTTGATTATATAGAGAAGAAAAATACTGAAGTTCTTGATCACGGTAACGATTGCACACCAGATAAAAACCGCCGGTCTGCTCCGTTTCTTGCTCCTCGTTCCACTGAAACCAGCCGCGATCGTCGTTGCGGGGATCAATCACCAGAGCCACATCCAAGGGCCGATTGAAAAAGTTGTTACAGATAAACAAGTCCATCGGAGACAGAAACACCGTCCAGCCCGGATGCGTGTGGTACCAACCCACCATCTCCAATTCTGGATGAAATCGGGCTCGCTGTCTGGAAATCTGCTGCCACGTCTCGTGAGTAAATTTAAAACTTCCCCGCGTCGCTTCGTAGTGCTCGGCACGCAGCGAATCGGTCACCAGCACAAACGGCCGACCTTCGTGGTCGACGCATTGCTTCCCCAACATGACGCCACCAAGTTCCACATTGGTATTGGTTTGAGCGTGGGCCTCCATATCCCGCATCACGTCCAGATCTACAAAAATAGGCAACTGATCGGCATGCAACTGCCCCACCGCAGAGACCGAATAGTGCGCATCGCGATCCGGTCGAACGGCCTGCTGTGGCTCGCTCTGCTCAAGATCACCGAATTGTATTTCCGAACTCATGAAGTGTTGGTTTCAGTTTCCTAGGATTTCAGTTGGACAAAAAAGACGCTTGAGGATTCTTCAGGCCCCATCTCAATCTTAAGCACATCTTGAGCCGGGATCCCAATCGTTTTCAACGTTTTAGTGCCTAAATCGATGGTCTCTTGGATCTGAAAAACCGTTTTCGGTTGCAGCGGCTGGGAACAGCTTTCACAAACACCGTCCGAGCTACCCACCAGACACAGCGGCAGATTGATCTCTTTTTGGACGTCGCAGGTTCGACAATCCAGCGTCACCAGAAAGTCACGATCGAGAATCAAACGCGCCTCTCCAGAGGCCCCTTCGGTTTCTCTTAACCAGTTGCCGACGTCCGCCAACGAACTCTCGTGGGTTAACGGAGCCGTTTTAATCGACGTATAAAATTCGTGGGACAGACAATCTTCGCGGGGCACAAACTTTGTTTTGTAAAAATTATTCGCCGCGCCGTTAAACACCATCGCCGAACCATGATCTGAAGGCAGATCGTGGATCAGCTTCAAAGCTTCCTGAACCTGCATCCCGCCGATGATCGACGCAATCGTTGGCGACGTTGGCACTTTGCCCTGTTGAATGTCTTCCTGTCGCAGCAAGGGACAACTGTAGCGCAACGAAATCAGCCGATAGTCGTTTTCGGTCATCGTGCATTCGTAGCAGGGCCCATCGCCGGGAACGAACACCTTGGTCACTCCGTTGATCTCTTGAATGCCGCCATCGATCCAAGGTGTACCGACTTTCCAGCACATCCGATTGACCCACAATCTCGCTTCCCGGTTGTCAAGGCAACCAATCACTACGTCCATCTCGCGGACCAAACCCAGCCCAATCTCGGTCATCACGTTGCCGTGCAGGGGTGTGATATGACAGTCCGGGTTCAGTTCACCAGCCGTTTTCGCGATGACGTTTGCTTTGGACATGCCCGCATGTTCGCTGCGAAACAGCACGCTACGGGTCAGATTCGATTCTTGAACTTCATCAAAATCGATGATGTGAATGTGACCAAATCCCAGCAGGCAAAGATTCTTCAGGACTTCGTTGCCCAGCGCTCCGGCGCCGACAACCAGCACTTTGGCAGCGGCAATTTTCTCTTGCTCCCACCACCCAATCAGCTTCAGCCGAGAGTAGCGATCGTTGTCATCGATCGAGAAAGTTTCAGGTTTAGAATTCATAGGCACCAATCAGTCCAAGAAGATGATGCCAGTATCTTCGCTCGATTGAGGCTGAGATTGGGAATTTTCCAATTCGGGTTCAACAAAAGAGATTCCCGTTTCGATAATTTCGATTTCACCAGCAGCCTCGGCCGGTTCATTGACTTCGGCTACAACATGGGCTGATTCATTTTCCGTCGCTGGCGAATCCCCAGCACTTCCCCGGCTCCGCACCCGCTCAAGGAACCCTAACAGGGTCCGCTTCTTCTTTTTGGGAAGCCCGGTTGTTGACGGCTCTGTCTCGGATATCTCCTCGGCCTCAAACACCGGGTCATTGATCCGGTCACGAATGTCTCGATTGTCCAACGGAAATTTGTAAATGAGTTGATCTCGAGCCCAGATGGCAGCGTCACGATTGTACGGGCTGTCGATGTCGAAATTCTCAAAACGAAGCATGTCCCACAACATGGTGCTCATTTCGTCCAGCGTCAGGCTGGGCACCCAATGCGTTCCGTACCCTCCCAAGCAGATAACACCGTTGTTGGAGACGTTGGGATGAAAAATTGGGGTTCGCCACAAGAGGTTGGGCACCAGTCGCGGATAGGCGGCTCCCAATTCGACAATGATCTCGTGTTGGTGAACGATATGCACTTTCCCGTCGGGGGAGCGGGAAATCCCCGGACCTTCGAATTTCAAGCAATAACGGTGGGCCGGATTACCGCTGGAGGTAAAGGAAAAGATCGAGCTTTCGGCATCGAGCTTTTCGATGCTTCGGTAGTCAGCTTCAAGTCTTCTCTGCCTTGGCGATTTTCGCATTGGACGATTCGTTCGTGTCCCTTCCAGAAATTTTAGTAGATCGCATCGTTAGTATAGCATTTTAACCCGCGACAATTTCGGGATAAACGATCAGATGATCGCCATCGTTGACGGAGGCCTCAATCAGAGTTTGATTCTCGTGGAGTCGTTTGCCGCCTTCCTTGTGATCCAAGCTGTAGCTCATCGGCTGTCCGTCGGGCCCAATCACTGGCAAATTCATTTTCGTAATAATATTAGGGAGGATCTTTCGCACCGTGACGCTGTCAGAGACAACCGCTTCGACGCTCTTGGCTCCCGTTTGGTCAAGGAAAGTAACCTTGGTTCCTTCATTCTGGGCTGTTTCAGTCATATTTTCGTTCCATTGTGCTTGAGGGCGCGACCTTAATTCTAAAGGCCCAAGAGGCCCAACAAAAGCAATTCGCTTTGCCGGATTCAATATTGGCAAAATCTAACCGATTTATGGGGCATTATTTTGACCACTAGGCAGGTTTCAGCAAAAGCCTCTCCACTATCAATTTTAACGATTCCGCCGGTTCCAGTCTTCTTTTAGTAACCCGAATGTCAAAACGTCCTGATAGTCCAAATCCGCCTCCTTGCGAAAATGCTGCCGAAAACACCCCTCTTTAGAGAAGCCCGTCTTATTGAGCACCGCCACGGATCTCGGATTGCCGACCAAACACTCCGCAGTGACTCGATGCAGGCCCATTTGACCAAACGCAAAATCTAGCAGCGCCACCACCGCTTCGGTGCAAACCCCCTGCCCCCAGTAGTCCTGCCCCAACCAGTACCCCAATTCAGCTCGATTG
>CAZDZX010000170.1:0-3025 GCA_964510005.1 uncultured Pirellulaceae bacterium
TTGGTGAGCACCAGTGATCTTGGTGACTTGAATTTTGGCTTTGTAAGGTTGGTCTTTTTCAAACTGGTCATTCGAGTTGTCGATGACCGTAAATGTCATCCCGTTTTTGAGACCGTCCGCACTGCCCCGATTGATGTATACGTCCTTTGAGTTATGAGCCACTTGGGTGATCTGTCCATCGGGCAGATAAAATCGCTCGCCGCCTTCGTAGTAATTGACTTTCTCTTTGAGGATGACAACCTGCTCGTTGATTTCCGACAGTTGTCCTTGAAGCCCTGCAATCTCGTTGGCTTTGATCTCAAGCGATTCCTGCGCTTCGACGGCAAGTTGTTCGTTGGCAGCTTGGGCGCTTTCGAGCTGCGTCTGGTATTCGTTTTCTTTAGCGGCGTTCCGCTGCTCTTCCTTGGCGAGTCGGTCCGTTAAGTCCTCGACGGATTTAGTTTTCTCTTCAACGGAGGCCTGCAAACGCTCCAGTTGGTCTTTCGAATCTTGCAGAGCCTGAGCTTTCAGCTGGTCGTTGTCGACAAGTGTTCTGGTGAGTCCCTGAACGGTTGCGGAGAACTTGCGGATGGTTCCTTTGTAAGTCAAATCGGCCAAATCCGCTTGTTGCGAAGAGATCGACTTGGTGAGCTTCATGTCGTCTTCGTAGATACCCCTGATTTTTTCGGCGCTGTCTCGAATCGAAGTGATGTCTCCGGCTCTCGCAGCATCGACCTGTCCGACGAAGCGGTCGATCGAGTTGAGCAGCGTGGGGACTTCGGCAACGGAAACGCCTTCAATGCCCACGTAGGCGGCGATCACATCCGATTTGACTTTCTGAGTATCCGCGAGGGCTCTGAAGTAGGCGGTCTCTGTATCAGCGGCCGTCCAGTTGTCGTGGTTCTCGTAGGCTTTCATTGTCGAAAGCACCGTCAACAGTAAGAGCACGACTGTCAGAATCGACAGGATGATGATGCCGATGATGTATCCCTGATTTTCGCGAGCAGCCATGGAAAACTCCTGATCCCCGTTTGAATGGGGCTCGGTTATAATAGAACAGTGTCTCAGTGGTTGAATCGGACTTGCCCCGCAAATCCATGATGATCCAGAGCTCAGACGCTACAAAGCAAACACACAAATGTAGAAAATTCAATTTTCCACATCCTCAAAGCCGCACCACTGCTGAAATAGTAAATTAGGTAGAATTTACTGTCAAATTTTGATTGCCTCAGTCCACGAAAACGATACAGAAAAAGCCGATTTTGACGGAGAATTCCACTGGGGTGTCCCTGCGGGTAGCAGAAAGAGGGGGATTCCGCCGTTTGCGCGACACTCTTGTTGGACCAGCGAGCTTGCCGAGGCCGGGCTCAAACGGGTCCGTGGCCCCACCGGAACAGTCCCAAGCTCCAATTATTGAACTGCTTCCTTGGAACCGTTTTGCTATCAGCGAGCCAAGAAACGCTGGAAAGGCGATTTTCTCTTTTGTACACCTTTCGACCAACTCAGCAGTTGTGGCAGTGAGTCTTCCTCCCAATTCACCAGCGACAACGAAGGGGCTTTATGGAGCATGTTTTGCAGGAGTGCCAGATGCAAATCGATCGCCGCGGGAAGGTCGTCGGGGGGAGCAGCGATGCTGATATAGTTTTCGGTTTCGCCGGGGAGTTCGCCTGCGTTTCCCTCTGATTGAGTCTCGACTAGTAACTGATTGTTCAGGATGGATTTGATCGAGAATTTATCCTGAGTGATGGAGACCAATAGGTTCTTGCCTGGCGATCGATAGGCAGCGGTGGAGATCGAATCATTGCTGGAGTAACTTCCCACGAATTGAAAACCTGCTTCTTTGACAATTTTCATTTGGTGATCGCCAAATGGATTCCCAAAGTTCGGGGATTCGGTATGGAGTTTCATCTGTGGTCGGGGCGCTGGAGAGATCCAATCGGTTAGGTGAAGGAACAGTGGGATCCCCAAGAACAAGCTGAAATAATGCATGGTGGGATGAGCCCAATCGCTATGGCTGCCAATCCAGTTGGACGTTCGGATAAAAAAGTCGAATCCGTAGTAGGCAACGACGAACACGATATAACTTCCCAATTTGATGAACAATCTTTTTGACAACCAGCGTGGTTGGCTGGGATTGCGAGGAGCGAGGTCCTGCGTGGGAAGAGAGGCCAGAAAGGTTTTGTCGGAGTCGGTCGGAGAATGGAGCTCGAATTCATGGATCGAATTTTGGCATTGCTCAAACCCCGGGCGTAAATAGTCGATCCGTCGTTTCCAAAATTTGGTTTGTTGTTCCGCCGTACGTGTCCAGCGGATCAACCAAGTAATGGAAAAAATGAAAACACCTGCGAGGGCAGCCAGCACGCTACCGATCAGGCCATCGACAACAAACTTTTTGAGGTAAACGTTTTTGAATCGAATCGTGCCCGCGTGTTCTTTCCATTCGGGTTTGGAGTGCGGCGTTTGAAAAGACATCGCATTCGTCGATGCGACTTGATGGGTTTCAGGAACGAAGGTTCCGGATAATTTCCCGGCCCGCAGCAAGGACTCGAGGCGTTTGGCGTTGGCGTTGCAGATTCGCGTGACTCGAATCTTTTCTTGAGGGCCAACCGTTTCCTTATCCGTTAGAGATTCAATCAGCATGTGCTCTTCGACGACACTCCACGAAACAGGTCGTACCGCGTAAGAGCCTTCGACGATTGCAAAGTCGGTAACGTTGACTTGCCCCGCGGCCCTCGTTGCCAGTTCGCGGGTCGGCGTGGTGATGGATTTCAGCCACGCTTTGTTTTTAGTCGCGCTGAACGACCAGACGGTGATTATCGCGATCGTGAGCAAGGCAATGAAAACAAGGAATTCGGATTTTTTCAAACTTGACTTCATTCTGGCACCACGAAACTTCTTTTGCGAAAAGGAATCATTTTTGATGTCGGAACGCATCAGGCAATTTTCGACATTGGACGAGTGGTTCGTCAGCTTGATTCTGGGATTAGCCGTTTTGGCGCTAGCCACGGATGCCCCATATTAACCGTGGCTAGCGCCAAAACGGCTG
>CAZDZX010000170.1:3125-9169 GCA_964510005.1 uncultured Pirellulaceae bacterium
CGCCAAAACGGCTGGCGCTGGCATTGCGAATGCACTGAAAATATAACTGGCGTTAAGAACTTAGGTCAGAAACAGGCATGCTGTTGGGCTTGCGATGAGCGAGATCGTCGGTGAAGTGTTTCAAAAATGAATCATCTGCTAGGGATGTTCACCAAATGCCACTCCGTTTTCAGGAAATGTTGCCACATGAGAGAAGTTCGTGACCTATATTTTCGATACCTCGACGGATGACCTCGAACGGCGAGATTTAGTTAAAAGAACTTTTAGCTTGATATTTTGGTGGGCGAGTTAACGGGCGTTTCCTTCTGGAAGCGCCCGTTACTTTTTTGCGCCTTTCGAATCGAATCGGTGGCTTGAGCACTCAGCCCCCAGCATGTGGAGCGGGTGACGGGCAAGAGCGCCCATCCAAGCACCCTCTTTTCGCCAAAACCTTTTCTGAAACGAAGGCCAGCGCAACATTTTTGGGGCTCTGAGTGTGTGCTATTTCTCGAAAAACACAGCCTTGGTAGTGAACCTAAAACGTGATCTCGCCGTAGCAAATCGGAAACCCTGTCGACAATTGGCGACTTGCCAATCAAAATGCTCACCTGCCAACCGCTTTGCCAATTCTTTCTCTTCCGCATGTCTAAATTTGATGTCTGATTCCGCAGCCCCAACCGACGGTTCCTCAGCGGACACCCCGATGATCGAAGCCGTTGGACTGTCCAAGTTTTACGGGATCTTTGCGGCGACTCGCGACGTTTCCTTCACCGTCAACAAGGGCGAAGTTGTCGCGTTCTTGGGTCCCAATGGTGCCGGCAAAAGCACCACCATGAAAATGCTCACGGGCTATCTCTCGCCATCGGCAGGTTCGGCGCGAATCGGCGGTTGGGATATGAATGAGAATCGCTTGAAGGGATCTGGAAACCTCGGCTATCTGCCCGAAACGGGACCGCTCTATCCTGAGATGACGCCCTACAGCTTGTTGGACTTTTTTGCCGAAGCTCGCGGCATGAACAAAAAAACCAAACGGAACCAGATCGAAAAAGTCGTCGACCTGTGTGCTTTGGGTAGCGTTATTTACAAACCGATCAGCAAACTCTCCAAAGGCTACCGGCAGCGCGTCGGGATGGCTCAAGCGTTGGTCCACGAACCAGAAGTCTTGATTCTGGATGAACCGACTTCGGGTTTGGATCCGAATCAGATTCGTGGGGTGCGGCAGACGATGACGCGATTGGGACAGGAAAAAACCATTTTGCTTTCAACGCACATCCTGCAAGAAGTCACCGCAATGGCCAGCCGTGTCGTGATGATCAACGAAGGTCGCCTCGTTTACGATGGGCCGATTGATAAAATGGATCCGGGAAAAAAAGGCCTTGATGCGGTGTTTGCTGAACTGACAGGTCACGACCCGGTAACCGGTGCGAAACTCCCCGGCGAATTCGACGACGAACCCAAGCGAACCGATTAAAACCGCTGCCGCAACTGCCTTTTTTAAACCCTTCACTTTAGATATTTCGAGCGAAATTCGTTCGGCGAAATCATGGATCTTTTTCAGCAACTGATAGAGTTCGCATTCATGCTGGTGATCGACCTGGCATTTCTGGTCGTGCTGGTCCTGTTGATGTGGCCCTTGGGGATCTGGCGGCAGGCAGCCTTTGCTGTCATGAAGCGAAACTTTTCGGGTTACTTCAGCAATCCAACGGGATACGTTTTTCTATGCCTGTTTGTGTTGTTGACCTCCTTCGCCGCGTTCTGGCCGCACGAGTTTTTCGTCACGAACTTGGCCAATTTTGACCAGCTGAACAAATACCTGCCCTACATCATGCTGATCTTCATCCCGGCGATCACGATGAGCATCTGGGCGGAGGAGCGCCGCCAAGGCACCGACGAACTGCTGCTGACGCTGCCGGCCAAGGACTTTGATATCGTGATCGGCAAGTACTTTGCCGCCGTACTGGTGTTCACGGTTTCGCTGCTGTTCTCGCAGCTTTCCAACTATGCAGTATTGCTGGCGATGACCGGCGGTAACTTGGATAACCTGCTGCTGTTTTCGACCTATCTGGGATATTGGTTCGTTGGCATCGCCATGATTTCTTTGGGGATGGTGGCTTCGTTCCTGACAAACAATCTCACGGTCGGTTTCATTTTTGGGGCGGCACTCAATGCGCCGCTGGCGTTCTTTTCCAATGCTGACGTGATCCTTTCCAGTAGCAACACGTGGATCGAGCGACTTTTCAATTGGTCTCTGCTGCAGCGATTCGAGCCTTTCGGGCGGGGCTTGGTGAGCGCCTCTTCGATTTGCTACTTCTTGGGCATTGTTGTGATCGGAATTTACTTGAGCCTGATCCTGATCGGCCGGCGCCATTGGCTGGGTGGCCGAGACGGCACGTCGATGTTCTGGCATTTTGTTATGCGTGCTGCTTTCCTAGTGGTGACTGCCGTGGCTGGAGTTTTGATCGTCCAGCACAGTCCGCTGAATCGTCTGCGTGTCGATATCTCGGATCGCAAAATCAGTACGCTTGCCGATTCGACGATTGAGGTTCTGGATCGGATCTCCAAAGACACCGATGGCAAGCCCGTCGAAATCGAGGCCTACGTTAGCAGCAGCGTGCCGGCCGAATATGTGAAAACCAAATTTGATCTGGTCAATCTGCTGAGAGAGTTTGACGTTTTGGGTGGCAACCAAGTCAAAGTCAATTTGCATCAGAACATGGAGCCGTTCAGTGAACAGGCGATTTTGGCGGAAAAACGTTTTGGCATCCGCCCGGTCAAAGTCACGACTCAATCGCGTGGTGCCCCGCGCGAGGAAGACGTCATTTTGGGAGTGGCTGTTTCCTGCGGGCAGCGGCGAATCATCAATCGTTTCATGTCTTATGGAACGCCCGTTCAATACGAATTGATGCGAGCGATCAATACGGTCGCGACCGATCGCAAAAAAGTGCTGGGTGTGGTGCAGACCGATGCACGGATCGAAGGCGGCGCCATTAGTGACGGACAGCGGATTCTGCGAGTGCCCAAAATGCGAATTTTGGATGACCTTGAGAAACAGTTTGAAGTCGCATCGGTGGATGCGTCTGCGGAGATTTCTCTGTTCACCGATGTTCAAGAGGGCGAAGAACCTGCCCGTCGCTACGATGTGTTGTTGGTGGTGCAGCCTTCAAAAATGACTCCCCTCGAAATGGAAAACTTACTCGCCGCGATCCGTGCCGGTCAGCCTACGGTGATCTTTGAAGATCCATTCACGTCACCGGAGAACTTTCCGGCATTTGGAGGCCGATTGGGCGGCACGTTTTTTCCACGCCTGTTTCCGCGCGGCGGGAATCGGCAAGCGGCCGATATCGACGATCTGTTCGATCTGTTGGAATTGGATATCGACCGTCAACTTCAGCGGGTGGGTAACCAGTCAATTGAGTTGCCCTTTCTGGTGTGGCGTCCCAAATCAGATAATCCCTACCGACGTGATACGACTTTGGAGCGAAATCCGGAAGTGTTTGCGCTGCGGCAGCGTCAGGATCAGCAGGGAACAAACTACGGCGACCACGAGGCAATGCAGGGAATCACAGAGCTCTATTTTCAGTTCACGGGCAACATTCGTCAGAAGCCCATTGCCGAACCCGAGTTAGAGTTTTCGGATTTGATCCGAACCAGTTTGGCCGGTCGGATCAACCTTGGCCCATGGTTGCGGTTTACCCAGCTGCGATCCGAGCGAAACCTCGAAAACGCGCGAGGTCCCGCGAACGAGCCGTTTGCTTTGGCGACGCATATCACCGGACCCCAAAGCGGCCAGATGACTGACACTGGCAGTCAGACTCGCGATTACATCAACGTGATTTACGTGGCCGATGCGGATATCCTGTCCGACTTCTTTGTTGATCTGCGGAACAATCCTATCCGCAACAGCATTGAGTACGGGACTCAGAATATGAGTTTCGTGCAGAACGTGCTGGACGTGATGGCAGGTGAAGAAACGTATCTGGGGATTCGCAACCGTCGCGTGACGCATGTTAGCCTCGAAACGATCGACAAAAAGTACGTCAAAGCCCTCGACAAGGTTTACGAAATCAACACCGAGGCCGAAAAATCATTCCAGATCGAACGCAGTAAGATCGACCAAGAATTCGAATCCAGAACCAACCCTCTGAAAAGAGAAATCGAATCACTGGAAAAGAAAAAGAAAGACAACAAGCCATACGATGCGGCCAGACTGGAACGCAAGAAGGCATTGTTGTTTACCGAAACCCGAGAGCAGCAGGCGCGGAGGCAGACACGAACTCAAGAATTGAACATTGAATTGAACGAGAAGAAGCGTCAGACCAATCTGACGGCGGAACTTGAAATTCAAAAAATTCAGCAGCTGTTTAAACTGTGTGCCGTTGTGATTCCTCCGGTTCCGCCTTTGATCCTTGGCGTGATCGTGTTTTTCCGACGGCGATTGCTGGAGCGGGAAGGCATCTCCAAAGCAAGACGACTGAAGTAATCATTCGAATCCATGGGCGACGACCGCCGCTCATAATTTCACTCAATAGTTTTAACTCTCAACAGCGACCCACCATGGGAAAAAGTAGCACAACATTGATCATGGGCATCATCGCGGCAGTGGCCGTGGGGGTGGCGATGTACTTCTATCCTAAATCGCTGGAAACAGAGGTCGATGCGCAGGTGAACCAGAACCTGTTTGAGTCCTACAAAACGGCGGACGTCCGCTCGATTGAAATTACCCGCTTGGGCGAATCCGACCGAATCGAACAGATAAAATTGCGCCGCAAAGGCGACAGTTGGATCCTGCCGCAGTATGAGGACTTCACTGCGACGGGCATCGCGCGGATCAGCGAAGTCGCGAAATCGATGTTGGATCGAAAGATCCTTGCCATCACGGGTGATCAAGAACAGAGCCATTTTGAGTTTGGCCTAGTCGATCCTGCCGAAGCGACCGGTTTGCCCAATCGAGCCAGTCTGGGGATGAAGGTCGAACTCCGGGATCGCAATCGGGGTGACATCGCCAGTTTGATTATTGGCAAACCCGTTTCCGAAACGGGTGGTGATGGAAAGTACTTTGTCAGACTTCCGGGACAACCGACGGTCTACGAAATGCAGATTCCCAAAGTGATTTTCAGTACTCGGTTTGAAGACTGGGTCGATTCCAATTTGATGAATCTGCCCAACCAACGCAACAGTCCGATCCGCGTGACCGGGATTGGGATCGACAGTTATCGAATTGATGCCAAAGAAATTGCCAGTGCCGATAAGCAACCGGATTGGCAAGTCAAATTTCAGTTTTCCCCCAACGGTTCCAAGGGCAATTTGCTTCGCTGGGTGGATGGTAAATTTGAAAAAGAAGACATCTCTCAACTTTCCCAACGCCAAGTCAGCGACCTTCTCACCGCACTGAGTCAGATTCGAGTGCTGGGAGCTAGAAGCAAGCCAAAATCAATCGTCAAACTGTTTAGGAAATCGGCTGAGATTTCGGACGCTGCGGCATTGAAAGGTTTAGCACCATTTGGATTTCGTGGCCGATCCGACGATGAGGGTTTCAAGATCGAATCCGCCAATGGCGAGTTGGCAATTGTGACCAGTGATGGCATGAAGATGCGCTTGCTGGTGGGTTCGCTGGCTGACCAGACCGACAGTCGCAGCCTTGATCTGAACTACCACGTGCTGGTGCTGGCGGAGATGGTGGAATCTGTCTTTGAGGAACCGGAGAAGCCAGTCGATGTTGCCGAAGATTCGGAAGAGAACAAGGCATGGCTGCGGAAGATGGCGGAGATCAAAACGAAGAAGGAGGCCTTGGTGCTTCGCATCGATTCGTTGAATCGTAGCTATTCAAAGTGGATTCATATTGTTCCTGAATCCGTGATCAATCGTCTGTTCCCCGAACCTGCCGAAGCCAAGCAAGAGGAGGCCACGCCGGAGGCAGCCAGCGAAGCGACACCGGCAGCGCCGTAGGGAATGGTCTAGTTTGTAGTATCGCCTTCAGGCCAATACTGCTCAAACGAGATTTAGACGTTGCTGTTTTTTTGAGCGACGAAGCAGCGGATCGTTGGGGCTCGTCTAGTTTTTAGCCC
>CAZDZX010000171.1:0-3091 GCA_964510005.1 uncultured Pirellulaceae bacterium
AAAGAAGACGAGGATCAAACGCCTGAAACCCGGCAAAACCCTCCGAATTTCGACAAAGGTAGGAGCGGTCTTTGTGGTCGAGAGCGCCGATGGCAAGATTCATGATGTGCATTCACTCACAGAGCCCGAGCAATCCGTCACATTGACCGATCCGAAAAACACGGATGGCTAGTTAGCTACATTTTAGGTCGCGTCTATTTTTACCTATATTTGCAACGGCAGAGAGTCGTGATCGATTGTGAGGTGAATGGAGCCGTCGGATTGCTCTGGGGGAGTGTTCTGGCCGCGGAGCGTCCAGTCCACTGGGTCCGGACACTTTGGGCCGCAAGGCTTTGCCATCTGCAAAAGGCTTTCGATTCGCCAATTCGCTTGCGGCGTCAATTCAGGACGATTCCACAAAGGACAATCTGCGCCGCTTTCAAAAAAGGCGATCGAAATTTTCGTTTCGGTTCGTTGTTTAGTTAGCGCCAAGCAGAGCGGCACCGAAACAGTCTGAGTTTTCGGCCAATTCGTTTTAACTCGTTGTAACGAAAATCAGGGGTGTACGAATTAAGTCCGCCACGCCCAAACCGGAAAACGAGACCCTGTTTGAAACATAGCTCACAAATCTGGGGGTCATGGCCTCCGCCCCCTCTCTCGGGCCGTAATTTACGGCATTTATTAAGCCCTAAAAAAACTGTAGGAATTTGATTTATTGAACCAAAAAGCGGGTTCTTGTGACCTAGGTTTCTGAAAGGAAATCGATTCGTAACCGAGAATTGGACCCATGAGAGCAAAATTAAAAAACCGAAAATCGGTGGTCAGAAACCGTAAAGCCGTGGCTGCCGTTGAGGCCGCCGTCTGCTTTCCCATTCTGATCTTGATCTGGCTGGGGAGCTTTGAATTGGCTCGGGTTCTATCCCTCAAGCAGCAGGCCCAGCTTTTCGCTTCGACTGCCGCACAACAAGTGCTGGAATCGAACACCTCTTTCGCAACCATCGAGACCGATGTCGAAGCGTTGGCACTTTCTCTTGGCATCCAAGGATGCGAAGCGACCTTGGTACGCACGGATTCGGAGATCGTCGAATCTACCATCACTATCGACTACGGAAGCAACTCGCCGCTAAGTTCGATTTTTCAACAGCTCCCCGTCCAGTCAACTTATTTCTCTTTTCGTCCTGAGTAATACCAATGAACAAAATAATACCAATGAACAAAAGCCGCTTGAAACGCAATGGCGCGGTCATGCCGTTACTTGCCATTGTTTTGGCAACACTGTTGGTGATCGTCGCATTGACCATCAATTCCAATTGGTTGCTGTACAACCAGATTAACGTTCAGAACACCGCCGACCTTTCGGCTCGCGCGTCGCTGGTTAAAATCATCAGTGACTCGGAATTCGAAGGCCGGATCGATCGAGCTCGGGACTTAGGGACAAGACTCTACAACTTGAATATCGACCGACCGAATGCGAACTTCGAATCTAACAGAGTCCGTTTTGGCAACTACACGGCAGCTACCGATACGACCGAAGCCGTTTTTAGCGAAACCAATTCGGAATCGGATCCAATCACATCTGTGTTTGTCGACACTCCAGATTCTTTGGAACAACGACAAGTCAATGTGTTTTTCTCCAACATTCTGGGCGCTCCGGACAGAGTCAGCATTACGGCCGACGCAACCGTTAGCACGCGCCAAGTCGATATTATTCTGTGTTTGGATGCCTCTCGATCGATGACTCGTGTATCCGCTAGCGACGATTTCCCACCCAACGGTACCACGATTCACGAGCCGCCACTTCCAGGAAGTCGCTGGTTCGAACTCCGGGAAACCGTCGCCCTATTTTTGGAAGCGATGCAAAACACCAACCCATCGGCTCGTGTAGGCTTGGTCACCTTTGGAGGGGGGAAGTTTGATCCAGACTTACTTGACAGTGATCTTGATTTGGAACTGGCACGCTTTGAGAACGAGCTCACCGTGGTCATCGCTGAAGAAATCGGTGACCTCGTGGGAACATTGGACTCTTACGTCACCGATTTTCCGGCCCTGGGACTGGGAACCAGTCTCTTTGACGGAATCCAAGTCAGTCGTACCGCCCTTGCAAACGCCGGTAATTCAAGCCAACACATCATCATGCTGTCCGATGGACAACAGGTCATCGACAATCGTCCAGAGCCAATCGTCGCCGCCGACGCCGCTGCCCTAGATGGTATTACGATACATACGATTTCTTTGGGCGGAGACTTTGGGGTCATGAGCAGCATTGCCGATGCCACTGGCGGATCGAACTTTAGTGCATTGAGCCAAGACGAACTGGGAGACGCATTTGCCAGCCTACTGGGCCGATTCCGTGTCCAACTAGTGGAATAATTCAATGGAGAATTCTGTGAAAACTATCTACAAATCCGACCGTCCAACTTCTCATGGTGGCGCAAGTTACCGCCGTCGTCGTTGCCTGCAAATTCGCCGGGCAGCTACGACTGCTGTTGAATTCGCCATTGTTCTCCCGTTGGTATTGCTGATCGTTTTCAGCTTGATGGAGATTTCACGAGCCGTAACCATTTCCGATTCGGCCAAAACCAGTGTGATTGCGGGCTCTCGACAAGCTCTTGTCGCAGAGACAACGAACACCAATGTACAGGCTGAAATGGAGCGGATCTTGGATCTCTTCGGGGTCAGAAGCCGACAGATCGTTGTCACTCCTGCAGTGATTAACCCGACCGTTCAAGAGGTCTCGATTCAAATCACGGTGCCCTTTGACTCCTCCAATGGCCTCTACTTCGGGCAACTATTCGACGATTCAAGTTTCGAGTTCACGACGGTCATCGCCCGAAGGTAGTGAAGAGTCCGGCTGGCATCTCCAATCGCGTGCTCGGTCCTGCTTGCTAACCCAATTGCTCTAGCAATTCTTCGATTCCAATTCTCTCCTGCGGATCCACAACGGCTGCCCGACGAGCGAGCTCCTCCAGCGGCCTTGTGGATTTGCCGCAGCATTTTTGCAAGACGAATTGGATCACTCGCCCCATCGAGAACACATCGGCCGCCATTGATGTTTCTCTTTCCGGCGCCCGAAAACCGGTGGTCCCGCCTCGCCATTTTTTGTCAGCGCCGG
>CAZDZX010000171.1:3191-9124 GCA_964510005.1 uncultured Pirellulaceae bacterium
GGTCTTCAATCAATAAATTCGAGGGCTTTAAATCCCCGTGGATGATTCCACTGCGATGAAGATAGGCCAGTGCCGATGCTGTCTGGCGGATCCAATCCATCAGGTTTTCTGGGGCCACGTCCCGCGAGCTCAATTGATCAAGACTTTGGCCAGACACGTAATCCATCACAATAAACCAGCTTCCATTGGGCAGGGGGCCAGCCTGATGAAACCGCACGATGTGCGGATGATCCAGAACTGAAACAGCTTTGGCAAAGCTACGCGGATCGATGCAACGTTTTTCCGGCACCCAAAAAGGTGAAGAAGATCAAAGAGAAGGCAAAGAAAAAGCAGCCGGAAAAAGTTCCGGCTGCTAAGTAGTGTTCTGTTGTCAGAGGCTCTGCCAGCGAAAGGGCAAGACTTCGTCTATACGAAATCGATCTGTTTCAGGCCGAGCACTTCAGAGTACTTCTTCGTTTTGCGGAACGATTTAAGTTTCTTGGCGACCCAATCGCGATCCACTGTTTCGTGAACGCGAGCGAGGTAGGCACTGATGAAAGCGTCATCATCACCCAACCGGTCTGCCGAAAAACTGACGCCACCGGCGTTGGGGCAACCCGGCCAGCGGGCGTACCAACGGCAATAGTGGTTGCCTTTTGATTTATCGACAAAGGCCCGCACTCCAACAACACCCGAAGAATTTCTCTTCGTCATCCGGCCCTTGGCAGGGGTCTGAGGAGGCAATTCCTTCTTCATTTTACGAACCCAGCGATCGGCAGCTGTTTCAGCCGCTTTCCAGGTACGATAATCGTTCAGGGTGAAGTTCTTTTGGTATTTTTCCCCATTGCGAGAAATTCGAGCCATCACGCAGCGAGAAACCTTATTTCTAGTAGTATTCGGCATATCTTGATTGTTCGTTGCAGAAAAGTGTTAGGTAGTAAATTCTAGTTCGATAACGAGTTCCTTAAAGGCCTTTTCAAGCAATTTTTGCGTCATCTGCGAAACCCAATACCGTTTCGCCGATCACCGTAAGATTTTACAGCACAACATGACTTGCTCGACACTACATCATTCCAACTGTCGTGATTGAACTCACAGAAACTGCGACTTAATATTCCCCCTTCAATGTGTGATCACGGAAGGCCCCTCATGCGTTCTCGTGTACTAGGTCTAATCAAACGAATTGTTCTGATCGTAGCGGTAGCCATTGGGCTTTATCTAGTCGTTGCGCTGGCAGGTCTCTATCCGGTCAACCGTGACTTTTTGCCCTCTGAAGAGGGTGTCGAAATTTTTGTATTTTCAGGCCAAGTTCATTCGGATCTGATCCTGCCCATCGAAAATGACATTCACTCGTGGTGGGACCTGATCGATCCCGACAGCTTTCCCACCCCGCCGACCACTGAATCCTATCTGGCGATTGGGTGGGGCGAAAAAAAGTTCTATACCGAAACGCCGACGTGGGAATCCCTCAAACTGTCGACCGTCGGATGGGCCATGTTCTGGCCAACAGACACCGTGATGCACGTTGAAATGTTGCACCCGCCCGCCACCGGCGACAACCTCAAGTCCGTTCGGATTTCTAACGAACAGTACCAAAAACTGGTGGCTTTTATTCAGGACCATTTCGAAAAAGACACCGCCGGCCAGATCGTCCAATTGGACGTTTCCTTTGGCCAACACGATTCTTTTTACGAAGCCAACGGCAACTATCACATCTTTCGGACCTGCAACTGTTGGGTCGGCGAAGCGCTCCAAGAGTCCGGCGTCAAAGTCGGCTGGTGGACACCTCTACCAAAATCCGTGTTCTGGCATTTAGCAGAGTGAACCCTCTGCTACGGATCCGAAGGAAAGTAAATCATTGTCGGATGGAAATCACTTTCGTCCTCTTTCTACTTTCGTCCTCTTCCTTCAACACAAAAGTGTCCACACGGCATATCATGTTGTCATGTCCCTGTTCGAGAAATCCGAAAAAGCCAACATCGCCGCGGCCCGCCCTTTGGCTGCCCGGATGCGTCCTGAAACCCTTGATGAGTTTTCGGGCCAGCAGCACTTTTTAGGTCCCGGCAAACTGCTGCGCAAACTGGTCGATGCGGATCGTTTGGGTTCGGTGATTTTCTTTGGCCCGCCCGGCACTGGAAAAACGACCCTGGCCCGCATCCTTGCCAAAGACACTCAGCGGCGGTTCGCACAACTGAACGCGGTCCTACACGGAGTCAAAGACCTTCGCGCTGTCCTCGCACAAGCCCGTGACGATCTGGCGACAGGGCAGGGCGGTACGCTACTGTTCATTGATGAAATCCATCGCTTTAACAAATCCCAACAGGACGCCATGCTGGCGGACGTGGAAGACGGGATCGTGACGTTGATCGGCGCGACGACCGCCAATCCGTTCTTTTCCATCAATGGAGCGCTGGTCAGTCGCAGTCAAGTTTTCCAGTTTGAACCGTTGTCGCCCCAAGACATCGCCGACCTGATCAACCGCGCCCTCGCCGATCGCGTTCGCGGTTACGGTCGCAGCAAACTAACCCTCTCCGAGGAAGCACTCGAATACTTGTGCCAAATTTGCGACGGCGATGCCCGCAAGGCTTTATCGATCCTTGAAACGGCGGCGATTACGGCTGGCCCCGCCGTGGTGCCCACAGAAATCGACAAACCAGCGATGGTCGAAGCGGTCGGCACGCGCGCGATGCAGTATGACCCCACCGGTGACGAACACTACGACTGCGCCAGTGCGCTAATTAAAAGCATCCGCGGCAGTGATCCCGATGCGGGTTTGTATTGGTTGGCCCGCATGATCGAAGGCGGCGAGGACATTCGCTTTATCTGTCGTCGATTGGTGATCCTCGCCAGCGAGGACGTGGGCAACGCCGACCCCCAAGCGCTGCCGCTGACGGTTGCCTGCTCCCAAGCCTGTGAACAGGTTGGCCTTCCTGAAGCCCAGTTCGCGCTTTCTCAAACCGTGATCTATTTGGCTTGCGCTCCCAAATCAAATTCCGCGACGGTCGCCATCGGTCTGGCTCGAAAAGACATTCGCGAAAATCGGGTGTTGCCCGTGCCGCGTCATTTGCGAGACGGCCACTACGGCGGCGCTGAAAAGCTCGGGCATGGAAAGGACTATCAATATTCCCACAACGAGCCCGATGGGATTTCCGCCCAAGATTATTTAGGAGTGGATCGCGAGTACTACACACCGGTGGAACGTGGATTCGAAGCCAAAATCGCCCAGCGTCTGGCAGAGATTCGCAAGAAGCTCAACGCCGGCGATTGAGAACATAAAAAAACAGCCGACTCCGAGTGAAGGAGTCGGCTGTGAAGCACATGCTCATTCTGGTTTGGCGATGCCTCTCGCGATCTAGCAACTATTGCCGCTGCTCCCGCAGCTTTTTGGAAAGCTCTTCGATTCTATCTTTCATCTCCTTGATCCGGCCTGCGCCTTCGCCGAATCCTTCTCCACCGAACTTCGGAACGATGTGTCCATTTTCGTCCACATCCAAAATCAAGCCGGTCCCCATCTGCATCATCTTCATATCGAACCCTGGGAAACCGTCGGCGGGAAAGCCTGGAAAAGCTCCCGCACCAAAACCGCCTCCCCCCAGAATCTGCCGAACGCCTTCCCGCTCAGCCGGCTCAACACTCACCGAAACTTCTTCCCCGCCGCGAAGCAACAGCAAGCTAACGGACTGATCGTTGGCTCCCGCTTCATCGACATTTTCTGTGAGCTGCCGATTGGTTCCTAGAGCTTCCGTATCCATATACATGAGCACATCGTTGACTTGGATGCCAGCTTTTTCTGCCGGGCCGCCACGAAGAACGTTGCTAACGACCAACCCACAGCCCTCTTCGAGTTTAAGTTGAGAGCGGAGCACTCCCGAAACCGGTGTGCAGTTCAATCCGATCATCCATGATTTCTTAACGGCTCGCTTCTGAGCCCCACCATCGCCATCGAGTGTAATTTCTCGGCGGACTCCATCAGGGCCGGTCACGATGGCTTTGCGATTGGATACAATCTTGCTTTCGCCGTTTTCGTCCACGGTCGTCTGAGACGAACTGGAGATCGTGACGCTGCTGGCATTGGCCAATATGATTTCCTCTGTCGTGCCATCGGCATGGGTGATCGTGATCACGCCATTTTCCAATGTCGCACCCGCGGGTTTCGTTTCCGACGTTTCAGCAGGAACAACCGTCGCTGGTTTGGCTTCCTCCGGAGCATCTTTAGCGACGCCAACTTTTTCTCCATCCTTGTTCAGCAGAATGATGTCTTGGGCCATCGCGGGTGCCGCGATCGCGATCAAGAAAATTCCAACCAGCGAAAATTTAAACAGCGTTTTCATATTTAATATCTCCAAAGCAAAATTGCTTTTGAATTTAGGGTTTATCTCTTACTCTTAGTGCGAGGCATTCAATCGAATACTACGCAGCGGTACCACAAACGGTCGGCCGTCTTCAAGACGACCCGAGACGAAGCGTGTTTGTTCTTCAACCGAGTAGCCGGACCGAAGCAATCGGTCGCGATCTTGCTGTGAAAAAGCAGAATTGGGTAGAACTTGTTCGATCGAAAAACCGCCCGTCGGATTGTCCTTTCCCGCCAGCAGACGCTGGAGGTCATTGAATCGGTAGAGGTCCACAACACCTCCCCCGCTGCCGCTGGGGAGTTCCATTTGGTATTCGGGTTTGAGCTGGGCGAGGGTGAGTTCTGGATGGCTAACCGGATCTGTCGCGGCGATCGACGGTGTTCCGGCCCCGATGGGATCGGTTTCCGCGTTCGCACGATGAACGGTTTCAGGTGGACTCGCGATGGGTGTTTTCTCTGTCAGAATAAAGCCAATCGTCACCGCGACTGCGATGACGGCTGCGATCGAAAGAGCGTGCAGCAACCATGGAGACGATGCTGACGCCGCGCTATGGCCGGGCGTGATTGTCGCCGCAGCACACTCGCTTGTTTCAGGGGATTCTTGCGCCAGATCAAAATCGACAAACGATTGACGAAACTGCTGGTCTTCCACGAACGCCATCGCGATCTGTTTCCAGTCGGCCGGATTGTCTTCGGCATGTTGAAGCAGCGAACGCACGGTCGCGGGATCCAATTCACCGTCGATCAAGCGTTGGACGAGCGTTTCATCGGAATGGAAATTAGGTGCGGGCATGACAGTTCTCCTGTTCCAGAATCGAGGCTTGGAGATTTTTTCTCATACTGGTTCGGGCTCGAGACAGCCGTCGCTCCACCGCCTTGGGTGTAATCCCAAGTCGATCGGCAAGCTGTTGATAGGTCCAGTTTTCGGTGTATTTGAGCATCAGGATTTCGCGGCTTTCGTCATCCAATTTTTGGATAGCGTCGGCAAGCTGTTGGTTTCTTTCTATTTTCAACATCCACTCTAGCGGCTCGGGTTCCCGGGCGCCGGGTTGAAGGTCAGCAACGGCTTTCGCTTCGGTGGATCGGTTGGCTTTGCGATAAAAATTGGCGGCTTGCCGAACGGCGATACGGTACAAAAACGGAGCCACTTTTTGTGGATCCTGGGGGACCGCCGTTGGATCGGTGCATTGCTTTGCCACGATCAGGGCAATTTCCTGAATCATGTCATCGATCGAATGAGAATCCGAGACGCGGCAACGCAGGACCTTCTTGAGCCACGGCGCGTGATCGGCGACGGCTCTGTCCCAGTCGATTGACTCGGAATGTGGCGCTGGCTGCATGGTTCTGTGATTTCTCGAATCGGTCGAATTTTCCTTCTTACGAAAGCTATACGTAGAGTTAGTCGTAACCAACAGCGAAATCCCCCCGAATTTTCTTGAGAGCCGAAAAAAGGCGGGAAAACGCTGGCATTTCCCCGATTTCGAGGGCGATTTGAGCTTCAGTCGCATCCCATTATTTTCGGTTGAGAGAGCAGTGTCCAAGGAAGCCTAGGCGAACCGGGACTGCTCGAAATTTGGTTGAGGTGCGGACAGGCGAAAAGCAG
>CAZDZX010000172.1:0-9069 GCA_964510005.1 uncultured Pirellulaceae bacterium
ATCAGCGACCGTCCAGCAAACGATCACCCAAAAAGTCATCCAGACCCGGTTCGCTGAGAATCTTCTTACGGGTGGTTTGGTTGTCGTACTCCACCCGTCGAAACTCAATTTCCCGATCTTGGTCAACGATCACATAGCTGCTGCGCCAGTCCCCATCGCGAGGCTGTCCAACGCTGCCCACGTTCACCATGACCTTCTGTTCGTCTAAGCGGTATCGTGAATCGACTTCCTGAGGCGAATAGAAGCGGCAGTTTTCAGTGAAGACTCCCGGGACATGAGTATGGCCTTGGAAACAGTACTGATGGATGAAACCAAAAATCCTTTCGATCTTTCGCGTGTTGTAGACGTCTTCTGGAAACACGTACTCGTTAAGCGGGCTACGTGGCGATCCGTGGACGAACATAAAAGAGTCTTCGCGGTGGGTTCGTGGCAGCCGAGCCAAGAAGTCCCAGCGTTCGGCCGCGCCATCGATGCTGCGGTCTTCCAGTTTGGCCCGCGTCCAGAAAATAGCCTTTTCGGCGCCGGCGCTGAATCCATCGGGATCAAACAGGGCTCCGTTGTCGTGATTGCCCAGCAGGGTCAGTTCGAATTCGCGACAGGCATCGATGCACTCTTGAGGATTGGGGCCGTAGCCGATCACATCGCCAAGGCAAAAGATCTGGTCAACGTTTTGACTACTGATGTCTGCCAGCACCGCCGACAGAGCTTCGAGGTTCCCGTGAATGTCGCTAATAATCGCTCGCCGAGTCACGTTGGTTCCTGTCGCAGGTTCGTTTTTAAAGTGGCTATCGACCGGCGATCAGACGATCACCCAGCATGTTTTCCAAACCGGGGGAATCGTAGATCTTACCGCGGGTCTTTTCATTATCGTACTCGACCCGATAGTACTGCAGGGTGTTTTCATCGGTATCCAACACAACAAAGCAGGATCGCGGATCTTCATCTCGAGGCTGACCGACGCTGCCGACGTTGATCATACATTTTTCTCCGCCCAAGCGATAGAAATGATCGGTGTCCGAAGGTGTGATAAATTTTCCCGTCTCTAGAAAAATTCCAGGGATGTGAGTGTGGCCTTGGAAACAATACTGCTCAAACCGGCTCATCAGATGAGCCAGCAATTCTTTCTCGTAGACGTGTTCGGGGAAAACGTACTCGTTGGTTGGATCCCGAGGCGATCCGTGGACGAACAGGTATTTGCCTTCATCGTGGCGACGTGGCAGTTCGCCAAGGAAATCCCAGCGACGGTCCCCTTCTGGTGAACGGTCGGCTTCGAGCAATTCTCGATGATGGAAAATCGCTTTGATGGCGACCGGATTAAAACCTTCGGGGTCAAATAGCGCCGCTTGATCGTGGTTGCCCAGAATCGTCAACTGACAATTGTCGATCACCAAGTCCAAACACTCAGTCGGATTGGGGCCATACCCGACGATATCGCCAAGGCAGATTACTTCATCAACTGAAAGACTTTTGATTTTTTCTAGAACAGCTTTGAGGGCTTCCAGATTGGCGTGAATGTCACTTATGATTGCCCGTTTCATGGAGCCTTCGGTGGTGTTGTCGTGAGGAAGCATGGGGTGAGAATGGATTTTCGAAGTCCACGGAAGCCCAACAGGTTAACACACTGATCGTCAAAAGAAACCTTTCTCACCCTAAAAACCGCGGTTTCATCACCCAAGTTTCCAGATTGAAGGGTCCGTCTAACGGTCCTCGGGATAGTGACAACTTGATTATTGCATTTGACACATCTGAACGGAACTCGACTGTCCTCCTGAGCGGCCATGAGGGCTCGAAATTTCGCTTTTCCTCGCGTGAACTCTCTGAACAGCAAGGCGTGAAGGGGAAATTGAAGTCGACTTCGCTAGCCGGCATGATCGACAAAGTCATGCGCGATGCCGATGTTCAGGAGACGCAAATTGAGACGATCGCACTATCGATCGGTCCAGGGACGTTTACTGGCTTACGAGTCGGAATCGTCACCGCCCGGATGCTCGCCTGGGCGTGGGAACGTCCTCTAATCGCCGTCAATTCTTTGGAAGCGACGGCGAACTGGCTGCGGCTCCAACGGGATTTAGCCCCCGGACAACGTGTTTGGTCCGTCGTCAATGCCCAACGGAAACAACTATTCGTCGCCGGTTTCGAGGTCGCTGAGGATTCGCTGATAGAGTTTCAACCTCAAAAGCTATTGTCCCGAGACGATTTTCTAAATTTGATTCAGAAAGCGGACCATGTGACCGGTCAAGGAGCCATGGATTTGAAATCAGAAATTGAGAATCGAATTGAGGTTTCCCTTCCGGAACCGGATCAAGCCTGCTGTAGTGCCGATGCCGTGTTGGCTCTCGCTCGCCCTCGCATTTTGGCTGAAGATTATGACGACCTGTGGAAAATTGAGCCGATCTACTTCAGACCCAGTGCCGCCGAAGAAGTGCGATTGGCAGCGGAGAAATCGAAGTAGCTTCCGTCCGCGTTTGGAAGTGGAAGTCCGCCCGATCGTTGCGTGCGGCGTGTGGGTGACCCGCGCGAGCGACCGCGTCAGGCCCCGAAGGCTTTGGAAACCATCCGTTTGATGCGCATCGGATTCAAGAGTCTTTTGCCATCGTCCGTGCAATCGGTCACAATTGCTCTGGGAATGTCAGGAGAGTGCAAGACAAGCGACCGCCCGAGTGTCTTTGCCATCTCAATGTACTTGGCTGTCCCGAAAGCGAGAGTGATGATTCCTTGGTCGGTGCCGCTCATGTCATTAACGCCATAACTTATTCTGTTGCTGATTGAAATCCACAATTCTCCTACGGGTTTTCGCTGCTCGCCTCTTAGGGGCCAAAGAGCTTTCTGTCTCGGCGGAATCAACCACTGTAAGTCAATTCGGACTGCAATGCGTTCCGATCGCACCACTTTTGCTGCGCTGGCAGAGGAAACCCTTGATTTTCGAGCCTTTGAGAACTGTCTCAAAACGCGCAGACCTTCTCGATTTAGGAATAACTTAGGTAGAAAAAACGATTTTACGCCGGTCTAACGGATAACTGGAATAAGGCATGAAGGTTGCATTCATGTATTCCTGTATCCATCCCATTCCACCATCGGTGCTTCCTAAAATGAACCGAATTTTCCCTGATTTTTCTCGTCGTGAAAGTTTGGTTGGCAAACTCATTGTTGCCTCACCAGAAGTCCCTACCGGTTCACGGTCGTATCAAAACGTCGTGCTGATTCTGCAAGATCAGGATGATGGTGTCTTTGGAGTCAGCGTTAACTGCCCGGCATCTCAGGAAGTGCAGACGGCGTGGCAGCAGTTTTCGGGTCCCTCATTTTCGGCGGAACATTTGGCAGACGGTGGACCCGTTTCTGGGCCTGTGTTGGCACTGCACCGGAATCGCGATCTTGCCGAAATGGAAATCGAGGCCGGGCTATATGTTTCCGTTCAAAAGGAGTCGCTAGAAAGACTAAGCGAACTGGAAGATTGCGAAAAAGACCTCCCACTGCGAGTCGTGCTGGGGGCGGTCAACTGGAACGTCGGTGTTCTTGAAAAGGAAATCGCTGACGGAAAATGGTATGTGATCGAGGGCAATCCTGAATTAATTTTTGGAGAATCGGACCGTGTTTGGTTTGATGGTCTCCGTCTCCATGGACGCAAAATCTTGACGAACGTCACCGGGATCTCGAGTTTTCCCGAATGTCCGCTGCAGAACTAGCCTATTTCGGGCGGAGTTTTTGGTTTTCTAGACTGAATTTGGTTTTCCGGACCGAACCGGATTTTACCAACGCCGTATCGACGTATAATCCCCGGGGTGCAGGTTCGCTTGCGATCCGCAAATCACGTTCGTGATTTTATGTCTATCCAATAAAACCAATACATATTTTCAGGTGAAATGATGAAACTCCGTTTGCTCGCAACTCTCATGGCGTGCTTTTCTTTCGCGTTGCTTAGTGGCTGCGAACAACCTGCGACTTCCGACCTTGGCAACCTTGAAGCACATGATCACGACCACGATCATGATCACGATCACGACCATGGCCACGATCATGGAGGTCTTCCGGCACACGGTCCTAACAAGGGACACCTGTTCCGCTTAGAAGGTACTGAACTGGTCGGTGAGTGGTGTCACTACAACGATAACAACGTCATTCGCATGTTTTTGCTAGATGACAAGCATGTCAACGCAGTCGCCATCGATGGCGTATCCGTGACGCCCACGGCTGGCAATGAGAAAACTCCGTTTGAGATGATTCCTGATCCAGAGCATAAAGTCGGTGACGATACACTCGCTTTCATGCTGGACGAGCAGAAATTGCATGTTGCGATGACGGTCGGTGTGGAAGTCGAATACAAAATGGGCGACAAAACCTTCAAAGGTAAAATCGCACCACACGCGCCACACGATCACTAATCAAAACGATCGTGTTGAATTCAATAAAGCACGGGCAGTCATTGCCCGTGCTTTTTTTGTGCGCGTAGAGCATTGTTTTTCCAAACCTTGAACTCGCATCGTTATCCTCGAAACCCACGGCTGTCGAAAAACAGGTTGCCAAATCATGGTAGATTGTGGGCTCGAAGGCTTTGCCGTCGGAGCTTTTTCGCATAATAGAAAAATTGCTGTTCTTCAAACCCATGCGGTTCTTTGGAGCCTGATCGAACCCTAGAGGAAATGGAATGATTCGTTATGTCGTCGCTTATTTCCTGACCTTGATAGTTTTTTTCGCGATTGATTTCGTGTGGCTTGGAACGGTCGCCAAATCGTTCTACCGGAACGAGATTGGTCCATTGCTACTGGATAAATTCAATATTCCAGTCGCCGTTTTTTTCTACGTCATGTATATCACTGGAGTGATCATTTTTGCGGTTGGCCCTTCTCTCAAGGGTGGCTCGCTTTGGAATGTTTTGCTGTATGGTGCGCTGTTCGGTTTCTTCACCTATGCGACTTACGACTTTACGAATCTAGCCACGCTAAAAGGGTACACGCTCAAACTGGCGATCGTAGATACCGTGTGGGGAACGTTCTTAGTCGCGATCAGTGCCGTTTCAGGGGCGTCGCTAACACGTCTAATTTTTGGTTAGCATGATCAGGCTCAATGTGGCCAACGCCGCGGAAACGTTTGCGTCCCGGTGGGACGCCAGCGATGGAGGCGGATCGCGCCAGTTTCGTTGAAGACGTACTACAAAAACTCTCGCATCCTTACGGACGCAGGCAATGCATATTCGCCATTGAAATGCCGCTCATCATCGCGCCAATGATGCCCACAAATCCCTGATCCGTTCCGCACAGGAACAAATTATCCAGATGAGTTGTGCCGTCCAATTGCTTGGCTGGGGCGCCGTAGACGGCACCGTTGTCGTGCCAAGTGAAGCGGCGAATGGTTTTCGGAGTGAAAACGTCCGTGTCGATCACATAGGGCCGAAAATCAGGCGTGAACCGAACGCTCGATGCCACGCTTTCGTCGTACCAGCGAAGTTTTGCGTTCCGATAGGCCTCTTCATTAAGGTCGTTCCAGCGATCGAAATCCGCCATCGTGGTGATACGAATGACGCCGTCTTCCAATTGTCCGTCGTCGTCCCCGTAAACGTAATTGTTCGGCGAGCAAATTACGCCGGTGCGGACATCGCACATATCATCTTTCGGCGGATGCCAGTGAAATTTTTCGCTGTCGTTGTAGAACACGATTGTGTCGGGATTTCCCAGCGATTCAGGTTGGCGATCAAGAACGGAAATCGATTCGATAAACGTCATCTTCCCCGCCAATGCCGGATCCGGCTCGCTAACGTCGCTGCACAATCGCATGGTTTCCAGTTGCCCGGCCGATGAAAGCACACGCTTTGCTTCGAGGATTTCTCCGTTGTCCAATTCCACCGCGGTCACATGGTCGTTGTCGACATGGATTTTGCCGGCCCCACTGCGAAGCTTCAGCTCACCACCCAGACCCCGGAATCGCTTGACCAGATTCTTCAGGATCAGCCGGACGCCTTTGTAAGGACGAGCAAACCCTTCTAGAAAAATGCTGCGGAACATGATGCAGAACTGGCCCCAAGCCATGTCGTGTTCGGCAGCGTTGCCGTACCACATCAGCGGGCAGAAAATCATCTCGACGAGGATCGGTTCGGTGATCGTCTGAGAAACCATTTCACGGCCGGAAATCTCAAATGCTTCTTGGTCCAGTTCGTCGTAGTCCGAGATCTTCGAAATCAATCGTTCGAAATTATCGACTTGATTTGGAAACGCTTTGGCAACCTCGCTGCGAAGCAGATCCAGATCGTTGTCGAAACGAAGGTCCACGCCTGGGAAGGCGATGCGCGAACCGCGCTGTGGAGCCAGCGCAAAATCTTCCCACTTGAAACGCAACTGCCGCAGGATCCTAGCCAGCGGTCCTTTTTTGGCGCCTTTGGCGGTGAAGTTCGTGACGGCATGCAAACCGACGTCGTAGTTTCGTCCGTTCATCCGATAGAACGAATTCAGCCCACCGATGGTGTAGTGCCGTTCCAGAATGCAGACTTTCTGATCGTAGTGCGCGAGGCGAATGCCAGCGGCCAATCCTGACATGCCAGCGCCGATGATGATGGTGTCGTACATGCGATGCCGAAGGATCGAAAAGGTCTGCGATAGAAAAACGAAAAGACCGACACAGGGTCGGTCTTCCAATCACAAATAAGATGCGTCAGTGCTTAGGCACAAGCCGTCATTTTGGGGGTCAAGTAGGATACGGTGGTCGCCATCGAATCCAGCTGAGGGTAATCCTCTTCGGGAACTTGGACACGGTATCGCTTTCGCAACTCCATCACGATGTCCAAAAAGTCCATCGAATCGAGTTCCATTTGATCGCGAAACGATTGATCGTCTTTAAGACCCGTCAAATCTTCATCGGGAGCAATATCTCCAAGAATGTCGATGATCACGGTTCGGATTTCTGTTGGTGACATTTCGCAGGCTCCAGCTATCTCTTTAGGCCACAATTCGTGGCGTGTTTTCTTTACGGACGTTTGACGATGACGCAGGAATTGATCCCCAGCATGCCGAACGAACTGTTCAAAATATACTCAACCTGACCAACTTGACGAGGCTCATTCTGGACCAGATTTGTCAGAGAACAGTCTGGATCCAGATTGTCGACGTTGATGGTCGGATGAACGACCCCATCATCGAAGGAAGGCAGGTTGCCCGCTAATTCTAACGCACCTGCCGCTCCCATCGTATGCCCGATAAAACTTTTAGTATTATTTATCAGTGTTTTTTCGGAGCCCCCAAAGACTGCCTGAACCGCAGCAGCTTCCAAAATGTCGCCCTGGCCGGTCCCTGTGGCGTGGGTGCTGACGATGTCGATCTGGTCGGCGTTCAAATGAGCCCGAGAAAGGGCCATTTGCATGCATTGCGACTGCCGTTCGGCGTTGGGAAGCACAAAGTCTGTGGCATCGGTATTCATGCCGTAACCGACAATCTCTGCCACAATGTTGGCATCGCGTTTTTTGGCGTCCTCAAGACGTTCGAGAACGTACAAACAACCGCCTTCGGAGACCACGATTCCGCTGCGATCTTTGTCGAAGGGCCGCGAGGCCTTGGTCGGATCGGCATGCGTCGCCAACGCGTTCTGGCTATTAAAGCCCGCGAAAATACCAAACGTGTGAATACTCTCGGAAACGCCTCCAGCCAGTGACAGATCGCACTCACCCAACCGGAGCATCTGCACAGCCTGAATCAGGCCCGCATTGCCCGCCGCACAAGCCGCACCGATGGTGTAGTGTGGGCCAGTAATCCCCAGATGCAGGGCGACTTCTCCGGCAGGATTGTTGGCGACGGTGCGAGGGTTGTGGTGGTGGGACCAGAACTGGCAATCGTATTCGTATTGGCTGATCTCGTAGATCTCGGTTTCGGTTTCCACATTGCCGTGTTCGGTAACACCGACGTAAACACCGATGCGACTTTTGTCGACGCTGTCCAGATCGATGCCCGCGCTGATGATGGCTTCATTGGCACACCAGACACCGACGCTGCCGGCACGGGTTCCCCGTCGAGCATCTTTTCGGCTTTGATGCTTTTTGACTTCGAAGTCGCAGACACCGGCAATGGTTTTGCCAAAGTACCGAATCTCATAATCAGAGATGCCGCTTCGTCCGGTAAGCAAACCTTCTCGCATTTCCGCTAAGGAGTTGCCATTGGGAGAAGTCAGACCGATTCCAGTGATGACGATTCGTTGAGAATCGGGAAGGTCAGCAGGGTTGGGATAATTCATCGGGAGCCCGAATTACGAACGATTACCAAATTTTTTCGTCAAGGTAATGGTTGATTCCCCCGTTGGCAATGCGATGTACCGGTAAGTCGCAGGGACGCTGTAGTCTATTTGTGAGCAAATAAATTGGGTCGTTGGAGTGGTGTTTGCCAACAGAACCGGTTCAACCCAAACGGGAACGGGGATTGACCGGGCGAACCCTGAGTTTGGCGTTTTTTGGGAGATATCTAAAATCCATCCGTTTATAATTGGGGACTTGTGAAGGAATTTGGAAGACCGTTGTTTCATCGCTCAGCGACGACAGTGGAAAACGAAACTCCAATTTCTGAATGCGGCAATGACAGTAAACTGGCAATGAGAACAGCGCAATATGGCAACGGCACCCACTGAGACAAATCCCAGCACTGCAAAAACTGTTGAATTTATCAAGCGTATTCGTGAACGCGTCGCGACCGTCGTGGTCGGCCAAGACGTTGTTGTTGAACGAACGCTGATCGCTCTGTTCACCGGCGGTCACCTGTTGCTACAAGGTGTCCCTAGGTTGGCCAAGACTCTGTTGGTTTCAGTCTTGTTCAAAACCGTCGATTTGGATTTCGCAAGAATCCAGTTCACCATCGATTTGTTGCCTTCCGACATTCTGGGCAGCGAAATTTTGGACCAGCGGACCAACGAATTCAAAATCCTCAAAGGCCCGATCTTTACCAACCTGTTGCTGTCCGACGAAATCAATCGCGCGGCTCCCAAAGTCCAAGGCGCACTTTTGGAAGCGATGCAGGAAAGGAAGATCACGATCGGAAATGAGACCTTTGGTTTGCCGGCTCCGTTTTTAGTGATCGCGACTCAGAACCCGATTGAGCAAAGCGG
>CAZDZX010000173.1:0-9057 GCA_964510005.1 uncultured Pirellulaceae bacterium
GCAACGACGGATGTACGGCGTAACTGAGACTTGGCCTCCATTTTGACAGCGACCCTATAACCCAATGCTGCTCCTTTAGTACACAGACACCACGCGACTCCATGCAAAACGATCTCACGCCAAGGCTCAAAGGCACCAAGGCTCAAAGAAGAAAGCGAAAAGGATCTCAAGAATCAGTTGCTTTTTCGAGGCGGACCGGGAAAGAAGGCGTTGGTCGAGCTCTGGTAGTCACGATAGGCATCGCCCTTTGATTTGACCGCCTGAGCTTCGGTCATGGGGATCCCCGTTTTCTTCGTCAGAAAAAAGAACATTGCTGCGGGTGCGAATAGGGCCAGCCATCCCATGCCGGCCGTGATGGCAAGAAATACATAGGAGAACCAGTGAGCAAACTCGAAAAAGTAGTTCGGATGCCTTGAGTAGAACCACAGCCCGTCCCGGCAGACTTTTCCATCGTTGTCAGGATCTCGTTTGAAGCGAGCCAGTTGTGCATCAGCAGTCGCTTCACCCACAACCGCCACGATGAATACTACAACACCGACAAGGTCCAACCACGACAAACCAGATTCGTTATTGGCTGCCAAAAACAGGGGAATGGAAAACAGAAAACTGCCCATGGCCTGAAACTGGTAAAACCGAAACATCCGAGACTGAGCCTGTTGGCCCCATTCCTTTTTGAGCATGACGTAGCGTTCGTCTTCCGGCGAAAATTGCCAACGACAAAACAGGTGATAGCTCAGCCGCAGCGCCCACAGCAAAATCATGGCACCGGCGATCCAGCGCCGGTAGGGATTGCCGAACCCGACGACGCAGAAAAACAGCCCCAGCGAGGCTACGATGAGGCTCCAAAAAACGTCCACCACACCCGCGTCTTTGATTCTCTTTTGCAGATACCAAATCACAGCGAATGCAGCCAAGGCAACGAAAAAAGCGATTGCCAGCATCGCAGTTCGTGGATCCCTGATTTCGAAAAAGGCGACAATGGACATTCGTTTCTCCAATACTTTTGATCCAAGTATTGTACCAGTGCAGAGCAACAGAAGTAGGGCCGGTTCCTATCGGCCAGCTGCGTGGTCGGCGCGTCAGAGATGCGCGATTGGCGAGCCTGTTTGGAGAACCGACTTGGTCCTAGTCCTCTCCTTGAGAAGAAGGAACAGAGCGTCCTACCAGACTGCGGCGTCGGTCTGACTGCTCGGTCGACCAAAGACCACTTGAACACAATTGACGCGTCGTTCCTCAAAAGCGGCTTCGCAGTAGGAGAGATAGAAGTTCCACAGTCGAATCAATCGATCGTCATACCCCTGGTCGCGAACATGATCCAGCTTCGACAAAAAACGCTGTTTCCAGTGGTTCAGCGTCAATGCATAGTGTGGCGTCATATCATCCAGATGCAACATTCGCATGTCCGTGGCCTGACCGGCGGCCCGCTGCAACGATCCTACGCTGGGCAAACAACCGCCGGGAAAAACATGCGTTCGAATAAAATCCACCGAGCGAATGTACTGCTTCCAATTCTGCTCGCCGATCGTAATCGCCTGCAGCAACATCTCGCCATCGGGCTTAAGCCGATCGCAGCAGGCCTTGAAAAAGCCATTCATGTATTTGTAGCCCACTGCCTCCACCATCTCGACCGACACAACTTTGTCGAAACTCCCTTCCAGCTCCCGATAATCATCCTTGATGACTTTGATTTGATCCTGCAACCCCGCAGCTTCAACCTGCTGATTCGCGTAGCGGAACTGCTCCTCCGAAATCGTCGTCGTGGTGACCTGGCAACCATAGCGCGAGGCCATGTGAATCGCCATCGCCCCCCAACCGGTTCCAATTTCAAGGACTTCATGCCCCGGTTGCAAGTTTAACTTTTTGCAAATGCGATCCATCTTCACCAACGATGCCGCCTGCAGCGGATCGGACACATCGGGAAAGTCCCGGCGCGCGGTATCGGAATCAAAAATCCCACTGGAGTAATTCATCGTGGCGTCAAGAAACAAGCGATAGAAATCGTTCCCCAGATCGTAGTGCTCGACAATGTTCTTTTTACTACCTCGGATCGAATTCGCCCGCAGCGCGTGTCGAATTTTCAAGACCCGCTGCCGCATCCACGACACCGCACTGTTCATCGCCGAAACGTGTTCGATATTGCGAATCATGATCCGGATCAACTGAGTCAAATCCGAACAGGACCACTGCCCATCAATATAGGATTCGGCCGATCCCTGTACGCCGCCAACGGCAATGCGGCGGTAAAACGCCGGATCCGAAACAAGAATCGCAGCACTCAGCCATTGGTTTTTTCCCTGAATATCGTCGCCCAGTTCATGCAATTCACCACGGTCAAGCAACTGAATTCTTCCATGCGAAAGACCATTGAATCGCCCCAGCAATTTTGGCCCCCAATGGATGCCTTTTGATTTCGCCCCTGCCGCGGCTTCCGTCGGAGGATCGATTTCCCATCTGAATGTTCGACTTCCGGCGATCGACTTCGAGCGACTGGAGCGATGCTCTCTATCGAGTTTAACGTCAGACTGTTTGGTGATTTGACTCATTGTCGGTGGCAAACTTAATCGCAGAAAAGGTCTAGGCAATGGGGCAGGAATTCGCGTCTTCTGTGGTGCCGCCAGGGTCTGAATGGGGAACAAAGGGCACGCCTTTGAAGTACAACTTCAGCGCCTGCCAGTAGATTCCCAAAAAGACTTGGAGCGTCATCAATGGATAGCGAATCAAAATCCAGTTCAAACTCCACGCACTGATCGGCACACGATCCAGCAGCATCGAAACGTCAAACTTTCGAATTCCGTCTTGGAAGTTTTGCATCTTCACACCCAACTGCTGACCCGGAATCGAGAACAACATTCGATACTCCATATCCATGGGCATAAAAGGCGAAACGTGAAAGTCCTTCTTCAAGCGATCGACGACGACTCGTTTCTGGCCGGGCTGATCATCGGCCGGAACCACATAGATGTGCTGTTCTCCCCAAGGGGTGTTGTTGACCTCCGCCACCACCGCCTCGACACGGGAACCGTCGATGGAATAGCAATAATAAAACGCCACCGGATTCATGGCGAATCCGAAATAACGAAACTGAGTCAACAACCGGACCGCTCCGATTTCTTTGCGAACACCATGCCGTTTGAGCAAATCGAGCACGCATGATTTGAGATCGCGATCCGGATCGTCGTGCTTCATGTGGTCACGCCGGCGCCAACGCGCGATCGCCGGCCTGCGGGCGGACCAAAGCCAACGCCTGTGGAACAGTCCCTCCAATTCATCAAGGTCCACGAACATCATGAAGGCTTTGAACCTGAACGCGTTCTTGATCGAACCTTGACGGCGATGTCGGATGGTGCCGCGGTAAATGGCGCTGTTGCGTTTCAACTCAGACCTCGGACATCCGGGGAGCGGAAACGGCACTGCGAACCTCGGGGTCAGCAAAAGCTTCGGCGACACACAAGGCGCTAACGACACCGTCTTCATGGAAGCCATTGCCCCAATAGGCGCCGCAAAACGAAGTCTGGTTCACGCGAATCAATTCGCGCTGACGTTTTTGCATCAGCTTTCGCCCCGTGCTAAAAGTGGGATGGGCGTAGTCGATCTCAGCAACGACATTTTCGTCGCGAATCAAATCGGTTCCATTGAGCGTCACGCACCAAGTCGTATCCGATTTTATCGACTGCAAGATGTTCATGTTATAGGTCAATGTAGCGGCTGTCGATTCACGAGACGGATTAAAATAATTCCAAGCCGCCCACGCGCGCTTGTTTGATGGAAGAACATCCGTTTGGGTATGCAGCACGGCTTTGTTTTTCTGATAAGGAAACGCGCTGAGAATTTCTCGTTCCAATACCGTGGCCTCGCCGCCAAGCATCCGCAACGCCTGATCACTGTGGCAAGCAAAAATCACGTGATCGAATTCCTCACGGCCCTGAGCATGAACGACTTCGACAGAACTGCCGCCCGCCGGAATAGAAGTGTTTCGTTTCACCTGCGAGACCGGGCAATTGAGCTGAATTCGGTCAGCCCATGATTCGGTGATTCGTTCGACATACTGCCGCGAACCGCCTTGAATGACTCGCCATTGCGGTCGATCTCTGACGCCCAGCAAACCGTGATTTTTGTAAAACTCGATAATGAATCGAATCGGAAAGCTTCGAAATAACTGATAGG
Organism: uncultured Pirellulaceae bacterium; assembly: GCA_964510005.1. Classification (GTDB taxonomy): domain Bacteria; phylum Planctomycetota; class Planctomycetia; order Pirellulales; family Pirellulaceae; genus Mariniblastus. The sequence continues at coordinate 4,165 of CAZDZX010000173.1, forward strand.
ACGAAGACCAAATCGCGGCCCCCATTGGCAAAAAATACTGTTGTACGAATTGGGGCGAGAACTTGTAGCGTTTCAGGAACGAGTCAACCGTTTCGGCTTCATCAGAGTCGCTGTCCGCGGCCAAGATCATTTTTCCGATGCGAAAGAACCGATTCAGATCCCACAGCAAACGATAGAACCGTGGGTTGACCAAGTTTTGCCGTTGGGCAAATAGACCGTCGATGCCGGCTCCCGAATATTCCAATCCGGTTCGTTCGCAGCGAACGCTAAAACTCATTTCTGTGTTCTGCCACGGAACATCGTATCGATTGAGCAGCTGGATGAAATTGGGATAGGTACGATCGTTGAACACGATGAAGCCCGTGTCGACCGCCAGCGGGCCGGCGACATCATCGACTTCGATGGTGTTGGTGTGACCACCGATATAGCTATTGGCTTCGAATACTTTGATATCGTGATCGACACGCAGCCGTTCGGCAGCAACCAATCCGGATATTCCGGCTCCGACAATCGCAATTTTCATTGATCCTCCGTGACGGCCTAAGCAAACATTTTGACAGCTGGATAAAACCGAATTTCCCAGAGATTCACAACAAGACGACATTCAATTATTTGATCGATCGTGAATCTCATACCATTGTGCCGCCGAATCCGCTTCTTCGGTGATTTGTCGTGTCGCCGATTCTTTCCGAATTTGCTTTTGAATTCTGGACGAAACCGCAATGCTGCTGATCAGCTCGTTGCCTTGCATTCCGAGCGATTTCAGAACTTCGATGGCTCGGGGAGGAATTCGCTGCTCCAGAACAGGATCGTCAAAAGAAACGTAATGCCCGATTTCGACCGTCGCCGGAAACAGAGCTGCAAACGCGACCAAGGACTCATCGCGCGGCCCATAGGGATGTCGTTCGGCAACCATCATAGCCATCCGACCGTCCAGCCACGGAGTGGACTCGCCGACTTCGCCAGACCAATGCTCGGGCACGAGCATGTCCGACAACGCCAATTGAACGTGGGAGAACAAGTCGCTCCGATTGTCCTGCAACCAGTTTAGATCTGTGTGCCGGTCGACGATTTGGTAGTGAATCCATTCGCGATCCAGCATGGTCTGGCATTGCGTGAACACGTCTGGGAAATGGCACACCAGCCAAACGGATTTACCTAGCGATTGCTGCAATCGGATGGCGTCCAGAATTCCAGCGTGTAGCGTCTCACGCGTTAACGCAAACGAATCTGGGTGTTCGATCAGCCGTCGTGGCGGAAACAGTTTTTGGATAAACGAAAACAAATTGGGAACTGCTTTTACAAATGTCCTAGAACCTGTCAGGAGTAACTCAACACTGGCGCGAGCCGCGATCCAATAAATGAACAAATGTCCACTCGGACCTCGTATCGCCTACCAACACGAAGTGTCTCGCTGGTTTAGCGCTACCACGACTCAACACTGAGTCGGATATCTAACCTTATAACCCCTTCAGGTTCGCGAAAACGACACCGAGTCATTTTTTTGGGCGGAATTCGACAGATGATGCACAAACGAGAAATCATTCCATTGCTCGCGAAAGCCCAATCAATATATTTCCTGCGTCAATCCTGTAGCAGTTAAGCATTTTTAAGTAGGCCACCATGATCTTGAAGAAGTCATCTGATTTCCTCGAAAAAGTCAACGCCTACAACCGGGCTTTGGAATTAAAAGTCGCTCAAACTCCCTCGGCCGTCTGCCAATTCTAACGGCTTTGGAGCGTCGGTAGTGGCTCACTCATGACGCGAGGCAATTGCACACGTCAGACAAGATGAATTGGCCCTCAATCTGGTTGCAAATTCAAGCGCCGCCGAGCGTAACGTTTGAGCGGAAAATAAAGTCGCTGCTAGGCCAAGGAAGGGAAGGATTCAGTGGACCTGCGGCCCCGTTGGCAAACCGGAGACTTTGAAGTCAAATTTTAAGATGAAAAAATAGACTGGAGCCACCGCCCACCGTTTTCATCATGAAAAGTGTTTTGTTGTTGATTTTGACTCTCTCCGTGGTCAGTGTGGCTTGTCGATCGGAACCGCCTGAGACCGCGTCCCGTCTGCCGAATGCGTCCGACGAAACCCCCACGATATCATCCGTGACGCCCCAAGGGCCCAGCGAACCGACCCCGCCAGTTCAAACCGACGCAGATGCAGAGGCCGATACGGCATTTAAATTGAACCTGCTTTCTTGGAACGTCGAATCGGAGGGCGCCGATCCGACTGTGATCGCCCAGCAATTGACTTCTTTTTCGAACTATGACGTGATGGGGCTGACCGAGGTCCTACCCGCGGCCTCCGATTCCTTCCGAAAATCTGCCGGTGAAAATTTCCAGTCGATCACTTCCCGCTCGGGTCGCAATGACCGGATGATGTTGATCTACAATCCCGAAATCCTGGAATTGGTACGCAAGTTCGAGATTCGAAAAATCAATTTTCAGGATCGCTACCGGAGCCCCTTGGTAGGGCACTTTCGACACCTCGGTTCGCAACAAGAATTTATCGTCATGGTGAACCACTTGGCCCGAGGCAAGGAATCGATCCGTCAGACCCAGGCCAAACAGCTGGTCGAATGGGCCCGCAATGAAACTCTGCCCATCATTGCTCTGGGTGATTACAATTTTGATTATGTGTTTGACACCGAAAAGGGCAACGAGGCTTTTCGGCTGTTCCAAAAAGACGGCATCTGGAAGTGGGTCCAACCGGTCCAGTGGGTCGACACCAACTGGTACGACGATCCGGCGGCACCCGACGGAGAAGACGATTACCCTGGCAGTATGTTAGATTTTGCCTTCGTCGCCAATGCAGCCAAGGACTGGCAAACTCGTTGTGAAATCATTGTCCGCGACGGCGATTTTCCCGACGACGAAAAAACAAGCGACCATCGGCCCTACCGGCTGAGTGTTTCGGCACCCTGATCACTGGAGACCGGTTTTTGGATAATCCATCCCTATCGAATCTAGCAAACAAAGCCTCCAACCTTTCTCAGACCGTCGTGTTGCTGATTGCGATGGCGCTGCTGGCGGGAGTCGTCGGTTTTCTGCTGGGCGGTACCTTTGGCTTGATCCTCGCCATCGGGATGACGCTGTTTGGATTGTTCGTCGGTCAGCGAGCTTCTGCTGGAATCGTGTTGCGGATGTATAAAGCGCGGCCCATCGACCCGCGACAGGCCCCCGAGCTTTCTATGATTTACCAGCAACTCTGCGATCGCGCTGGACTGTCAACGCATCCCCGGCTGTATTACGTTCCGTCTCGGATCGCGAACGCGTTTGCGGTCGGAAAGGGCAGTTCGTCGGCGGTTGCTGTTACCGACGGGCTGATGCGGATGATGAACCCTCGTGAAATCGCCGGGATCCTCGCCCACGAGATTACTCATGTTCGCTGCCGGGACACATCGGTGTTGGGGTTTGCTGACATTATCTCCCGTACCATTTCGGCCATCTCGCGCGGTGGATTGTTCCTGATGCTGTTTGGAATGGGGGAATTTATGCAGCGAGGCGCATTCATGTTTCTGGTCACCGGCGCGGTTCTATTTTTCGCTCCCACGTTGGCGGTGATGCTGCAGCTGGCGTTGTCGCGAACTCGTGAATTCAATGCTGATCGAGGCGCTGCTGAGTTGACCGGCGATCCCATCGGACTGGCGTCTGCATTGGCAAAACTGGAGCGGTCGACCGGCGGTGGTTTTTGGAAAAAGCTGCTTCGTCCGGGCATGCGGCGTCAGCAACCCGCCATGCTGAGAACACATCCGCCAACTCAAGACCGGATTGCCGCCCTTCGGGGAATCGAACAAGAGCTCAAATCGAGCAAGCCTGTGGAGCCGATTCGGATTCCTCAAAGCCGACGTGTGGTTCCGGCCAGTGTGGTGCGAGTTCGACAGCGTCCCCGCTACAATTTCTTATCGGGGTTGTGGAAGTAGTTTGTAGTTTCTTCGTTTTGCGGAGGCTATTCACTTCCCCATCAGCACTCAGGGAGCTGGACTGGCAATCGTTCAGAGTCCTTTGTTTTGTCAGCCCTATCAACGGGCAAACCACTCTCTTAACTGACGTGCGGGCCGCGGAGCGTCCCGTCCACGACTACGTCGATCACTACGACCTCGAACAAAGTTCCCACGGCATTCGGGTGATTTCTGGGGTCTAGCGACATCTGCTACTTGAGGTGCAACCTACCGGCACTGCGTCGGCGCACAAAAAAAGCCGCCTGTCGAGGGTCGTCGACAGGAGGCTTGAGCGAAAGACGGCGAGCTGTAGCAAGCTACAAGCTTTTGGTTCTACGGCGAGCTAATGGTGGGTCACACCAATTCTTTAACAGAACCGATTAACGTTCTCAGTCGTTCAGCAAGCAAGCTTGCATCGAACGGCTTTTTGAATGTTTCATTGATCGCAGAACGATCGAACGAAACAGGTTGACCATCATCAGGTAGCAGAGCTATCAAAATGGTCTCAGAAAAGTTGGGATTCTTTCTGAGGTTCTGACAGATCTGCATCGCTTCCACTTTGCCAATGGAAAAGTCAGTAATGATGCAGTCGGGGTGGAAACTCTCCGCCTGTATGCCAGCTTCGAATCCGCTGGCGGCGACAGCTACCTTAAAAGATTTTTCGGGTGGAAGTTCCCGTTTCAAATTCTCAATCAATACCTGATCTTGAGCGACAATCAAAATTTTTGCCATCGCTTCATCTTCCAGATCCCCCAGGGGCATACCATGCTCCTTGAGGAATTTGATCAGGTATTCGCGTGGGATACGACGGTCTTGTGATCCGGGGATCCGGTAACCTTTAAGGCGACCAGAATCGAACCACTTGCTGACCGTGCGTGGGGCCACTTTACAGATCTTAGCGACCTGTCCAGTTGTGAACACCTTCATCGCAGGCTCTCCATAAACACTTTTAA
>CAZDZX010000174.1:0-5434 GCA_964510005.1 uncultured Pirellulaceae bacterium
TTTCGCCAATGCTACTGTGTGCCGTCAGGCCATTTCGCAAACGGTTATTGAAGTCATCAGGGAAAGTGAATTGTCATCTCGAGGCATGAATGCCCTCAACAAGCTTCCCTCTTTGATGGGAAACGACATCTACATTTCTCTTGTAGATTGTGAGGTAGGACCAGACCCAGTCATCGAACACTTTGGAAACCAGATCCGACACCTGTTTATCGACCCACCCGGGATAGAGTTTAGAACTTCTTACGGAAGAATTTACCTGAACGACAACTCTTTCGAACAGTTGGATGTGAATTCCTTTGAGAAATTACGCAATGTAGAATCTATTACGTGTAGCATCCCTAAAGGTAGTAAACGATCGGAGACGCTAATTAAAAATTTGCTGGCCGCAATCCAGAAAGGTAATCCGAAAATCCACTTACACCTTAAATTTCCAGATCCGCCTCCTAAATGTAATTTCTGGAATACCGTTGAGGCGTCTCCTGCTCTGCAAAGTGTGCATATCACGAATCCTCCGCCGGGCAAACTGCGTTTAACGAAAGCGCATCAGTTACAAAAGTTTTGGCTTGAAACCAAAAACGGGGAAAGCCATTTTCAAATGGACGCTGAATTTTTTCATGAGTTGGGGAAACTACAGAATTTAAATTCCTTTTTTCTAAGAAGCGAAACAAAGTTAGGTGCAGAAATCCAACCGCTTTTGAACGCAAAAAAACTCAAGAAAGTGTTTATTCAACATTTAGACGAACAGGCCATTCAACTGCTTCTCAAGATGGACTTGTTCCGATTAAAGACGGAACTTAAGGATCACTCCCCCGAGACCATCAAAAAGATGAGGGCTCGAGTCGAGAACTTCGGGGACTTTTACTAAGTTGAGACAATTTGTTTTTCTCGAGAAGGCGAATCCCTGCTCCTAGCGCAAAGTAGCAGGGTTGGGCCCAGAAACGAAAAAGGCCGAACGCAAAACGTTCGGCCTTTTTTCAGCGGACGGAGAGGGATTCGAACCCCCGGTGCAGTTACCCACACGCCGGTTTTCAAAACCGGTGCCTTAAACCAAGCTCAGCCATCCGTCCTAATTGTTTTCCAACGCAGTTTTCGCGTCGAAGATGACACTTCCCACCAGTCCGAATGGCTCAAGACATAGCGAACGCTCATCGTTGTGGGGCAAAGTTTAGCAAAACGGCAAAGCCAGACAAGGCGTATCGCCCCCTCCGTAATCCGCATCTCCTAATTTCTTCCAGTTTCCTTTTCAGTGTCGTGGCGGAGAGTCCTTCGCCTCGAGTCTGCAAGGGAATCTCGGCCTTCGTTGAGTCATAATTCTGCGGTAATAAACCGGCTAAACCATCCCAAAACGCTTCTTAAAGCCCGCCAATGGACTGTTTTTCGCGATTTTCCTCCCTGGGTTTGCTCACCTCCGAGATGCTGAAAAGTCTAAGGCCGCTTGCCACCCCAACCAATCGATGACAAAGACTTTCTGGAAATCCAACAAGTTTTTTGGAATCGCTGGCCGGCAAACGGGTACTCCCCCTCTGAAAATAAACTTCGGCCTTTTTTAGGGTGTTATCATGAATCGATGGGGTCTACCGTTTTTGCTGATCTCCAGTCTCCTCAGTTGCCTCAATCTACACGCCGCTGGGCCGCGCCAGTTATCTCAGCGTCAACTGGATTCCGACAGCACGTCTAAATTCTTGACCTTGGGCGAAGTCGATAGCTGGACCCTCGAAGCGAAAGCCAATGAAGTTTTGATCGTTCATGTCACCACCTCGCAATTCGACTCCGTGGTGGGACTGGCTCGCTCCAACGGAGAAGACAGCGACGACGAAGTCTTGTTCTCGGTCGATGAAGTCGGAAGCAATGGCCACTTTTATCATCGGATCCTTGAAGCAGGTACCTACAAGATCCGTGTTCATGGGTATCAAATGAAAGGCGGCGGCAACTATCAGATGAGCGTCAAACGCTTTGTGGCACAGCCTGCAGAAATTGGCACGAAGGTCACCGGGCGGTTTGATGAAAAGGGCCGCGCCAGCGTCTTTTTTGATGCCACCCCGAACCAACAACTGGTTCTCAATGGCGGCGCCTTTGACAACGTTTTTGATCATGACGGCCAGCCCGTCCATCTCGATTGGATGTCCACGCTGCTGGTCAAAACCGAGGGAGAACATCTGGTCAGTTTGACCGGCTCACCCAATTGCAAATTCGAGTTCTGCGCTGCTCCCGCAGTGATCAAAAAGCTGTCGGTCAATGAACCTGACACCGTCGATGCGGCGCGCAACCAGTTGAACGTCTGGGAGATCGACGTCCAGCCGGATCAGTTTCGAGTAATCTCTGTCTCGCGCGCTGGCAATCCCCATGTTCGGTTGATCCCAGCGCCCGATGTCAACAAAAAAGACAAACCTTTGTCCCATCGCAAATCCCGAACGCCGCTGCGCCTGCTGCCTGTCGCCAGCAAAGGTGATTCGACCAAGTACGCGGTCGTCTTTGGCGTCACCGGCAAATTCCAGCTGCAGACCTATTCGAATTCGGATGCCGCCATTGATGTACAGATGATCGATCCAACGACCCCTGCCAAACGCAACCTATCCGCGACCGGAAAGTTAAAACTGGGGGACGCGATGTACTACGGCTTTAAGGCCAATGCTGGCGAAGTGATTACGATGAACGTCGAATCCGAAACCTTTGATTCGGTGCTTCGTTTGGTGGGTCCAACGGGTCGCATCATTACAGAAAACGATGACTTCCGCGATTCACGCAACAGCCAGATCACTCACTTGATCACGCGCAAGGGATACTACCGCTGGCAAATCGCATCGCTAGGAAATGGCGGCGGTGGCCAGTTCAAAATCGGATTTACCGAAATTGAAAAGCAAGAACTGGATATTGGTCGGTCGCAAGAGAGCAAAATTGCTGCCGATACCACACAGTATTGGAATCTTGAATCGGACGAAAAGAAGTCCGTCTTTGTTCAGATCCGCTCCCAAAGCGGCGATGCTCAGATCCAAGTCTTCGATTCAGACGGACGATCCGTCGGAACCCAACTCACAACGTCATCGAAGTCCGGATTAGTGCCGATTCGGCTGAGCGAAGATGACCCGATGACGGTTTGGGTCACCTCCCGCAATGGGGGTCGCTATGACATTCGCGTGATGGACGCCGATTGGTAGACCGGTTGGGGCCGAAATCGATCTTGCAAACGAATCATCCCGCATTCCGCCTAAAGGCGTACTACCAACGGAGGTGCTGCAAACGGCGGTGCTGCAAACTATCTACATCTACCGTCCCGAAAACAAAAAAGGCACTCATCTCGAAAGATGAGTGCCTTATTGTTTAATCGTTTCGAAGGTGAATCGAGTCAATCGTTTACTGATTCGCTGCTTCTTCAGCTTGCTTCTTCAGCTCTTCGATTCGCTTCAAGCGAGCGGCTTCGGCAGCAGCTTTCTGCTTTTCCGCAGCGGCACGAGCTGTTTTGGCTTTGGCCTGTAAATCTTGCATGCGCTGCTTTTGAGCGTCGTAGCCTTTCTTCAAATCGGCCAGATCCGCTTCCATGTTTTTGATCTGCTGTTCCATTCGCTTCAGCTGAACATCGGCTTGCGAAACGGCTTGATCGTAAACGCCAGCTTCAGGAACGATGCTGGCCATCATGATCTCGCCTGTTGTCATCAATGGCAAACTAACTTCACTCTCTTTGTCGCGTGAGTCAAGCTTCGTCAACTGCAACTGCTGTCCAGCGCTCATTCCTTCGATCATCGCGTTCAGCGATGCAGTATTCTGCAGAGCCTTGCCGTTGACTTTAGTGATCACATCGCCCGAAGTCATTCCGGCCTTTTGAGCAGGTCCGTTAGCAAAGGTCGAACGAACAGCAACGCCACGACTCGTGTCGTAAAAAGTTGCACCTGTTGAAGGCTTCGCTTTTTCGGCATCCGACATCACAACGTTGGTGTAACCGGAAATCCGCTGAGTGCTTTGCGAACCGCGTTGAGCTTGGGTTGGTTGTACTTGTTGGTACTGCTGCTGATACTGAACTTGTGCTTCACTGACAGAGGCAACCAAGGCCAAGATAAGTGATGCGGTGATTGCTGCTTTTTGAGTCATCTTATTTTCTCTTCTGATTGATGTAGGAATCGAATCCTAACTTCGAAAGGGTTCACTATTCTCGCGAGATCCGAGCTCTAAGTGTCCAGTCTAAGCAAAACTTCGCTGATCGGAAAGTTGCCAGATGGGTCCTTTAACGTAATCACCCAGCTTGCCATTGCAACGAATTAGCAGCCCACGGAGCCAACTTGGCATCAATCAATACAAGAGTCGTCTTCTGATGACTTCTTCCAGCCCCAAAAGCAAGGCAACACTCGCCAGCCCCCCTAGATCGCCTCCCTCTCCAAGAAAAACACTGGGCAGACAAGTCCCCGCCACCACGATGAGCACCGTCACGGCATTTCCAAACCAATCCCAACCGCTTCCTTCGGCTCCAGAAACCACTCGGATTGTTCCAACGCAGGCCGTCATCACAACGAACGACATTAGCACCGCCACAGCAATCCAATGGCTTCCTATCATCAACAAACCGCCGACGCCACCGACAAATGCCATCGCCAGACCAAGGTACAGGCTGCGATAGAAGCGATGGAAATCAGGTGCACAATCGAACCCGCAAGCCGCTTTACAGCCGGCGATCACGCGCCGGTTGTAAGTAATGATCTGATAAAGCGGATACAGCATCCAGTAAAGAACCTGCGAATCGAGCACCGGTCGCAGCAGCGGGAATTTCGAACCGACGACAAAGGTCAACGCTTTCAACCCGTAGATGGTTTCGCCTGTGGCACGGTCATAAAGCGGAATTTCATGCCTGCCGCGAATAAGATCGATCGAAGACAGGATCTCTTCAGATGCCGTCGCAAAACCGATTCGGTTTTCCGGCTTGAGCATTCCGGTGAGCACAAACCACCACGTATAGAGTTTGCACATCGGGCAACTGTCGTCATAGATGATAACTTTGGTCGCGTTCATCACCAATTCTCCATGCAAAGGATCTTGCTACAGAACCAACTGCCACACCCCATTTTGATTAACTCGCTAAATTGAATCGCGACATTCCACCGCAGCTCGCCCATCGGCCGACAAACTCCGGTAACACCTCTGCTTCTCTTAGGACAAATTGTCCGATAAAATTCCCGTGGAAATTCTGGCTTTTCACGGACGTCAATTTGAATGCTCTTTTAAAAAAAGCTCGGCAGAGGTTTGGGCAAGAAGAACTGGCCAGCCGACTGGACGTGTCCGTAAAAACGATTTCCCGCTGGGAATCCGAATCGAAGCTTTCCCGCGTCACTGAACTGGCCCTGCAACAGATCCTTGCCCTACACAGCGGAGCCGGCTCTACACGCAACAGCGAAAGCAACGGCAACAACGGCAAATCTAAAGCCAAACGCAAATCCAAACGCAAATCCAG
>CAZDZX010000174.1:5534-9005 GCA_964510005.1 uncultured Pirellulaceae bacterium
GCAACGGCAACAACGGCAAATCTAAAGCCAAACGCAAATCCAAACGCAAATCCAGCGCCGACTTTCGATTCATCGATCTCTTTGCCGGAATCGGGGGGACGCGATTGGGAATCGAATCGATCGGAGGCCAATGTGTTTGGACCAGTGAGTGGGACAAATTCAGTCAGAAGTCCTACACCACAAACTTTCGGGACGACCACGAGGTCCACGGAGACATTCGGGAAGCCATCGCAGACGACATCCCTGCTTTCGATCTGCTGGTCGGAGGATTTCCCTGCCAGCCATTTTCGATCGCGGGTGTTTCCAAAAAGAACTCGTTGGGCACACCTCATGGATTCGAATGCAAAACCCAAGGCACGCTGTTTTTCGACGTGGCCCGCATCATTGCACATCACCGACCAGCCGTCTTCGTTTTGGAAAACGTTAAAAACCTGCTGCGTCACCAACAGGGAAAGACCTTCGAAGTCATCCGCGAGACCCTGGCCAAGGAACTGGGCTATGAGGTTCACTATCGGGTGATCGATGCCAAGCATTTTGTGCCGCAGCATCGCGAGCGGGTGTTCATCGTGGGCTTTCGCGAAAACACCTCCTTCGATTTCGACAAAGTCCGCCTGCCCAAACCGGCGACCTGTCTGCAACAGATTCTGCATCCCGAAGACGGCAGCGAGACCGCCGAACCTCCGTTCACCAAAGGCAAACACGCCAAAGTCGATCCTAAATACACGCTTTCGGACAAGCTCTGGGATTACCTCCAGCGTTACGCCGAAAAACACAAAGCCAAAGGCAATGGGTTTGGTTTCGGGTTGGTCGGCAAAGGCGATATCGCGAGAACGTTGTCAGCGCGCTACCATAAAGACGGCAGTGAAATTCTGATTCGCCGCGGACCGCGTGCGAACCCGCGTCGCCTGACGCCACGCGAATGCGCTCGTTTGATGGGCTTCCCCGATTCGTGGCAAATTCCCGTTTCCGACACACAAGCCTATCGGCAATTCGGCAACAGCGTCGTGGTGCCGGTCGTCAAAGCGGTTGCCAAAGCGGTCCAACCTCACCTAAAAAAGATCTTGGCCGAGGGATAAGTGGCATCGGCTTTGAGCGCTTTCAGCCTGCGGTGTGGAATGTTTGCAGCCGCCTTCATTTGCAATGCCCCATGCCCTTGAAAGCAAGCACCTACTGCGCGTCTTTGAACTGCGGTTTGTCCAAGTTGAAATCGGATGGAAAATCTGCGGCTTTGTCGCCACCGCGCGGACGCAATCGCTTGTTGTTTGAATTACCCGCCGGCGGATTGATCGGAATCTCCATTCCGCCCAACGAGGCCATCATCGCATACAGCCGCTTTTCCATTTGCTTCGCGATCTTGCGGTGGTCTTTGGACCGAATCAGGTTTTCCTGCTCCATCGGATCCGCCTGAATATCGTAGAACTCGTCGGTGTCCCACAAACCGTAATAAGTCGAGTACTTATATTGGTCGCTGCGCAAGCAGAATACGGTCGGAGACTGAGGAAAATTCTTCTCCCAATAGTAGGCGTATAAAAAGTACTCGCGCCATGGAATCTCCTTTCCTTGAGCCAACTCCAGAAAACTGTCACCGTCCATATGCGGCGGTTTCTTGAGACCCATCGCCTGCATGACCGTCGGCGCAATATCAATATTGGCCACCATTTTTTCTACCGTAGCGCCGCCTTTGAACAGGGCAGGGCACTGCACCATCATCGGCACGCGAATGGAGGTCTCGTAGGCCACCCGTTTATCGATCAATCCGTGCTCACCGAACATAAACCCGTTGTCGCCCATGTAGATTACCAACGTATCGTCATGGATGCCCATCTCTTTAAGCTTGTCCATCACCCGACCCACGCTATCGTCGACGCTACAGAGCGCTTCGCAGTAGCGTTTGTAGTACCCTTCGACATTCAATTCGCTGTGGTAGGGAAAATCGACACCGTGCCAACTGTTTCGCTGATCCAACAGCCAGCGTGGCAAGTTTCGTTTGTTGTCGGTGATTTTGGTTTCGCTGGCCGGTCGCTGAAAAGGCTTATCCGCAAATCGGTCTTTGTATTTTTCTTCCGGAGTAAAATTCGCGTGGACGGCTTTGTGGGAAAGATACAAAAAGAACGGCTGTTCGCTTTCCTTTTGTTGATCCAAAAATTCCATCGCGTAGTCGGTCAGCATCGTCGTGATGTAGCGGTCCTGCTTGACACGTTTCCCATTGTAATTGAGCGTGTAATCGGGATCCGGTGACAGGTAGTGGCCCTGACCTTTGAAGCTAACCCAATAATCAAAACCCGGTCGCGGGTCGTCGTGATGCCCGCCCATATGCCACTTGCCGACAAAGCCCGTCTTGTAGCCAGCTTTTTGTAGATACTGTGGGAAAAACAAAGTCCCCTTGGGCACCAGACGCTGATTGTCGATCACCCGATGCCGAAACGTATACAGCCCCGTCAAGATAGAGGCTCGACTGGGCGAACAAAGTGATGTCGTGACAAAAGCGTTCTTCATGTGAACGCCATTGCGAGCCATCGAGTCCATGTGCGGAGTTTTGGCGAATTGGTGTTTCAAAAAGCTCATCGCATCGTAGCGATGGTCATCCGAGAGAATAAAGACCACGTTCCGTGGCTTTGCATTTTCTACTTTCTCTGGCGTGACTTCATCGGGCACCGCCACCACATCCGCGTGCCCGCTGGCGAAACTACAAACAAAGAGAACAGTGAACAGCACAAAAGCGACGAACCGTTGCATATCAAAACCTTACAAATCAATTCCAGCGAATCCAAATTCTAGCCCAAATGGAAACGACTTGTCGAGGTCCGCGCAGCTCAATCCATCGGCCAACGCAAGAATTTGGCTATGGCTGTTCGGTTTTAGAGCTTTGCAATTTCACCAATCGCTTGTTTTCTATCCCGATCAGCACCGCCAGTCCTGCCCACACCAACGCAAACGGAACCACGATCCAAGAAACCACCGGCAGCGCATGCCCGAGCCAATCGCCCGAACGCAAGATCCCGTAGATCGAACCCGATGCTGAATCACCACCACGCCGCACCACCGTGTCGCAAAAACGATGGCTCGTAGTCGCCCAGATCCCCGACAAGCCAATTTTCAATCTTTCGCAGCATGTTCGGTGGGGCAGGGGAGAAAGGTCTCTTTGCTATCAACCTCTCCAGTGTACGCACCCCGGGCGATTGCGAACCATCCGCCGAATCTTCGATGTGTTTGGGATTGCAAAGCTCGGAAACGACGAGGGTTTCGCCAGTCTTACCCTGCGACTCGATCGCCTCGGTGACGAGACAACCACGAATCACACGAATCTAACGAATTAGGACGTGCGCGCGTTTGAGATGTGATTCGTCTAATTCGCTTTATTCGTGGTTGAAAAAAAGCGCTCCGGTGGACGAAGTTCTGTGCACAACCAAAACCGCTGTGGATTTGTCGAACCCGCTTCGTGATGGGAGACAACCACGAATGACACGAATC
>CAZDZX010000175.1:0-8964 GCA_964510005.1 uncultured Pirellulaceae bacterium
TAAGCTGGTGCCTTGGGCGGGTGGCGGAAGAGCATGGGCGTAGAAATGAGTGATCAGGATAACCGCAACCGTGTCAACCCATTGGCTCACCAAAGTCGAACCATTGTTTCTGAGCCACAGGTGCTTTCCTTTGGTGAGTCGTTTCCAAAAGTGAAACAGCCACACGTCCACAAACTGTGCGGCCAGATAGGCGATCATCGAAGCCGCAACCGCGCCAAAGGCCATTTGCTTAATTCGATAAAAGGCATAATCGTCAGGTACGTTGGCTTGGTGAGTGACCACGCCATCGACGATCTGTTCCTCGACGGTGACGACGGGAAGTCCCTGTTCATCGAAGGTGGGCTGTTGGGGCAGCGCCGCACCGAGCCACAGAATAAACACGATCCAGAGGTTCAGGATCAGACCCACCAATACGACCCAGTTGGCCCGCTTACGACCGTAAAACTCACTGATCAAATCGGTGCACAGAAACGTGATCGGATAGGGCAGCACGCCGACGGCGAGGGCAAAGCTGATGTTGCCCCATTCGCCCCACGTCCATTGGTAGCTTCCGTTGGGGCCCTCATTGAGACCCAACAGAACGATAAAGCGACTGACGCCAAGAACGTTGAGCATCGCCAGCGAGCCGAGGAAGATCCCGGCCAGCAACAAAAACACCCGCTCACGTCGCGCGTGAAGAGGTGAAGCTTCGATCGGATGGAGTTCTGGTGAGGCCATAGAGAGTAAGTTCGTTCACTTGGCAGTTCGTTCGGGCCACGGAGCGTCCCGTCCACCCATAGTTTAATCGGTCGGAGGCTGCGCGGCCAACGTTAACGGAGTTACTCTTCTCCGCTGATGTACTGTCGATTCACGATCACAAAAAGGCCGACCAGCAATCCGATAAGGGCCACGAGACTGATCGCGGAAATGTGCATCCAGACCGGCCCCGGCTTGCCAAACAGAAGTTCGTATTCGATTTTGCTGTCGGGCAGAAACCAGCCCAGCCAGATCTCGCCCAGTCGTCTCAAATGGTAGCTCATCGTGAGTCGGCTAACGACGGCAGGGACTAGCGAAAGCATACCTTCCCAGGCCAGCAAGAACGCGGCGCCGACCACCATTGCTCGTTTGATAAACAGAGTCCCGATCGCTGAAAGTACGGCGCTATAGGCGACACTGGCGATGGAGAAGATAACGCAGAGCTTGGCCCACTTGCCCCACGCGGCTTGCTCATTTCCCAGCGTTCCGCTGGCGTTGGCGATCAGCGTGCACAACGTTAGCGCGACAAACGCGATCGAAAACGAGACCAAGGCCGAGGTAAGAAACTTGCCCAGAAAGTTGGCGATCCTTCCTCCCGGGCGCATGGCGATGAAGGACCACGTTTTGCCTTCCAGTTCTCCCGCAACGACTGGAGTCGCCCACAGTAGCAATGAAAGCAATGTCACTAGAGCGACCAGAAAGATCATCACAAACAAAACGTATTTAATGATTTCTGCACCGGCCATTCGGTTGGCCGCTCCCACCAACAGCAGCCACAATATTCCTGGGGGAAACAGCATGAGCACGGCCATGACTCCCAGTCGGTGAAGACTGAAGGAGCGAAAGAGCTCAAAGCGACAGGTCGCGATCGCGCCGGGAATCCAATTTCTCATAGAACCGCTCCTTTCTGCAGTTCACCGCGGTGGATCTTCATCAACATTCCGAAAAGGGCCTTGAGGGATTCGTCGGTCGAACTGAGCTCGCTGATTTCGATGCCTTCGCTAGTGGCGATCTTGGGCAAGATTTCGTAGACATCGTTGGCAGCCAGCGTTTCGACTTCCATTTCGTGATCGGAAACGAAGCGGATGTTGCCGATGCGGCAGCGCTCCGTCAAAAGACTGGCCAAGCGAGCAGCCTGTGGGCTTTTGATGATCAACGTGTTGGGTGAATTGGCGAGGATGCGACGGACTTCTGCGGGGGAGCCCGAGGCCATCAGCCGTCCACCGTAGATCAACAAAAAGTTCGGCTGAACGGCTTCGACTTCATGCAAAATATGGCTGGCCAGAATCAGGCTTTTGCCATCCCTGCCCCACTGCTTCAGAAACTCCGTCATCTCAAAACGCCCGACCGGATCAAGCCCATTGAAGGGCTCGTCAAGGATCAGCAACTCCGGATCATGAGCAATCGCTTGAGCCAGTTTGGCTCGCTGTCGCATCCCCAGCGAGTACTCGACCATGGGCTGATTCAACACGTGGGAAAGCTTGACGCGATCGAGGGCTTCTGCAGCTCGCTTTTTAGCGGCGCGATGACTGAAGCCATGCATCTGCACCATGTACGAAACCCATTGCAAACTGGTGACTCGAGGGTAGGAAACATCCAAGGCCGGGCAGTGTCCGACCCGCCGCAGCAGCGAACTGCGTCGCCAAGGGTTTTTGCCGAACAATCGCGCCGTCCCCATGGTCGGGCTGAGCTGCCCAAGGATCAGATTGATTAACGTCGTTTTTCCAGAACCATTGGGACCCAGCAGACCGTAGGTTCCGGGCTCTAAGTCCAGGCTGATTTCATTGACACCGATCACGGTCCCATACAGCTTTGTAACTTTGTCGAGTTTGATCATGTCGTCACCTATGCCCGCAGGGGGGCTTTTACCCGGAAGTAAAGAATGATCAGGCTGATTAGCGTCATCGCCAGCAGGATTGTCGCCGCGGGAATGATCTCGCCAAACTCTTTGAATCCAAAGATCCACGTTTGGACTTCTCCCAGATTGTTGTAGATCGAGAGGTGGCTCCAGTTTTTCACCGCGGGGCTGTTCATGACATCCAGGTCGACGGTGGCGGTGTTCATCCGCATGGCGGTTGCCACGACCACGGTCTGCCAAGCCCCATGTCCGAGAATCCAGCTGGCAAACCAAGCGAAACTTGCAAACCGGCTTTCCGACGTCAGCGAGGATAGCATCAAGGCAAAGGTCGACGTCGGGACGACCAGCACCACGGTCGCCAGTAAGACCCGGATGGGGACATCCCAAGTCGAATAAACGACACTGATGTCAGGCGACATCATGACACCGAAAACGTACAGCACCAGCGCGGGGAGGGTGGACACCAAAACAATGTAGGTCGCCGGAACAGCGATCTTGCCCATGATGTATTCCAGCTTGCCGATGGGCCGGGAAAAATACAACAGATAGGCGCGGGAGCGGAGGTCTTGCGAGATTAGCGCAGGCGCGATCGATCCGACCAACACGAGGATCAATATCGCTTGAGAGTATCGAAAGAAAGTCATTAGCAACCAAGACCAGAGGCGGTTGCGGGCCTGTTCGTTACTTTCCGTTTGCTCGATCGAGTTCAGCATCAGTGAAATGTCCAGCGGTGTCCTGCGGAACATCCGTTCGATGCTCGTTTGGGCGGCTTTCCGTTTGAAATGCAGCTTAACTTCTTGTTTGAGGGACTCAATTTTTCCGACTTGCGCAGACTTCGGTTGCTCAAAGGTGCGCCCTACAAAAAAGAATGCGGCCCCCCAGTACAGCACCGGTATCCACGCAATCATCAGGATGCGCCGCATCCATCTGCTTTTACCGGCGAGAGAAATGCCCGAGCTGGCGATCACTAAAAATTTGGAAAACATCGATTTGAGTTCTCCATTCCATGGCCGATAGCCAAGATCATGAATTGGCAACGTTGGCCTCCCGAACCGTTTGCATAAAAATCTCTTCCAGTGAATTTCTGGCTGGCGCAATCGAATGGATGCGAATGGAGGCTTGATCCGCAGAACGCCAAACCCGCTCGCTCAAATCTTCGAACGCTCCATTGGCATGCAGTTCATTGCTGTTTTCGCCAGCGGTGACGTTCAACTGATTCTGTTGCAGCATCTCGCAAAATGTTTCCCGGTCGCCATCAAAGCAAATAGTAACGGTCGGTTCCGAAGTTTGGTTCAGCACATCCAAGCGGTCATTCAGTTTCAGTTGGCCTTGGGCGAGAATCACGACATGGTCACAAATCGCTTGAACGTCCGGCAGGATATGAGTCGACAGCACGACAGACTTTCCGTTCTGTTCACTGAGGATACGGATCCGGTGCAGGAAGGCTTCCCGTTCTTCGGGGTCCAAGCCAGAGGTGGGTTCGTCGAGGATCAGGAATTCCGGATCGTGCACGATGGCGGCCGCAAATTTTATTTTTTGACGCATGCCGGTCGAGTAAGTTTCGATCTCGCGGTAGCGCTCTTGTTTCATGCCACAGAAATCAAGGATCTCATGGCCTCTGCGGAGGGCTTCGATCGAAGGCAGTCCGGAAAGCCCGCCGGCAAATTGGACGACTTCGATTCCCGACATGCCTGGGATATAACAATCGTCTTCGGGCATGTAGCCGATCGCCGATCGAATCTGCCGACCGCGTCCATGCAACGGAAATCCAAGCACCGTGCCGGTTCCCGAGGTAACTCGGATCAGCCCCAAGATGATTTTGATCAGAGTTGATTTGCCTGCGCCGTTGGGGCCCAGCAGTCCTGTGATGCCAGGCTGAATCTCAAGATCCACTCCATTGAGAGCCGTTGCAGATCGGTATTTCTTGACGATCTGCTCTAGCTGAATCAGTGCGCTCATGCGGGAATATGTAGATCGTTAGTTAGCAAGGGATGTGGATGTCTTGAGCTTTGTCGCTGGGCTTACCAGCCGAGCACCATATTGGATTCAATAACTTTGCGGGAATTCTCCAAATCATTGCCCGTATGCTGCATGTATAAACGAATTGCATGGACTTTGTCACCTGCTGCTTTGGAGAGGCACTCCCGCGCGACGCTGCAAGGGTCAAGATGCGTCTTGATGCCCAGGACACCTTTGGAGATTACCCAGCTGTTTCTGGGGCGGGGCATCAGTCGCAAGACGGCTTCGCCAGGGTAGCACTCTTCAGAGACCGCACGGGCGGCGGTTTCATCATCGGCCCAAGTGATGATGATGTGAGCTTCAGTTTCAATTTCGAACAACGGCATCGGAGTCTCCTATTGGATTCAAGCCATTTCAATATCCCCCCATTGTTACCGATTCAGGCAGCAAACACCAGAATCTTATTCAAAGCCGACGATGGATCCTGAAAAGTAACTGTTTTTCTTCCCGTTAACGTCGACTTGCAAATGACCTGCGGCGTCAATGCCCAACAATTTTCCGTCAATCGGATCGTGAGTGGGACTGCGAAACTGAATTTGCCGACCCTTCAGGGCAAGTTGCTGGTTGCAATTCTCAATGATCCGATCGGCGCTGCCTTGGGTGGCCGATTGCAATCCCATCGCGATGTGCTGCATCAGTTCCTGTTTGTCAATTTCTCGACCGCTCGATTCGCGTAGGCTGCAAGGAGGAAAAGGCGTTGGAGATTCAGCGGCGGCAGTTGTGGCAGCGAATTGGCTACCGGAGGTTTGGTTCACATTGATGCCGATCCCGATCAGAAACCAGTCTTCTGCGGCGGTGATTCTTTCGACCAAAATCCCGGCGGCTTTCTTAAGGTCAATCAGAACGTCGTTGGGCCATTTGATTTGGGCTGCGACTCCCGATAGTTCACGGATCGAGGAACAAACCGTCAGCCCAGCGGCAAGCGAAAGGAGGGGATGCAGTGAGGGGGCGACGCAGCGTTTTTGGATGCACCAAGTGAAGGTCAGGCTATCGGTGGTGGATTCCCAAACGCGCCCTCGCTGGCCTCGGCCGGCGGTTTGTCGATCGCAATACACAAGAATGGGGTCGTGAGAATTTGTGGTGATTTTGCGGATTGTTTCGACTGCGAAATCGCTGGTGGACGACATTTCCGGTTGGTAAATCTGGTGAAGGGCCATTAGTTGTTTTTTGGGGGCAAATTGGGTCCCCAATCGGAGGGGCTTTAAACCGGCTGAAAACTGAGGATTATTGGTAAGACCCTGCTTTCTCAAGGGCTCTCAGTACAGTAAGGTGAAAGTCGATAAGTTAATTCTTTACCGACTTTGAACCGAGATGCAACCAAACGCCAGCGAAATCAACTGGGTTGAGAGACTCTCCGAAGGCAGTCCCGATAGGGAAGCTGCTGTTGAAGAACTCCGTACCTTGCTGGTGAGAGGTCTTCGCAAATCGCTCAATGGGCGTGGAGCGGATGATTCTTTTTGTGATGACATCGCCCACGACTCGGTGCTAAAAGTTCTCGACAAGATGCATACTTTCGAGGGCCGCAGCCTGTTTACGACATGGGCTATGTCGATCGCAATTCGCACGGGAATCAGTGCATTTCGAAAACGACATTTCAAAGATGTTTCACTTGATGCGATTACGGAAGACGGTCTGACCATCAACTTGCCTTCCGAGACGCAGCCTTCCCCGGGAGACCGGATGCTGCATCGCTCAATGCTTGAAAAGCTTCAGGAACTCATTGATCAGGACCTTACGGAGAAACAGCGAGTTGTAGTCAGAGCTTTGTTGGGTGGCATGCCTGTTGAAGAAATTGCCGCCCGCACCAATAGCAATCGAAACGCGGTTTACAAGATGTTTCATGATGCTCGTAGCAGATTGAAGAAAGGTTTCATTGCTGCAAATTACTCGTCAGAAGATTTGGCGAGTGCCTTTGCGAATAATTAAGAATGCCACTATCCAAACAACAAATCTCAACTCTCGTCAGCCTCGTGGTTGCTACATCGGATGATTCGATGGACTGCGACGAGTGCTTTGGGAAAATTGCAGAGTTTGCTGACGCAAAGTTAGCGGGTCGGTCATTGAATGAATCAATGCTGGTCGTCCAGGAACATCTGGAAAACTGCCCCTGCTGCCGAGACGAGTTCCAAGCCCTGCTGGCTGCGATGACAGGCGTCGTTGAGTAAGCGGCTCTAGCCGTCTTTGCTCCATCTCTCGGCATTCTTTGATGCCGCTTATCTCACGATCTTCATTCGGTCGATGTGTTCGAGCTGTATTTTCAGGCGCAATAATGCGCGCTTCATGAGCGGCAAGGCGCTAGCCCGCTAGCCGCCGGTTGCGGATGGTCGAACTTGGGGCTGATGCCACGAAGTGGCGCATAACCTCAACGAGGTTGGATCATTAGCCCAGGGTTCTTGAACCCTGGGTGCCCGGTCTTGGCAAGTTGGCGAAACCCCAACGGGGTTTGATCCTATCCCATTGGGATTGAGAGAGTTTCGGTGTCCGTAATCCAAAGTTGAAGAGCCTTGGGTCATCTATCCTGCGCCGTTGGCGTAACGCGTTGCAGTGCAATCCTGTCGCCCTTCGGGGCTTAGTAATTGTTTGCTCGGCGTCCGCAGGATCGATTCCGGCCCGCCTAGATCAAACCGACTCAATTCTCTACGGCCACTCGCATGGCCCGCACAAGTCAAGTGACGCTTTTGCTTATCGAATCTTCACGCTTCCAGGAGCGTAGCTTCCGGAACCGCTGAGGATCTTTGATGGAAGGTCGACTTCGCTTTGGTGGCTAACGGCCGACAGTCCGCCTTGACCAAACGAAGAAGAGATGGGAGCAACCGTCGATGGTGTGGATGGAGCACTGGCAATCGTGCTGGGGCTTGGAACCGAATGCCGTAGTGGCGACAGCGGCACGTTGACTTGGCTGGCGTTGTTTGAGCTCGCTGAACCGCTCGCGCTGGCGTAGTTGTTAGCAGGCAGACCTGGGCCGAAGCTTTTGTTCGACGAACCCGCGTTGCTGGCGGCAGGCTTCACCGGCGTTACGTTGGCAACGCGTGTTTGGCTGCCCCCGAATGATTTAGAGGCTGGCTGCGGTTTGGGTTGAGGTAGGGCGGTGACAAAGCGATTGGCTTCCGGTTTCGGCATGGGAACCAGTGGCTTGGTGGCAACTTGCGCCGGTGCCGCGGTAGATTGAGCTTTGGGTTGAAAGGGCTGCAACAGCCCTGGAGCGTCACCCGGGTAATCGAATCCAGTGTTGAGTTCGGTAGAGGTGCCGGCAAAGTTTTTCGAAGCCGGCTGAGTTGCAGCGGAAATTTTATCTTTGAGTGATCCCAAGAAGTTCTTGGACCCTTCGGTGGTTTGTTGAGCTGCGGCTCCGGTGTTGGAAATCGCCTGATTGAATCGTTCACGAGCGCTTTGCAATGGGTTTTCAGTTGCATTTTTAATGCCACTGGTGAGGCGTCCTTGAGCGTCGTGCAGTTTCGGATTGACGGCTGCTAACGAAGAATCAAGTTTGTTCTTTGTCTGGCTGCCGAAATCTTTCAGCTTGTTCGCGCCAGCGGTTACGAGGTTGCCAGCCGAATCGTAGGTGACTTCGGTAGCGTTTTGTGCCTTGGAGGCAATGTTTGATGCGGTTGATTGGGCACCCGCTAGAGCGTTACGTAAATTCTGCTGTGGGTTGAATCCATTGGTGACCGTGCTGGAGCTCGGGTCGGTTTTGGATGCGCTGCCACTGAAATCTTTGGAGCCGTCCGATACGGAGCCCGATCCTGCGGATCCCTCAGCGATCGCTTGTTCTTGATAAGGTTGTCGGAGTGGTGTCTTGCTGGCCGATCCATCACTGCGAGTAGCGGACCCGTCGCTGCGAGTGGCTGATCCATCGGATGAGGTCAAACCTGCGGCTCGATCGAGTTTCGCATCGATGTCTCGCCGGATGGCGTCGACGTTTTGAGCGTCTTTGGGTTGGCTGCCATTGCCGGCGTAACTTTCTGAAGAGGCCGGATCAAAGTGCCTAGCTGGCGGGGGCGGCAATTGGTCTTCGCTGTCTTTTTTCCAAAACGCTAAACCATTGCCAGAGCCGGGAAGTTTGTCACGCAGCGCGGTGCATCCGGTTGTGGCGATGAGACCGCCGATCAACATGGCGATGATCCAAGCGGTTTGTTTTTTGTTGATCTGTGACATTGGTTGAAGCATTTTTTTATCCTGCCGGCGATCCGGATTTACAGGCGTTCCTGCAAAGCTCACCTACCCTTAGTCAGGAGAAAGTCCCAACTCTCTGGAGGCAAATCGAGCGGATGTTAGAGAGGTAACTGTCTAGAGTCAACGTTTTTTGTGATAGCAGAATATGCTGGCAGAAATCTGGGGTTTGGAACGGGTTT
>CAZDZX010000176.1:0-8957 GCA_964510005.1 uncultured Pirellulaceae bacterium
CTACGAATCTTGCTCGCCACGTAGCCTACGAATTTCAGCCGCGTCCTTGTCGCCGCGACCGGAAAGACACACCACCACAATCTCATCCTTGGAGCGTTCCTTGGCGACCTCGATGCCTTTGGCGATCGCGTGGGATGACTCCAACGCCGGCAGAATGCCCTCCGTTTTGGCAATCAAATCGAACGTATCCAACGCCTCGTCATCGCGACAACTTCTGTACTCCACGCGACCGGTCGCTTTCCAGTGTGAATGCTCAGGGCCCACGCCGGGATAGTCCAACCCAGCCGACGCCGAATGAACGTCTCCCGTTTGCCCGTCTTCGTCTTGCAAAACGTAACTGAAGCTGCCATGCAACACTCCCGGTTGGCCATAGGTCAGTGACGACGCATGCTGCCCCGGTTCATCGTTGTGGCCGCCGGCTTCGACACCGATTAAAGGCACATCCGTGTTGGCCACAAATGGATAAAACATCCCCGCGGCGTTGCTTCCACCGCCCACACAGGCCACCACCGCATCGGGCAAACGACCAAACCGCTCCTGAGACTGCTCAATGGTTTCGCGCCCGATGACGGATTGATAGTCCCGCACGATCAGTGGAAACGGATGAGGCCCAACCACGCTGCCCAAAATGTAATGCGTATTTTCGACGCTGCCCATCCAATCTCGCATGGCTTCGTTGACGGCATCGCGAAGCGTTCTAGACCCCGTGGTGACTGGGCGAATTTCGGCACCCATCATCCGCATACTTTGCACGTTAGGGGACTGGCGGCGAACATCTTCTTCGCCCATATAAACGATACACGGCAACCCAAAATGCGCGCAAGCCGTTGCCGTGGCGACGCCATGCTGCCCAGCACCCGTTTCGGCGATCACGCGCGTTTTGCCCATCCGCATCGTCAGCAAGGCTTGGCCGAGGGTACTGTTGATCTTGTGAGCCCCGGTATGATTCAGATCCTCACGCTTGAACCAAATCTGAGCACCGCCGGTGGCTTCGGTGAGACGCTTGGCAAAATACAGCGGAGAAGAACGGCCCACGAAATCCCGCAGCAGCACGTCCAGTTGCTGCTGAAACGCTGGGTCCTCTTTCGCCTTGATATATTCGGCTTCCAGCTGATCGAGGGCTCGGACGAGCGTTTCGGGGACGTAGCGACCTCCAAAGTCCCCAAATCGCCCTTGGGCATCGGGCAAACTGGCATCGGGACTGGGCGTATCAAGAAAAGAAGTGGGCATGGGCAATCCAAAACCATAAAGTTAAAAAAGTATTGTCAAAACCGACCCGTAAATGGTCAACCGCTAAACTGAGCCGAACCCCAACAGACTTATCATTCATGCCTGAACTTCCAGAAGTCGAAACCATGCGACGAGGTGTCGCGGGAATCGCCGGCGGCACTGTCACCGCCGCGGCTCGCACCCCCTGTTCCAAACGCCCCATCTCCATTTCGCCCCGCATCGATCGACTGGCCAAACGGATCGTCGGAAAGCGAATCGCGTCGGTGGATCGGCTGGGAAAACGTGTGGTGATTCGCATGGAGACCGGGGATCGCATCATTTTCGAGCCCCGCATGACCGGGCTGGTGCTGATTGCCGATCCGCCCACGACCGAGCATCTTCGCTTTCGCATGGAGATCAAAAAATCAAAACACAAAGAACTGCTGTTCTGGGATCGCCGTGGCTTGGGAAAAATCTGCTTACTGGATGAAGATCAGTATCAAACCAAACTCACCGACGGCTCGCTGGGCCCGGATGCTCTGGCCGTTTCCGCCGATCAACTCCAAGAGCAATACGATGGCTCCGGCCGTGAGATCAAAGTCGCGTTACTGGACCAATCGAAAATCGCCGGCGTCGGCAACCTGTACGCTTCGGAGATTTTACATTTGGCTGGCGTTCATCCACAGGCCCGCTGCAATCGCCTGTCCAAAAAACAGTGGCAGCGAATCCACACGCAAATGGTTGATGTGCTCGAAACGGCGATCCAATACGAAGGCTCAACGCTTTCCGATGGGACCTACCGCAACGCGTTAAACGATCCCGGCGGTTATCAAAACGAGCATCGTGTCTACGACCGCGCCGGAGAGATGTGCCCCAGCTGCAACAAGGGTTCCGTGTTGCGAATCGTGCAGGCCCAACGCTCGACTTTTTTCTGCAAGGCCTGCCAGAAGAAACGCTAAGGTTGATCGCGTGATCCTAACGATCGATCTGCGCAATCACCTCGTCGGTCAACCGTTTGCTGTATCGATGCATCTTGCGGTGGCCCGGCGACCAACCGGCAAGAAACCGATAGAAGTCCGCCCAAGCGAAAGCGTAGAGCTCACGCCATTGTTCTTCGATCAAATCCATATCGAATTCACCAGCGCGCTGACCAACATACTCACGTAGCAAACTGAAGTATCGATTGAGAATCTCTTCCTCTCGCTGCTCACATTCGGCTTCGTCAAAACAACTGCTAATAAAGTAAGCCACATCCTTGATGCCACAACCGCCACCGACATACTGAAAATCAACCGCCGCGACTCGGTCGTCTTTCGAGAAACAAAAGTTCGCCAGTTTGGCATCGCCGTGGACAAGTGTTTGGTAGCGACACGCGTTCAAGCGCTGATCCATGGCGCCGGCGTATTTCTTTAAATTTGAATCCGGCATCTGATCGTATTCTTCCGGCCGCGTCGCCAGATGCCAATACGTTCCCACCGGCCACAACTCATCCATCCCCGGCACAACGCCCTTCTCCGAATCGTGCAGGAAGGTTGCGTGAAACCCCGCCAACCACGCCAGACACGAATCCAGTTGCCGTTGATCGACACTGTGCCTGCGAATTGGGAACCCCGATTCGTCGAGATCCTCCATCACCATCAGCCAATTGTGATCGCTTTTCACGCCCTCGATTAAGAGCGGGACACGACATGAATCGCCGCATTTTTCTGCCAGGGAGGAGTACCACTGCAATTCGTTATCATAAGACGACAGTTTACGATCATGAGACACTTGGCCGGCCCAGCCATACTTATGCTCCCGCTTGTCGGGTGGGTCCACATATTTGACAATTACAGTCTGTCCCGATGGACTCAATCGCACCCGAGTGATCTCGCCATAGCCACTCCAAAGGGATTGAACTATTTCCTCGAACGTAATGGATTCACATCCACACAATTCGGTTATCCGCTGAAGAGGAATTTTGCTGCTCATCTAGTCATCATATTCGAATGCCAACCCAACAACACATACGATGCCTATTTACTTAGACAATGCAGCCACCAGCTTTCCCAAACCGGAATCGGTTTACCAAGCCATGGATCAATCGCACCGGACGCACGCGGTTGCGGCGGGACGAGGAAATTACCTTCGAGCCCACAGTGCCAACCATTTAGTCGAAAGCACTCGCGATGCGTTGGCGAAATTAATCAACGCGAACGACCGTAAAGAGATTTCATTCGCCTTTAGCGGCACCGATGCCTTGTCGACGGCAATCCTTGGGTTCGTCAACCAAGGCGATCATGTTATCACCACAGCTGCTGACCATACCTCCGTCCTCCGGCCTCTTTGGCATCTAGAGCAATTGGGAAAGATCGAACTCTCCATCGTCGACTGTGATGCGAAGGGCTTCGTTTCGTCGGCGGACATCGCGCAGCAGATTCGCCCCACCACAAAACTGGTCTGCATCACACATGCAAGCAACGTTACCGGAGCGATCCAACCCATCCAAGAGATCGCCGCGACCTGCCAACAAAACTCAGTGCGACTGCTTGTCGATGCCGCTCAGACGATTGGACATTGCCCGATCGATGTTCAAGCGATGGGCTGTGACTTCCTAGCTGCTCCGGGACACAAGGGCTTATTCGGCCCGCAAGGCACGGGGTTCCTCTATGCATCACACGAAGTCGCCGAACAGACTTCTCCGCTTCGGTTTGGTGGAACGGGCTCTTCGGGCACAGAATTCAAACAGCCAACCGAAACTCCTAAAAAATTCGAATCGGGAAACATCAACATCGCGTCGATCGCGGGGCTCGCTGCGGGGATCAAGTGGCTTGAGTCCCAAGCAGGGGCTGGCCTATTGAAACAACTGTCGGAAAATTCTCGCCGACTGCTCACCGGTTTAAACTCGATCCCATCGTTCAAACTTTATGGCGTGCCAGACCCGGTGACGGCCTGCATCTCTTTTAACCTCGAAGGTCTCGACTGTCACGCAGCTGGCATGCTGTTGGAGTCTGAATTTGAAATTGAATGTCGGACGGGTTTGCATTGTGCCCCCCTGATTCATCCTTTCTTAGGCAGCGAAAGCTATGGCGGCACCATCCGGTTCAGTCCCGGCCCGTTCAACACCTCCGCCGAAATCGACATCGCGATCGAATCAATCAGTAAAATGTCGCTGCAAATTCAACGGACCGTCAAATGATCTCCGAACTCGAAGCACGGAAGCGGATCTGCGATGTTGGCAGAAAAATGTACCAACGCGAATTCGTGGCGGGCCATGAAGGCAACCTTTCGATTCGCCTAGCACCCGATCGAATTCTCTGCACGCCAACGATGCACTGCAAAGGCGAACTGGAACCGGAGGACTTGTGCGTTGTCGATGGTGACATGAATCAGATCACGGGCCCCCATCGGCCTACCAGCGAAATCCGATTGCACTTGTCGATCTATCGTCAGCGCAGCGATGTCCACGCGGTGGTTCACTCTCACCCTCCTCATGCGACGGCCTTCGCAGTGGCTCATCGAGCTTTACCGACGCGATATCTTGCCGAACCGGATCTGTTTTTAGGCGAAACCGGAATCGCCCCCTTTGCCGTTCCGGGAACCGAAGAGTTCGCAAACTCCATCGACCCGTTTGTTCAACAAACCAACGCCGTGCTGTTAGCCAATCATGGATTGGTCACCTACGGTTTGGATCTAAAATCTGCGTTTTGGATGACAGAGATCTTTGATGCGTCCTGCCGCACGCTTCTGCTGTCATTGCAACTCGGCGGTCCCCAACGACTCTCGGATCAGCAGGGCAGGGCGTTAGCCGTAAAACGAGCGAACTTTGGCTTTGACGACCCCAGAGATTTCTCGGATCTGGATAATTACCCTTCGATGTTCCGACAACATTTCGACGAAACCGATATGAAAGATGATTTCTGAAGCGATTGGGCGCTAGCCGACGCTAGCCCAATGGGCTTACTTAACCTGAAGCTACGAAGTGGCGCGTGCGCGCGTTAAGCCCCGAAGGTGGCGGCAGCATGTAGCCACGGGTGTAAGCGTGTAAGCCCGTGGAAGGCAAGCTCCTCACACCAAAGCGCCGAAGGGGTGACAGCAATGGGCTTCGCGCTCCGGCCTGCTGTCCCTTCGGGACCTAAAAGAATGGGCGGGTTACCGATCCATGGGCTCACCCCCATGGCTACATGCTGTCGCCCCTTCCGAGCTGAAATCTTGGGACCGGACGACCCGGATGCAAACCAAAAAGGTACGCCAGGCACGCACTGCCCACAGCAAAACTCACAGCTCAAATCTCTTGAAGATTGGAATCGCCAGATACTGCGTCAATCCCCGCAGCGCACTCCACGGCAACCTTTGAGCCCGACGTAGATGCTTGTAATAAACCATGTTGAATTCAAAACACGGTTCCCCACCGCGGATTTTCTTGAAATGAGAAGCCCCGGAACTCATGTGCAGCAAATCGCGATTGCGAACGGCCTCCTCGATGATCTGCAACGTTATCAGGCGGTATAAACCTATCTTCTGCGGCAGTTTGCGGTTGTAGCCAATGACAGGAGTCGTCATCACGCCATTTCGATTGAAATACCCAATGGCCGCTTCGATCTGCTGCGAGTCCACATCTTTGAGCACCCACAAGTTCAACCACTTTTCTTTCAAAGCGAACTCGAAAAACGCCAGCGACAACTGAGGATTGAACTTGGCGTATTTTCGAATGTAGAGATCATCGTAAAGCGCCTTGATCCGCGGCAAGTCGCGAACATCAATCTTGCTCGCGTCGCACCATTGCAAACCTGTCGTTTTACGTTTCAGGGCCACATCGATTTTATAGGCTTGCTTCTTTTTGTAAGCTCCTTTGGCCGGATCGATCATGTAGACCTGACGACTGAGCACTTTCTTGAAATCCGATTGGGTGAGCGTTTCCAGTAGATCGCCATTGAGTCGCGGATTGACCGAACGGTAAACGATCGCGTGTTGCGGGAACTTTTCGATTAAAAATCGACTGATCGATTTGATGTCGGCGGCGGAAAGCTGAGGATACAGATTGGTCGACAACAACCAGTTGTTCACCATCACAACGTTGTCAAAACTGGGACGAACGAAAGCCGTTTTGAAAGCCCACAGCACCGATTTACAAAACCGATTGACTAAGAACCGATCGGAAAACTCAATATCGATTTCGCGAAAACCGTAATCGACATAGTGAGTCGTTGGTGAACAAACGTATGAGTTTTTAACGTCCGCATTGGCTTGAGTGATGCTAATGGGAATAAAGCTGTCTCCCACGACCAACAGCTGAATTTCACAATCGACGTTATCAAAAAAATGACGTGTGCCATTGAGAATCAACGGCAGCAACAAACGTTTTGCGTATTGGCCATCAAAGGTATCGGGAAACCTCAGCGTGTCGATATTGCTGCGATCGTAACACTGCATGGGCTCAACTCACAAAGTCGAATTTCCTAGGCCAACGAATCAAGCGCCCGCATCCTGCAAACGCTCACTGTACATTTCGCGTTTTCGTTTCATGTGGGTGTGTATCGTCGAGGCCGCAGACACGGGCAGGCAAACCACCATCCCAATCAGCGAAGCATTCAACAGCAACAATTGAGGCCAGACAATCACTGACCAGAGTGGCTCCATGCCTGCATTTGCACTTCCGAAGGCGCCTATTGTAAAAGGGACGTTAAAACCCAGGAACACGGGGGAGGCAGGGCAGGTGATTACCATTGCAGTAAAAACGGATAGGCACACCGCAATTCGCCAATACAGAGTCGGCGTTTTACGCCACGCCGCCGACAACGTGACTCTTGCTGGCGACAGGATCAAGTAGGGCAGAACGACAAACGGTCCCAAGACCAGAAACAGGAAGAATATCGGGCGAGGTATCGTCTTCATGTCGTTTCGTCGTTACTCATAAATCGGTTTGAATCTAGTTTCGCCAGCAGCACCAGCGGAATCAGCCAACGGCATCCCTGATTTTTTGATACAAGGCGATATCAAGATGATTGACTTGTTGAATCGTAGCAAGTGCCGCAGGGTCGACGCGGTCTAAAGCAGGTCGATCCTCCGTCGCGTTCACTTTTACATTTTGATATTCACATCGCAAGTTTGCTAGGCTGCGAAGAGTTTCGGCAAACGTTGGAAAGTTATCCAAAAAACCGACAACGTCATACCGGCTCACCACCTCAAACGCTTTCGCCACGGATTCCTCGGGACGGCTTTCGGCATCCTCTGCGGCCATGCCAGAATAATGTGTCGTGTACCAGTTTCGCAATTCGCCGCTTAAATCAGAACTCGCGTACTCCTCAAGCCCCATGTCAGAATCATGTATTTTCGCGTGGAGGTAGTGAGCCGGATTGCGTTTGGCGTAGTAGTAATGTGAAACAATCCGTTCAACGGGTTCCCGAAGCACCGTCACTTTCACGCATTCGGGATGGACAAAATCAAGTAGCTCGTGCGCTAAATGACCTTTGACGAGGTCGTAACTGTATCTCTTGCGTTCGGGGAATTTTTTAAATTCATCAACGGAAACAATCGGAGTATAGCCATCGGTCGCGAAGGTTCTTCGTCTGGGATAGTGCGCTTTGAGATAAGCGTTGAGGGCCGAACCGCCACACTTAGGAAGGTGGTCGAACAGAATTTTCTTCGGTCGCGAGGCCGCACGTGAATATGAAAATTCCTTGATCGTGGTCTGCTTCGCACGAGCCAATATTGTTTTTACGCGATTCTTCATTTTCCAAGCGATACCAACCGCGTACCATTGATCCTTGCGCCATTAAAACCGATCAATGATGGCAACGCCAGTGGCACAAATAGCTATGACCGGTTTCGGTTGCGAACAGGAACCGCCGCCGATGCCAGCGCTGCAATACGGCCAATCGAATCAAGACAAAGCCCCACTCCTAACAGCGGAAACAATAGCAGCCATGCTGCCTGCCCGGTCAAAAATGGCAAAGCCCCCAAGAAGGCACAAAGAAACAACGAGAATGCCGCCGTCCAACGCCATGCATCCATCTTTGATTTAGGATCAATCACTCGACGGGTACCCAGCCAATAGATCAAAGCGGTGGTCACCATTCCGCTCCCGATCAATCCACCGACAGCAACAATTAAGTGAGCTGGCATAAGTTTCTCCGACTGCAACAATAAAACGACTGCCCCAAACGACGTCGTTGACAATGCTAGATGAATTCGGCGCGGGAGTCAAAATTTGCGAACTATTTTGAATCACCTCGCTTTGATTTCGTGCAGAAAGGGCAAACCATTTCTTTTCGAAACCGGAAACCTGTGCATTGATCAACAACTGCAAATCTGGCTTCGCATTCTTAGTATCGTCAGCAAAGCCCTACCTGATCAAACATTAATCAGCCAAACGACATTCCGCCGCCACACACTCACTCGCCTGACTGACAATCATCGGACTCGAAACCGGCGTCTTTCCCTTCGCTGGGTCTTGGCCTCGCACATCTCGCGCGTTTTTGTGGACTGACCGTGGAAGACATCTTCCAAATCGATGAATAGGTGAAAGCCAACGGATCAGGAATCTGAAACGTTCCAGTGTCCGATATCAAACCCTTCAGCTCGAAAGATCCATCATAACCGGTGCAATCGTTAACCCTTGGACAGTTTTGCACAAATCAGGTGCCCTCGATTTACTCCTCAATAGCCCCGCAAGCAAACCGAAAACTAGAGTTTTCGATTGCCACCGATTACTGTTCAAACCTACAAGCACCATGGACTTTCGCGACACAAGCCTCCCTGTTCGGAAA
>CAZDZX010000177.1:0-1766 GCA_964510005.1 uncultured Pirellulaceae bacterium
GCTCAGGTCCTTGAGGGTCAAGCTCTGGAGACAGCTTGTAGTAGCTGGCGTCAAACCAATCGTGACAAAGCTCTCCCACATTCCCATACATATCGCACAAACCAAAAGCGTTGGGGCGCGCCGGCAGGGCCCGCTCACTTCTTAACTGGCGTTTCCTCAACCGCAGCGGTTTTCTGAATACCGCGATAGGTCAGCAAATCGACTTGCTTGAACGCCAGCCAATTGCTGCGAGCCGTTTTGATCCGCTCTTTATCTTGAGCCGACAGGCCATCGATCACCGTGTGCGTGGAAGACATTTTCAAACCGTTGGGGATCAAAGCGTTAGGCTGGACTTCGACCTCAACTTTCGTGGGCAACCAGCCCATTCTTTTGATCGATTGGTTCAGTTTCAATCGCGCAAAAGGCGGAAAGCCTGCCGGATGGGAGGCATTGAGTCGCGTGAACGTATCAAGGAACTCGTTGTAGATCGACAGCCGAGAATTGTCCGCAGGACGTTTCCCGGTGGCACGATAGCGAATGGTCGGACTGATCAACTCCACCGAATCCGTACTGGCTTGCTTTGTCTCGGTAAATTTCTCTTGGATCAAAAACGACAATTTTTCGTTTTCGGAAATATCTTTGCGAAGCGAATCGACCAGTTGCAACAGCCGGTGATCCGTCAGCTTGACCTGTGTCTTTTTTTTCGTGTCGATCAAGCTCACCGCTCTCATTCGCGAATCGTAAATTCGGGTTTCCAAAACATTCGGCGGCGTCGCTTGATCCAATTTCAAATCGAAAACGAGCGTGTCCTGAAACAGAGTCAGGTTCCGAGAAACGGCCTGTTTTTCTTTCCCTGAATAAATCAGTGTCTCGATTTTGAATTCCTGCGCAAAGACGGCCGGTGCCAGCAGGAAAACGATCGCGATAGACACAAATTTTTGCATGATGACCTCATTGGATGGGGAACGTAGGAGACTAGCAAAAATGGGGTTTTCAGGTCCAGATCGATCGGAAGTGGCGATATTGCCGCCGAAATTTCCGTAATTCCGGGCGTTGTCTCTGTGACAGCTCACTTTCGCCCGCCAAATGCAAAACTTTCTGCGTTTTCAGGGGTTATGATTGTGCATCGTCACATCTCGGGAAATCTTCATGGATTCCAAATCAGTTTCAATTCACGTTTCGCCGATCGCCTCGTTGCTGATCCTTTGCTTTGCTGTGGTCCTTACATCGCCCCAGCTGCAGGCTCAAGGATTTGGAGGCCGCGGAGGCGGATTTGGAGGCCGCGGAGGCGGATTTGGAGGCCGCGGAGGCGGTGACCGAGCAGCTCGGTTTGAGAGATTCCTTACCAACCTAGACCGCAATGAAAACGGCAAGGTTGATCCTGAAGAAGTAACCGACGCAAGGACTCGAAGCTTTTTAGAGCGAGCCGGCGCCGATCCGTCCAAGTCTTTCAAGATCAAGAAGTTCCTCAAGAACTTTGAAAACAATGACAGCAAGCCAAAGAAAGAAGCTTCGTCTTCGTCCCAATCAATGCCCGGGTTCGCAGTTGAACAAAAAGAAGAGCACTCGCTAGGATTTGCGGTCTCGGAATCGGAGCGGACCACGCCTTCGGGAGAAGCCAAGGAAGAATTCAGTGAGAGCGCGAACCGTCAAGCCGACCGCGCGTTGAGAAACTACGATCGGAATGAAGATGGGCGGCTTGATGCTGACGAAATCAAAAAGGCCCGCTGGAGCTACCCGCCTCCGGAACAAAACGACATCAACAAAGACGGCTCGCTCAGCCGAGC
>CAZDZX010000177.1:1866-6020 GCA_964510005.1 uncultured Pirellulaceae bacterium
GGACGCGAAGGCCGACCCGGTGGTGGCGGAGGCGATCGACGCGGCCCCTTTTTCGGTGGTGGTGGCGACCGACGCGGCGGCGGTCGAGGTGGCTGGGGAAATTGGACCCGCGACAGCGACGACTCAAGCGACCAGAGCAGTTCATCTTCTTCGGAAAACTCCGAACCCAAATCGAAATCCAAACCCAAGCCCGTTGTTGAAAAAGACGAGAACGAGATTCGCGAAGGCTACCAGTCGTTCGTGACAGGAGTCTTTAACACCTACGACAAAGATAAAGACGGAAAACTTAGCTCCGACGAAGTCAAAAAAATGCGTCGCAAGCCGAGTTCTGATGCTGACACCGACAAGGACGGCAGCATTTCCCACGATGAACTGGTTGAAAGCTACGTCGTAAAAGCGAAAAACAGCTCATCATCTCGCCGCAGCCGATACAAGAGCAGCTCCACGGGCTCACGTCGCTCCAGCAAATCATCCAACGGCAAGTCAGCCGGAGCTCAACCTCGCAACCCGCTATCCAAATTGGACAAAAATGAAAACGGCCAAATTGAAATGGGCGAATTCACCTCGGACTGGAACGAAGACACAGTCAAAGAGTTCTACAGCAAGGACACAAACCGGGACGGAATCATTACCCGGAGTGAATGGGAAAGTAAGTAAAAAAGTTGCTTGGACGCTCCGCGGCCAAGAATCTACTTGGCATAGGCTGCGTGCAAGAAAGACACTTCTAGTATCGAAATTGGCCTAGCCGGCAAACCCAGAAATTTAAACCGCCGCGTTATTCCACACCTTCCACCACGGCTTGGGCTTCTCTTTGCCACGAACCAAAAACCCCCACGGCTTTCCGTTGGTGGCGATGCATCCAGCCATTTTCGCAAACTGAAAAATGGCGCCAAGGATTTGGCCTTCGGTCATGTTTGACTTTTGCAGATCCGCACGGGTGAAGTCCGCTCGGGTCATGTCAGCTCCAAACAGATTCGATTCCGAAAGATTCGCGTTGCGGAAATCGCAGCCAGCAAGTTCCGCAAACATCATGTCCGTTTCAGAAAAATTGGCCCCTGCAAAATCAGCCGAATTGATTTTGGAATGGCGGAACTTGCCCCGTTTGGCGTTCGCTTTTCGAAAGCTACTGACATCGAATACTGAATCCGAAAAATCGCACTCGACCATCACGGCCTGTTCGAAAATCGCGCGCTTGGCAACGCAATTAGAAATTCGAGTGCGAATCAGTTTGGCACCCGTGAAGTCGCATTCGCTCAAATTGCAACTGGTAAACATACAGGCAGACAGATCCATACCGCGAAAATCGGCACCAGCAAGATCGATACCATCTACCGCGCGTCCGCGAAGCGAATCATGTGCGACCGAAACAATTCGCTTCCCTGTCTCTTTGTGCTTAATCTCAAGCATGTCTCGTCTCCCATCTGCGAAAACATACCTACGGTCATTCTCGCAGTCTCAGTTTTGGAAATGGTACAGTGACGAATCAAAAAAAGGTTTGGGCGACTCCAAAGAGCTGCCGTCCTTTTAAACCCTGAGAAACTCCCAGAGGTTTTGACTCTTCAATGGGAAAACACACAAGTAACTGACTTATTACACGTGCACTTCAACTTTAGGTGAATTTATTCAACACTTCAAGCTTTTTCGGTAGGCATAAGCCCCTAAAGGGCGAATTCCTCTCCATAAAATCAAAATTCGGGTGGTACGAGATTTGCCTGCCTCACCCTCTTTTGCCTCATTTACCTTGTCCCCCAGCCGGCGGGGGGTGGAGTTTCTCACAAACAGGTGGTGGTGTGTTCCTCGCAAGGTTTCTATATTTGGCCGGTTATCTGGAAAGCCAGCCAATTCGCCAGCCATCCGCTCACTCACTCTTTTGGAGCCATTTGATGGTCGGAAGTTCCCCATTTGCTCGTCGTTTTTGCAAAACTCTTTTGATTCCAGTTTTGCTGCTGGCTGTGACTGCGGTTGCCCAAGCCGACGAAAAGAAGCTGATCGTCTGTTCGACCACTCAAGTCTACGATTTCACTCGCGAGATCGTCGGCGACCGCTGCGAAGTTCGCTGCGTTTTGTCAGCCGGAGAAGATCCCCACACCTACGACCCCGGCAACGATGACTTGCTGCTGGTGGGCAAAGCAGACCTCTGCATTCGCAACGGCTGGAACTTGGAAGGCAACCAGTGGATGAAGTCGATGGCCGACGCGTCGGGTAAAAAGCTGGTCACCTGCGTCACGGGCATCCAACCGCGCGACCTCAAGGATCACGGCAAAGTCGTCAAGGATCCTCACGCTTGGCTGACTCCCGCCAACGCACTTAAATACTCCGCCAACATTCGCGATGCCGTCATCGCGTTGGAACCTCAGTACGCCGACGAATTCAAACTACGTTTCGATCTGTACCGCCTGCAGTTGTTAACGCTGGACCAATGGATGAGAGAGACCCTGCAAAAGATTCCCGGAAACCAACGTGTGTTGATTACTCACCACGATGCCTTTGGATACTTTTGCGATAGTTTCAAATTTGAAGCCTTCAGCCCTGTCGGTTGGTCGACCGGAGAATTGACAGAAGTATCGATCGCTCAGAAACAGGCCATCGTCAAACAGATTCGCGATCGCGGCGTGCCTGCCGTTTTTGTGGAAACATCGACCAAGCAAGAGTTGGTTGCCAGTATTGCCAAAGAGGCTGGAGTCAAAGTCGGTGAAAAACTGTATTCTGACGCCATGGGGCCTGCGGACTCTGCGGGCGAGACCTACCTTGGTATGATGCGTGAAAATGTCATCCGCATTGTCAAAGGATTGGCACCCAAAACAAAAACGTCAGACCAGTAACTTTCTTCTTTTTCACTTCAGAGATTCATCCCTATGCGTTTGTTCGCAACCATCCTGATTGCCGTACTGATCATCGGTGGAACGTGGATGTTCGTGAACGTGGAAAGCAACATCAAGCGACAGGCTTCGACGGTTGTTTTCCACGAAGCCAAAGCCAAAACATCCATCGAAATCCTGCGAAGCTTTGACTGTAAAAGCAACGTTGATTTCGATCAATTTGCTTTGAGCGTGAAATTTGAAGGCAACGTGATCCATCAGAATCGCGAGCCTAAATTACCGGCATCCACCACGGTCGCGTTTGATTTGGATGAGGTCAAAGAAGGCAAAAACAGCATCTCGGTGTATGCCAACGTGGCCCAAGAAAGAGGGTTCGGCGATTCAGCGCCGACACTGAAAACGATGTTGATCAAGGTTCTCTACGACAGCAAGGAAATCTCTCGGGAGGTTTTTGTGTCCGATGATGACTTTTCGCGAATCGGTGGAGACGTTCTCTTTTTCGTTCCTTTTTCAGATCATCAAGGTCATGCACATTAGGCTTTGCACAACCATGCGGGAGTCGACATGACCGACCCAAAGATCGCAATTCAGGTGGAAGACCTGACGTTTAGCTACGGCCCCGTGCCGGCATTGCTGGACGTCTCGGTGAGCATTCCGGTCGGAGAGCTGGTGGGCGTCATCGGCCCCAACGG
The DNA here is from genome assembly GCA_964510005.1 of uncultured Pirellulaceae bacterium. Classification (GTDB taxonomy): domain Bacteria; phylum Planctomycetota; class Planctomycetia; order Pirellulales; family Pirellulaceae; genus Mariniblastus. Next base: position 5,378 of record CAZDZX010000177.1, read on the forward strand.
TTCCGGAAAATCGACTTTGATTAAATCGATGATGGGGTTCGTCAAACCCGACGTGGGCGAGGTCTCTCTGTTCGGCAAAGAGGTTTCGCAGACCAAGGGACTGGTGGCCTACGTTCCTCAGCGCGGCACCGTGGACTGGGATTTCCCCATCACCGTTCGCGAAGTCGCGGCCATGGGCCGCTATGGCTATCGTCGCTGGTGGCAGGATCTGGGGCGGCGAGACTACGCGATGGCCGATGAGGCGCTTGAGAAAGTTCGGATGAGCGAATTTTCCAAACGTCAGATCGGGCAACTTTCTGGCGGACAACAGCAGCGCGTCTTTATGGCTCGGGCGTTGGCTCAAGACGCTGAAATCCTTTTATTGGACGAACCCTTTGCCGGTGTCGACGCGGCCACCGAACGTGCGATTTTGGACGTCCTGCAGCAAACCAAATCCGAAGGCAAAACCGTTGTCGTGGTTCACCACGACCTTGCCACGGCGGCTGAATATTTTGACCAATTGATTTTGCTCAAGCAGCGATTGTTCGGCTTTGGCCCACCCTCCGTGGTTCTCAATCCCGAACTGCTATGCGACGTCTACGAAGGCAACCTGCGAGTGTTTGCGGAACTGAGCAAGCAACAATCAGACGACTGACGCGAACGG
>CAZDZX010000177.1:6120-8948 GCA_964510005.1 uncultured Pirellulaceae bacterium
TCTGTGCGTCAGGCACAGCCTGACCTACTCTCTTCGAAACTGTGACACGCACAGGTTGAACCGTGGCGCAAAGCCACGCAATCAATTCGTTCTTTACGCCTTAGCGCCTTTCGCGAGGGCTCTACTCCACACCCTTTTCGGCCAAGTAACGCTCGACGTCCAAGGCTGCCATACACCCGGTGCCCGACGACGTTATGGCTTGGCGGTAGTAGTCGTCCGCCACATCACCGGCAGCGAAGACTCCCTCCACGCTGGTGTTGGTTCGGAACGCTTTCGACCACTGAATGTAGCCCTGATCGTTCATCTCGACTTTGCCAGACAGAAACGATGTGTTGGGCGTGTGACCGATAGCCACGAACATACCGCCGACTTCCACCTGAGTGATTGAATCGTCCTGTGTATTTTTAACGTTCAGGCCGGTGACCAAATTGCCATCACCCAGAACCTCTTCGACAACCGTGTTCCACATGATTTCGATCTTGGGATGATCGATGGCTCGCTGGGCCATGATCTGCGAAGCCCGCATCTCATCGCGACGAACCAACATGATCACTTTGTTGCAAGTTTTGAGGTTCGCCAAATACGACGCCTCTTCCACAGCAGTGTCACCACCACCGACAACGGCCAGCGTCTTGTTCCAGTACGGCGGCAGAGATCCGTCACAGACGGCACAAGCACTGACGCCTTTGTTTTTGTACTCTTCTTCGGAGGGCAGTCCCAAGTAATTCGCTCGAGCGCCAGTCGCGATGATGACGGTATGTGTTTCCACAGAGTCACCTTTGCCGGCGATCACACGCATCGGAGTCGACTCAAAATCAACGTCAACGATATCGTCTTCGACAACCCGAGTGCCGAAATTAAGAGCCTGCTGCTTCATCAGCTCCATCAGCTCGCGGCCCTGAACGGCGTAGTGAAATTCACCGTCTTTTTTGTGGTCCATCGGTTTGGGAAGCATGTGATCGCGCGTCTGATCGACCGCCGATTCCACAAATTTACGGACGTTACCGACCGGGAAGCCTGGATAATTCTCGACCTCGGTCGTGAACGCCAATTGCCCCAGCGGAATCATTTCAGGCCGGATCGTGCCTTCGAATACTAGCGGCTCAAGGTTGGCTCGAGCTGCATAAATGGCGGCGGACCACCCGGCAGGGCCACTTCCGATGATGACAACTTTTTCAGGCACTGATATCTCCGAGGCTTGAATCTCAACAATGGTTTGTGGCTGGTATTTGAACCAGCGACATGAAAGAATCGAAGATTATAAATACAGCCAACGTGTTCGACGACCCGTCCACTCAATTCCTTACCCGCCATGAAACGCCAAGTCGCAATTACTGGGGCCACGCCCCCGTTACTTCGCTGGGCGATCGCGCGAGCGTGCCCTTTGCGGGACGATGAGCCCGTAAAATCGTTGCCAGATGCCACATTTCGAGAACTTCGCTCTCTGCGGGCGGCGGCGGTAGGTGAATCTGAAAGCCGCACTTCTGACGGAATCTGCCTTCACCCGGACTCGATTTCTGCCGATTCCTCGCTGGGCTTCCCCGTGGACGAAGTCTTCGACACCTACGGCGGCGAGGATTTCGTGACCCATAGCTGCCTCTCCTGTCCCGCCAATGTACCCCTCGATGGAACGAATGCATCGGAACTGGACAAAGCCGGCTGTTTTGGCTGGCTGACCTTTGGGACCCCCGCAGAGTCCGGCAGCAATCCCTTTTTGAAACTGATGCGATGCCAATCGAATTCTCCCAACGCTGATTTTTCAGTCGTCGAGAAATTCCAACGGGCAGCGGCCTCTCGAATCGATGCAATCCAACAACAATTCTTGCCAACCTCTCCCCTCTGGTTTGGGGTTTGGTCGGCCGGGATCCTGAGCGGGCCCAAACTAGAATTGGTCGAAAAGATCATCGGCGACGTCGAATTAGAATCCACGGGCTGGCATCGACTCTGCCATGCCATCCGGCGCTGCCGAGAAAACGACCTTGCCTTGCACACCGAACTGGTTCCCGCTGGTTTTTCGGAAGGAGGTGTGTGGACCTTGCAGGCTTGCTGTGCTCACTGTGGCATCGGCAGAGACGATTCGCTGGAATCCGTTTGCCCCTGCTGTGATTCGAAAAATCGTCCGCTGCGATCGCGTCGCAGTAAAGTTTTAGGGCTTCGGCCGTATCTTGATTTGGTAAACATTGTCGGTGAAGCAAACTTTCAGCAGCTGATTTCAAGGTTTCGCGAACGTGCCGACGCCTCTTAAACTCATCTATGAATTTTGCTGAATTTGCAGCATGGAATTGGACGGACGTTGTGCTAGGCTCTGTCTAACAATCGTAAATTAAAAAGACATTCCATCGCTGTGAATTCCGGATCGTCGTCGCCCTCCCGTCCGATCACAGCTCATTCCTACCATGCCCCAATCTCCAAAAATTTCACTTCGCCTCTACGATGAAACCATCGTCTATGGCAAACGTGTGGCCTTGGACGGCAGGCTGGGTGGAATGAACCGAAAAGAGTTCAGCCAATTGCTAGAATCCAAAGGCGGGCAACTGGTGGATCTAGGTGATGCACAAGTCGATTTGGTCGTCATCGGAGCTGAATCGGGCGCGACATCGGGAGCCCCGTCAACGAAGTCTATTTCCGAAACCCAACTGTGGGAAACATTGGGCTTCATGGAGCCCGAATCGGTCACGGGACGACTGTACACGCCGGCGATGTTGGCGGAGTTGCTTTCGGTTCCGGTATCGACGATTCGACGATGGCACCGACGCGGTCTGATCCAGCCCATTCGTCAGTTCAAAAAGCTTCCGTACTTCGATTTTGAAGAAGTCGCTTCGGCGCGG